>JAFSYK010000021.1 GCA_017449975.1 Bacteroidales bacterium
GGTTGCCACATTCGCCGTGCTGTAGCTGGCTTGCTCTTTTGCAGTTGCCGTAATTGTGGTCAGCAGCGTTTCCGTCTGCGCCATAGCCATGCCGGTCGTAGCCAGCACAGCCAAAATCGTAAGTAAGATTTTTTTCATGATGTTATAGTTTTTGATTGATTAATGATATTTGTGAATTTTCGTGATTTTTTTTTGAACACGAATCTCACTAATCAAACGAATGTATTCGTGCTAATTCGTGCAATTCGTGTTCGTTTCATAATAGGGACAAAACAAAGCCGCCCCGCCGCCCATGGTGGGCAGCAGGGTGGTGAGTGTCCAACAATAAATATAGGGTTTCCTCCCTTCCCGTTTACAAGACCAGCAAACTGGGGGGGGTAATAATCAGCGTGTTATGAATATCGCAGCAAAGCATGGCATACTACATTCCAAACAAATCAGCGTGAGTGCCGGTACGCATTAGCACAAGTTGCAACATGAGGTCGTCCTTGCGGTACATCAACAGCCAGTTGGGTTGGATGTGGCACTCGCGGAAGCCGCGGAACTCGCCCTTCAGCGCGTGGTCCTTGTTGGCGGCCGGCAATGGCTGGTCGGTGGCCAGCAGTTTTATGACCTCGTTGAGTTTCTCTTCGGGTAGGTTGCGGCGGAGCGCCAGCTTGAGGTCGCGCTTGTACTGCGACGTGAAGACAATCTGCCTCATGCGTGTACCTGTTTGAGATAGTCCTCGAAGCTGTCGCACACGGTGACATTGCCCCTGCGGTAGTCGGCGATGGCCTGCATCGTGTCGTCGTAGCCTTTCTTTTCCTTTGCGCCAAGGGTGAGGAGCACGCCAATCAGCTGCTTGATGGCACTGTTACGTCCGTCGTATTCAAGTGTTATTGTTGCCATGGTAATTCGTTTTAAGATTTCTGCTCTTATAACGCAACAAGAGTTTGATTATTGTGTATGTTGCAGAAAAAAGCCGCCCCGCGCCTCAAAGCGCAGGGCGGTCATTCATCTGCGACTAATGTGCGTTACATTTCGTCATTTGTCTTCTATTTCCTTTACCAGTTGGCGCAGATAGGCATCGGACACGTTACTGATTTCGGCTTTGTCGTAGATGGACATCAGTGTAATCGTAAGATCGCATTCCGACTGCTGCACATTATAGGTTATCACCCTTGCACCACCGCTTTTGCCTTTGCCCTTCGAGGCGATGTCCATGCGGTGTTTGTAGGTGTTGCCGCCGAGCGGAGTGCCGCCGAAGGGGTTGCGCTCCAGCTCGTCGAGGAACGCGTTGTAGTCGTCTACAAACAATCGGTATTTCTTGGCCAACGCTTTGGCGCGGCGCTCGAACTCGGGGAGATATTCGAAAGCAACCATCATGCAAAGGTAACCACTAATTATTCGTTTTATTTGAACACGAATTGCACGAATAACACGAATAGTAATTCGTTAGATTCGTGTTCACAACTAATTATTAGAGGTTATTCAAAGAGATTTCGTGCGTTCTTGCGGGCTTTGCCTGCATGCAGTTCGTCGAAGGCCGTGGTGAGACTTTCCTTCACCATCTGCTGTTCCGCGCTGGGGCTGCCCTGCTCAATCTTCGCTCCAAGCGAGAGCATCGCCTCTATGAGGTGCCGCATCGTGCTGTTGCGCCCGTCGTAGGATATTGTCATTGTTGCCATGATAATTCGTTTTAAAGTTTCCGTGATAATAACGACAGCATGCCGAAATATTGCATCACGATGACATTATTTCTCTGAATATAGTTGACACAAGCGGCGGCGGCTCCCTGTGGAGCCGCCGCCTTTCATTTGTCTTAACTACTTAACTACTATCTACTTAACTACTGTCTACTTAACTACTGTTTTAAATTGCATTGATAAACTTCACCACAGCGTCGCGGTCGGCTTTGCTGAGCTGGCGGAATTTTTCCACGCTCCAGCGGGCGTCGCTCTGGCCGCCCTCACGCGAGCAGCCGTGCCACATGATGGCTTCGATGACGTTGCGGGCGCGGCAGTCGTGCAGACGGTCGGCATGGCCGGAGCAGATGGGAGCCAGGCCGCGTCCCCACAGCGGGGTGGTGCGGCACCAACCGGTGCGGATGTCGTTCTTCATGAAGAGGCGGTGCTGCACCATGTCGGTGTAGGGCCATATCTTCTGGTGCGGATAGCGCGGCAGGCGCACGTCGCCGTCGGAGAAGAAACCGTTGGGGTCGGTGAAACGGTCGTCGCCGGTCTCCCAGCTGGGACGGTGGCATGCGGTGCAACCAATCTCGCGGAACAGCTTGCGGCCACGCTGCACGGTGGCGTCGCTGAGGTTACGTGCGGCAGGCACGGCCAATCCACGGTGCCAAACCATGAAGTTGACATAATCCTGGTCACTCATCTCGACGGGCAACTCGGTGCTGGTGAGGTAGTTGTAGATATCCTGCTGCACGTTGCCTGTTTTGTTCCACTCAGGGAAGTACTGGTAGAACTGGGCCTGCACATCGGGGTCTTGCGAGGCGGCGGTGGCGTAGATGGAGGGGTCGAGGCTGAGGTAGTGCTTGCGGCGGTCGCTGCGGGTGACGTTGGTGATGTTCCAGATTGCGTTGGCACCGGCGGCATCCTGCAAGGGACCGCGGCTGAGGGCGTAGGTGAAACGCTTGGGATGGGTGGTGTTGCCGTAGAGCGACGCCCAGTCGCCGCCTGCCCAGATGGCGGGATTGAGGGTGGCTCCGGCCTCCTGCTCACGCTGGTACTGCGCCTTCAGCGAGTCGTCGGGGATGGCGTCGAGCAGCCCCGTGCCGTAGATGCCAATGGTGCTTTCGAGGCGGAAAGCCAGTTGGCCGTAGGGCGTGGAGAGCGGGGCATAGAAGGCATCCTCGGGGATGGTCACCTCGGGATAGATAAGGTCGTAGGTCTCGCCGTCGGGGAAGGTGTTGTTCCAGTCGTCGGTGTAGGGCAGCCAGGCGATGTTGATTTTGCTCTCATCGATGGAGGGCTTGAAGGGCGCCACCGCCTTGGTTTGCGGCATGCCGGCCACGGAGCTCTCGTAGGCATTGGTGGCGCTGTTGTACACCACCAGTAGGTAGCCGTTACCCCAGTCGTCGGCGCGGTAACGCTCCATGCGGCGGCCATGGCCGTAGCCGGGGTGACAACTCTCGCAACTAGAGCGCACATAGAGAGGTCCGAGGCCGTTGAAGGGCGGGTTGTTCTGCGTGACGGTGTGCTCGAAGAACATCTCTCCGTATTTGAAAGCGTTGACCATACCGGCGTTCTCAACGGCGGGCGTGGGATCTTCGTAGGCCGATGCGCTTTGGTTGAAGGTGGTGCCCAGAAGGCCACCGGCGTAGGTCTCTTCGTCGATACCAGGCTGCGGTTGCGGTGTCGGCTCCTCTTCGCGGTTGCAGGCGGCGAAACTTATCGTCAGTGCAACAGCTGTAATAAATAACGTTGTCTTTTTCATTTGTCTTAACTACTTAACTTCTGTCTACTTAACTACTAATTATTACGTATTGCATCAATTGCCTCGCCGAGGGCATCGCTCAGTGCGGCACAGGCTTCAACAGCCTCACCGTTGACGGCCTCGCTGTAATGCAGGGCGAAGGGAGCGGGCATGGCGTCGATTTTGGCAAGCGCGTTGTCGATGGCGGCCAACACTTGGCTGTCCAAACCGGCGTTGAGGCTCTTCAAATAACTGTGCAGTGATTTGCCCTCGTCGCGCTGACCCTCGATGCCACCCATATAGGCATTTTGGATGCTGATGATGTTGTTGCGGAAGTCGGTGATGGACATATAGCTGTAGGGCGACTCGATATAGGTGACGTCCTCGCCGTGCCAGGCGGCGTAGATTTTGCTGCTGCCCACCTCGTCGGCGATGTCGGAACAACCCTGCAGGATGGCCATCAAGGCAGCGGCACGAGTGCCGTAGGTGCTGCCAGCCACACCAGCGTTCTTCAGGTTCTCGCCATAGCTGTAGTTGCCACCGGCCACGGTGTACGGCATCTCCAAGTCGTCGAGTTTCTCGATATGCGCAGCGGGAGCAGCATCGCCGAGCCAACCCACCTCGAGCTGATAGCAGCGGTTGCGCAGGTCGCCAGCCACCGCCACCACATATCTCCACTGGTCGGCGGTGATATCGTTGGCACTGCGGGGCTGGCCGTTGCGGAACAATATGTACTCAATGCCGTGGAATCCCAGCAGGGCGTTGCCTAGTCGCTCGCCGGCCACCACGTCGCCTTTCTCAGCGTCGAGGGCTTCCAGCATGGCGGGGCTGTTCATCAGAGTGTTGAAGGCATCCTCATCGAGAGGCCAGCTGTCGATGTGGGGGTCGATGCCGAAGTCGCCGGCAGCACCGAAGAGGAAGGCTTCGCTCTTCTCCCACTGTTCGCGGGCGGCGAGGAAAGTCTCGCAGGCCTGCTGCACACCGGCGTCCGTGGGGTTGGCCTTGAGGGCGGCCAGCTGGTTGGCCAGCGCCTCGGTGTTGGCGGCCAGCGCCGTGTAGGTGGGAGACACCGTGTGCTCCACAAACTGTTCGACAATGGCTTGCGCCTGCAGGTCGTCATCTACGACATCGTTGTTGTTCTCTTTCTCGCACGAAGCGAGTGTCAGGGTGGCCATCAGCGCCACCGCCAAAGTTCTGAATAAATGCTTCATAATATTATTGTTTTTAGTCAAGTCTATAACCTATAACCCATAACCTATTTCTTAAAGAATCCCGCCCAGGTCACCCCTATGGCGCAATAGGGCTCATTGTTGTACTGGCTGGCCAACAGTCGCACGCCGCCTTCGACCTTGATGGCGATTTCGGGCAGCGGATAGTAGTTCACTCCCGCGCTCACCACCTGCCGTTCGGCCCACTCCACATCGGCCCACCCGTCGGCGGGGACGAAACTGTCGTAGTGGTCGTAACGTCCGAAGAGCCAGAGTTTGGATTGTTTGATTGTCGGATTGTTTGATTGTTTGAATATCTGGAGCAAATCAACCCCAGCTTCAATCGAAGCGTCCCAGGCATTCTCGCCCACAGCGGTGTGAGGGTAGGGGTTGCCGGTCATCGTCGTCTGGTTCTTGTTGCGGGTGCTGATAAGGCTGGCATCGCCCAGATGGCCGTAATCCACATTTCCACGAACCACCAGCCAACGGTTCTTATAGGCAAAGTCGAAACATCCTATCATCAGGGTTCCTGTGGCGCCGTGGTAGCGCGAGGTTTCGGGATACACCGTCGTCGTGATGTCATTGTTGAAGGTGTTGCCCACATAGCCACTCAAGCTCAGTCGCAGGCCTTTCACGCCCGACCAGTCGACACGTGCGGCACCAGCGAGGCTGTTGGCCGGACGGAACTCGTAGGGCGAGGCACTCCCGTTGTGCACCCATCCAGCATCGTTGAAGAGGTTGCTGTTAAGCGCCGGCAGCAGCTGCACCTCGTAGCGCCAGCTGCCCGCTTTGCCCCACAGGCTCACGCCCGTCTCGTGCCAGGTGCAGGGCATGATGGTGTTCTCGCCTTCGGGGCGGTAGAGACCGAAGAACTGCGTGGGCAGGTGGTTGCTGTTGGTCATTCCCACCGGCACCACTATATGTCCCGCGCGCACATTCAGATATTTATTGAAGCTTTTCTGCACCCAGAACTGCTCCAACGCCACCTCGCCACCGCGTTCAATCTCCTGCTCGAACTCGCCCGTCTCCTCCGTCTCCTTCTCCACGGCGGCTTCTATGCCACCGTGCTCGAACTCAATCTCCGTGCCGATGCTCCATCCGTGCCCGAAGTCGTAACCCAGCATGATGACGGCGTGCGGCAAGTCGAGCCGCGAATAGGAGGGAGCGTCCTTGTAGCGGTCGGCATGCGAGTAGCGGAACACATTGTCCGAATAGAAATGGCGACTGAACACCGCCTCGCCGTAGCCACCGATAGTGAGTCGCGAGGTGCTGTCTTTCGCCGTCTTTTGCTCGTTTTGCGCAGAAAGAGCAGGGGCAAACAACATCATCCATGCGGTGCAAATAGCAATAAAACAATCTTTTATATCCATATTATTCTTCTTTGATTCCTGCTACAAAGTTACCACCACAGCAAAAAGCCAACAATAGCCAAAAATGGTGATTTTACTTTCATTGCATCCCTACTCTTGAATAACACTTTAACTTGGTCTCATTTTTGTCACCATTATGAAGTTTTCATAGATTATGCTGATATTATTATTGTAAATAAGTAAATAATAGGCCGTAATGAAAGCGATTCTGTTCCAGGCACCAAAGAGATTTTGCAAGTAGTTCAAAATGAACGAAAAAGCAAAATCTTTCTTTTCTTTTATATCTCAAATTTGGTCATAATTTGGTCATATTTAAAAAAAAGGAATGAAAAAGGGGTGTCAAATGTAATGAACCCCGAAAGCATACGGGGGCTTTGCATACGGGGGCGTTGCCCCCGCCTAAGGTCTTGTGCCCCTGCGGGGCGGATTGGACTAATTGGGGCTATGGCGGGCGTACACGGGGGTACGCCCCTACATCGATTGGGCGCTGCGCGTTGCATGCGGGGACTTTGCATACGGGGGCGCTGCCCCCGCCTATGTTCTCATGCCCCTGCGGGGCGGATTGGACCAATTGGGGCTATGGCGGGCGTACACGGGGGTACGCCACTACATCGATTGGGCGCTGCGCGTTGCATGCGGGGGCGATGCATTCGGGGGCGCCACATACGGGGGCGTTGCCCCCGCCTAAGGTCTCATGCCCCTGCGGGGCGGATTGGACTAATTGGGGCTATGGCGGGCGTACACAGGGGTACGCCCCTACATCGATTGGGCGCTGCGCGTTGCATGCGGGGGCTTTGCATACGGGGGCGCTGCCCCCGCCTATGTTCTCATGCCCCTGCGGGGCGGATTGGACTAATTGGGGCTATGGCGGGCGTACACGGGGGTACGCCCCTACATCGATTGGGCGCTGCGCGTTGCATGCGGGGGCGATGCATTCGGGGGCACCACATACGGGGGCGTTGCCCCCGCCTAAGGTCTTGTGCCCCTGCGGGGCGGATTGGACTAATTGGGGCTATGGCGGGCGTACACGGGGGTACGCCCCCTACGACTTATTGGACCAATTGGACCAATTGGACCTATTAGTCTTATAGGAGCTATAGGACTTTTTCTTCCTGAAATTTCCTAGAACCTCCAATCAGCATCCCTGCTCATGGAAACCTCCAGAATCCGCTGGGTGGCGGCGGTGACGGCATAGCGGCCGTCGGCACGACGGCCTGCAACCCAGAGGATGGTGTCTTCGGCGTCGCAGAGCAGCCACTGGCTTTCGCGCTCGTGTAACGGCAGCTTCAGGTCGGAGAAGAAGTCGCTGAGGAGACGTGTGCCTTGCATGCCGAAGGGCTGGAAGCGGTCACCCGGTCGCGGATGACGCCAGTGCAACGGCTGTCGCAGCAGGTCGGCGTCGAAGAGCGCACGGTCGGCAGTGGTGCGAAACGAGCCATGCTGCTGCAGATACTCTTCCCTACCCCACTCCTTCATCTGGCAGGGCGGCTGCGAGGCTGACGCCTCGCGCTGCAACGGCGCAACGACCAGCGTCGCACGTTCCCGCACCAGGCGGTGTGTGGGACTGTAGAAACAGCGGCCCGAGGTGCTGTCGAGTGCATCCTGTATGTCGGTCGTTTGGGCGGCGTTGAAGCCATAGGGACGCAGCAGTTCGAAGAGCCAGCTGCGCAAGGGATGCAACGACCGCAGCGCGTCAATGTCCATCTCGTCGTAACCGTCGCGGTGGGTCACCACACGCGCACGGACCTCCGCGAGGGCTTGGCGGTAGATGACATCGGTGTCGGCCAGATGTCGCATGGTATCAACTATCGCCTTGTCAGCACCCGGCACGATGTCGCGCAGCAGCGGCATCAGCTGATGTCGGATGCGGTTGCGACGGTATTCCAGCGAACAGTTGGTGACATCCTCCACATGCTCCAGACCCTGTGCTTCGGCATACGCCACAATCTCCTCGCGCGAGAAGGGTAGCAGAGGATGTGCCACCTGGATGGCGGGGTCGGTGTCGGTCATCACAGTGACGGCACGCATGCCTGCCAGACCCGTGATGCCGGTGCCACGCAGCAGGTTGAGAAAGAAGGTCTCTATGCTGTCGTCGCGGTGATGCGCGGTGAGAACGAGGGCGTTCGTTGAGTCGTTGAACTGTTGAGTTGTTGAATTGTTGAGTTGTTGAATTGTTGAGTTGTTGCTGGGGTTGGGGTTGGAGGAATCAATTATTTGGGCGAAGAAGTGGTAACGCAGCTTGCGGGCGGCCATCTCGATTGAGAGGCCGTTCTCGGCGGCGTAGCGGTGCGTGTCGAACTGGGCGACATGACAAGCCACGCCGTAGCGTTCGGCCAGCTGGCGCACAAACTGTTCGTCGCGGTCGCTGTCGGCACCCCGCAAATGGAAGTTACAATGGGCAACCTCGTAGCGGTGGCCCGACTCCTGCATCAGATGGCAGAGCACCACGGAATCAATGCCCCCACTCACTGCCACAAGCAGGTGGGTGGAGGCATTGAACAATTGAGAATTGAAATCCCTGAATTCTGAAAGATTCAATCTACAACTTATTATTTACTTTAGCGTACAATCATCTTGCGCATCAGACGGTGTCCGTCGCACTCGATGCCGTAGAAATAGACACCGGCCGGCAGCTGCATCTCCGTCGTGGTGATAGGCCAGGTGGTGCGTCCCGCCTCACAGTGCTGCTGGCGCTGATAGCAGAGGTGACCCATGGCGTCGATGATAAAGAGACGCACATTGGCAGGCTGCGGGATGGAGAACGACACCCTCGTCATCTCGCCGAAGGGGTTGGGGTAGTTCTGCTCCAGCACATACTCGTCCTGCTCGGTGACCGTCGGGACACCCTCGAAGCTGTTCAACACCACGATCCACGACGTCTGGTTGTTGTCGGGGTTGGCATCGATCGTCGACGAGAAGGTGCCGATGCCCTCGTAGGTGCGGGTGCTGCTCTTGGGCACGGTGGCTTCGAACTCGAGGTCGTAGATCATACCCGGTATAAGAGTACGGCTGCCCAAGGTGGTGAGCGCTGTACCGTTGATGACGGCATCGAGCGCGTACTGTCCTTGGTGGGCAAAGTTACCGATGTTCTCCAGGCGCATACGCACACGGCAGTTCTCGTTCATATTCTCCTCAACAAGCAGTTTATCAACCTGGATGTCGACATACGGCTCGACGATGGACGACGTGGTGTCGTTGCGACGGTCGGCATCGTCGGCGATGGAGACATAGGCGGTAATCTGATCATAGGGTTGCTGACGCTGCGGCAGCTGGTTGGCAAAGACGATGTAGCCCGCGCTGAGCGCGTTGAGGGTACCTTCGTAAATCTGGTTTACCAGTGTCGCAGGATCGTTATCGTAGTAGTAGCCTATCTCGAAGGAGGTGACGGCACGCGATCCCAGGTTCTCCACCGTGAGCTGTACACGACGGCCGTTGACGATAATCTCCTTGGCCTTGAGGTCGGTGATGGCATAGATGCCTTCGACACGCATGGAGATGGTATCGTTGAAGCGGTAGGAGTCGTCCTCCAGGTCGCTGTAGGCCTTGATAGAGAGGGCACCCAGGTTGACCTGGTAGCGCTGACCGACGGTGTAGTTGAAGTACTCCATCGAGAAGAGCGGACGACCCATAAGGGCGACGAAGTCGATGGTGTCGACGATAAGGGTGTTGTTGATTGACACCGCTATCGGCAGGCTGGAAATCATGCCGTAGCCGTTGTTGCGCAGACGCAGGGTGACCGTCACCGAGTCGCCAGCCATCACGCGGCTGTTCGGGGTGAGGAAGGCCGTCATTGCGACGTCACGTTCGAGCGGCAGCATCGTATAGGAGATGCAGGCGGTATCGTTGTCGTGGTAGAGGTCGCTGGAGCTACGCGTGAAGGCGCAGATCTCAAACACCTCGGGATAGTTGTTGGTAACGGTGAAGGCGCTGGCGTCGGAGAAGGTGAAGGAGGCGGTGCCGCCGTTGGGAGGTATGGCACCGGTGAAGACCTCCTCGCGCGGCAGGTAGTCTCCATAGGAGCGGAATGCCACGGGCACCGACCGCAGCGTGTCGTAGCCGTAGTTGATGAGCGTCACCGTCAGCGTCGAACGGGCACCCAATGCCAGCTCCGTAGGAGCGGTGATCTCGAGCACACCCGCGTCGACGGCGCGCTGGGCACGACGGATGGCGAAATTGTCAAACGAACAACCGTCGCCAAACGAGGCGGTGGCATTGGCTACCGGCGTGTAGTAGACCAGACGGAACTGCAGCAGCGGCGGGAAGTTCTCGATGAGATGCGACGTCGGCACACAGTAGAACTTATAACTATAGTTATCGCTGACGCCGGTGAAGCCCTCTTCGCTGTTGTACCATTCGATGCCACTGATGGTATCGAAACGGGTCCAGACACCGTGTGAGTTGCGGTATTCGATGACCATGTGGCTGCCCTCGCCCAAGTCGCGTGCCAGGTAGAACGACAGCGAGTCGGTACGGATCTGCGACACGTCGATATAGGGCGAGTAGAGCATGCTCAACGTACCACGACGGCCGGTGCGCACCGAAGAGCCAATCTCAGTGGTCCAAGCCCTGGGGTTGGAGTGGGCACCGCGGAGGTGTATCTTGGAGGGATAACCCACATGCCAGTAGTTATAGTTGTATTCGTTGTTGCCCGAAGGAGCATACCAGTAGTTCGGACCGTCGAAGTCGTCCTGGAACGTCAGCTGACGGACATGGAAACGGTGGAACTCGTAGCGCAGCGTGTCGTTGTCGTGACGCACGTCGCCCGTGGCGCGTACCACTATCGTCAGGTCGGTGGTGCCGGGGTTGAAGGTGTAGTCGGGCAGCGTGACATAGGCCGACATGCCCGAGGAGAGGACACCCACCCACGGCATGGTGCCAGTGACGGTGGTGCTGTCGAAACGATTGTAGAAGGTGTAGTCGATGTTGGCGGCGCGGAGCTCGGTGGCACCCTTGTTGACCATCACGAAGCCGACGTTCCGCAAGTTGGCGTCGACCTCATGGTCATGGGCTGTCACCATACGGGCCGGCGCCAGATCGACCGTGGGCAGGTCGCGCTCGACAAACAGCAGCCAGTCGACGATGTTGCCGTGGTCGATGTTGTTGCAGGGCAGGTTCGTCGCCACCGTGGTGTCTTGATTCAGGATGAAGCGTGCCTTCATAAAGCCGCAGTGGACCGAAGCCGGGACTACCATCGGCAGACGCAACGTCTGGTTGGCACGGATCATCGTGTCGCACACGCGCTCCACATGGTTCGTGTCGTAGATGGTGTCGTTGTTGACAATCCTTCTTCTCGAGTAGAAGCTACCATTGCGGTCGTAGTCGACATAGACGGTCAGTCGCGCCATTGTCTCGTTGTCGCTGAGGTCCTCGCTGTTGGCACAGGAGACAATCAGCGTGTCGACCATGCCATGGGGCAGCGTAATGACACCCGTGGTGGGATTGTCGTAGGCGGACATATCGATATAGCCACGTCCGACCGGCGGCATCTCCCAATCGATATTGTTGATACTGATACGGGTGATATCCATGCCGTCGTTGTTGGCCACCGATGTTGCACAGTAGGTGTTCTCGGCAAGGGTGGAGAAGGCATACGGGGTGGTCACCGTATCGTTCTGGCGCACCATCTCCGTGGGCAGGTCAGTCCAAGCCTCGACACGGTAGTTGCGGGCCGTGTTAAAGTAGTTGGTGGGTATCTGCAGCAACGAAGTGAAGGCGTAGTCCACCGTCTCGTCGGGTTGCAGCGTGCCGTTGTAGACCTCATTGACCAGCGATATCTGGTTGTAGTTGCTACCCTCACGGATGGAGAAACGGTAGGTCACCGGGATATTGCTGACAGGCTGGTTGGAATAGTTGATGATGCGTACCGTCACGGTGTCGCGCTCGACGTACACCTGACCCGTCGCCGGCGAGAGAATGGCGATGGCCGCCACATCGTTTTCGACACGGGGATTCAGGTAGACATGAATCGGCGAGTACGAACTCGGACAACCCTCGGCACTGACGCAGTTGAGGTAGTAGACCGTGTCGCGGAAATAACGCGGAGCGTAGTTCCAGTGCGTGGAGTTGGTATAGGTTGTCGGGTTGTAGAACGGCGACTGGGTCGAGTCACGGTACCAGCTGATGGGGAACTGGTTGACCTGCGAAGCCCACAGCACATCGGTCGTGGCGTAAGGGATGTGCAGGTCGACGCCGGCAGGCGGCTGCGGGTTGTAGTTGGACTGCTTGGAGATATAGACCGTCGTGTCGTTGGAAGGCACCAGGTCATACTCGTAATGCACCCAAGCGCGGTACTTGACCGAGATATTCGATTCCAGACCCGTCGGATAGAGGTTGGCCGGGGTGGTGAAGCTCACCGACTGCGATCCGCTCACCGGCAAGGCGGTGGGCAGGTTGATGAACTCCTCATGCCAGATGGGCAGGTTGGGCACCGTCACACCCGGCGTGTTCAATATCACCTGGTAGCCGATGGTCAGCTGCATGGAGGGTGTGATGGGCTTGCGACCCGTATTCTTCAGGGTAAGGGTGATGGTGGCGTTCTGCAGGTTGCAGCCCGTGGCAGGAGAACCCTGCGACACCGAAGCCATGTAGGCCTGGATGTTGAAAGCGGGATAGACGTAGAAGCGCGACGAAGCCTCGTTGTTGTCCGGATTGAGGTCGCCCGGCAGGCTGAGGTGCACCACCACCGTCTGGGTGTCGATGACACCGATAGGCATAATAATATAGGTGGTGTCAGTCACCATGCCCTGTGTCGGGATGACCGTCACGGTCTCAGTGGGCGAGACGGCGCCGGTGACACCCGTCACATCGGCATACCACGTCACGTTGCGCTCGGAGGAGGAGCCGTTGTTGTAGAAGCTGGCCACAACCATAATGGTGTCGCCCTCGACGATATTGTCGGTCAGCACCGGATGGCTGATGGCAGCCACCGACACGTCGTGAGCCGGCATGGGATATTCGTGGGCACCGATGGTTGGCGGCGGAATCTGCGTACGCGTGGTACCGTCGATATCCTCGGGGATATCGAGGTTGTAGTGTGCCAGACCCGAGAGGTTACTGGTGGTCATGTGCAGGTCATCGGCAGCCACGAAATAGGGCTGCAGGTTGTGCGAGGAGGCATCGGTCTGGTTGGCCAGACGCAACGCCACCAGCGAGTTGGCCTCGCCGTTCCAGTAGGCCAGACGGGTGGTTGCAGTGGTGGTGTTCGAGTAGTAGTTGTTGTAGTCGGAGATAACCACGGTGGCACCCGGCGTCACAAAGTAGGCATAGCCGCCGGTGAAGTTCGAGAAGATATTGTTGCTCACATAGAGGTCGCGTGCGGTGGCACCCGCCATGAAGGCAGCCGTCGTGTTGCGGTTGTCGGAGGTGGCGAGACGCAGCGTGTTGAAGTAGACCTCGATGAAGCGCGACGAATCGGTGGAGGCGTCGTCGATGGTGATACAGGTGGAGACCACCGTCGAACCGGTGCTGGCACCCACGTTGCCGGAACCCGACACCGACACCATGTTGTTATGCAGCAACACCTTGTCGAGCGACTGGCTGGCACCGCGACAGGACTTGAGAAGGATACCCGTCTTACCACCGTTCTGGAGGTCGGAAAGGACCACGTTGTTCTTGCTGATGACCAGCGCACCGACGGAGTTGGCGACGCTGATACCCGTCAGCGGGCGACGGGCGACACTCATGCCCGAGCGCACGGTACAGCGCTCGATGGTGAACTGATAGACACCCGACAGGTCGACACCCTTCGTGGTGAAGTTGGTGAGACGACAGCTGTCGAATTGCACCTGACGGCTGGAACCCGCCGAGACGCCGGTGCTCTTGATGGAGTAGTAGCCGCTGTCGAGGAGACAGCCCGTGAAGTAGAGTCCGTTGACGCCACTGCCCAGCGCCACACACGAGGCGTTGGCGTTGTCGGCGGTGTTTTTGACACGGAGTGTCGCACCCTCGAAACGGATATTCGAAGCGTTGGCAACGGAGACCACATTATTGAAATTGCCCGTTGCGGTGGATTTCATCGTCACATACTCGAAGCGGATATGCGCCGCGCTGTCGGCCAACTTGACCACATAGTTGTTGGCGTTGGTGGGAGCGGCGGTGATCAAAACATCGGACGCCATACCCGTCGACGAGCGGAACGTAATCGTGTTCTGAGCCGACGCACCCTCGATGCGTGCCAGCTGGACCTGTCCTTCATAGGTGTCCGGTTCCACCAGGAAGCGCACCGGTCCGGCGACGCCGACCGAGTTCAGCGTGTCAATGGCCTCGAGAATCGTGGCATAGGTACCCGTGGAGCCAATCGTGTAGTCGCCGCCACAGAAACGCACCTGCGCCACCATCTGGATGGTATCGTTGGTCGGAATCAGGTCGCCCGTGGCATTGACCACGACGGTGATGAGGTGACGACCCGGCGTCATAGGCTGCATGGTGAAGGGCACGCTGACACGGCCACCGGTGGCGATGCTGCCCGAGGTGGCGATGTTCTGCCAGGCACCGTCGTCGACACGGTAGTGCAGCTGGTAGGAGGCGATGGCCTGGCTACCCAGGTTGATGACCCGCACCGAAATCGGGGCGCTGGCACACGACGTATGGGTAACGGTGTCAACACTGGCGGGCCAGTCGATCATAGCCTCGTTGGCGGGGATGCCCGTCAACGACACCACGACGCGCAGACTGGAGCCTTCGCAGTGTTCGGCGCTCTGACCGAAACGGATATTCGGACGATAGCTGCTGCGCTGGCCGGCCGAGGTGAGGCCGCAGACTTGGGTGTTGTTGTTGCTCACATAGAGGGCGCGGTTCGAAGCGGTGGTGTAGGCGGTGGAGAGACCTGTCGAGATGGCGGCCGGCAACTCGCGGCACACCTGCACCACGATGTTGGAGACACCATCCCAGACAAAGGCCGAATCCAGGTTGTGGACAATCCATTCGTCGGCACGATGGACGACGAAGTTGTCGGAGGCATAATAGCCCTGTGTCGCCAACCAGTTGTTGCCGCTGGCGGCAAAGACATCCTGCGTGGTGGTGCCCATAGAGATGGCGTAGTTGGCGAAAGAGACCGTCTGGAGGTTGCCATACAGCGAGTCGAGGCAGAACGACACCGTGTTGATGTCGCCCGGCTGCACACCGGCTGCCAGCAACTCGGCCGCCGTGTAGATATACTGCTCACGTGCATACTTACGCAGCGTGTTGTAGGGCGACGGCGTCATGGTGCTGGTAGGCGAAGTGGTCGTGGCGCCCGTGCCAATCTGGTGCTGGTTGGGCAGTATCGACACACCTTTCACGAAGAAAGTGTCGGGCAGATAGAGATGTGGTGTGGTATAGCTGTTGCTCGTGCTCAACAGATTGTCCTCGCTGTCGTACCAGCGGAAGGTCTGCGTAGCGGGATCAAAGCCCTGCGGTGCCAATGTCAGCGTCTGGCCATAGGCACAGGTCTGGCTGGTGGCGATATTGGGCAGCAGCGGGGTGAACATCGACAGGGCCGACGCATGCACCGAGTCGTTGGCACGCGTGATGTCGCCCGTGTAGCGCTCCACCCAGAAAGTGATGTGATAGGTTGTATCGGACTGAGCATGCATGTTCAGCGGCGTCGAGAAGGTGTGGACCATCGACTGGCCGGCACCCAGACCGGCGCTGATGACGTCCGTACCCGTGGTATGGCCGTCGCTGAAATGCACCGTGAAGCTGGACGAGGCATAGACACCGAAGTTTGTCAAGGTGACGGTCAGCTGCTCGTCGCCAAGGTTACAGCCTTCGGGCACGACGGGATCCGACACGGCGAGGTCGACGGTGGGACGACCGGTGACGGTGACATTGACGCGGGCACGATCACCTGCGCAGAAGCTGGGGTCGTAGATAATCAACGCATCGTTGGTGGTACCCAGCGTCATTGGGTCATCAGCCGATGCCAGTGTCCAGTAGTTCTTGGTATTGTCGGGCGTAGCGTTGACGTTGACCGGCCAGCTGGTGCGACGGGCACCCGCCACGCCGGTGTTCAGGGTCACACCCGTGCCCGTCCACATATAGGAGGGAATCGACAGGTTGTTCCAACCGGAGTAGGTGGTGATATTGTTGAATGCCGCCACATCCGCCAGGCCGCCGCCGTCACGGTAAATCACGGCGAAGTCGGTCGACGAGCTGGGCACCGTACCCGAGCTGTTGATGGTATAGTAGAGCGTCTTGGTCGAGTCGGTGGTGATGCCGTTGACAAACTGGAAGACGATGGAGGCCGACGGCTGAATCGTCACAGCGGGCAACTGGATAATCTTATTGAGCGTGAGCGAGGCGCTGAGGATCTGCAGCGTGTCACCCTCCAGGTTGACCGCATGGTCACCCACGTTGGTCATCTCGACCGCAAAGGCGGTATTGGAGCCAAACCACGAAGGATAGGGATCGGTGTGACCGGCGGCGGTACGCGACAGCTGCACCTCGGAGATCTTCATCATGCCCATGTCGCGCTGCTGTGCCACGAAGAACGCAGTGTCGTCGTAGAGCACCGGTGTCGTGAAGCTGGAACCGATATGGATGGGCGTGGTTGCCAGCGAGTCGGCATACCAGTAGATGCTCGACGGCTGACGACGGCTGGCGCTGTAGATACCCACCGGCCAGGTGGTCACACCCGAGGTGACCGAGAGGGTGGCGGCGGTGGAGTACGGCACCGACACCGACGGTGCGACAGGTGCCGTGGGATGGTAGCGCAGGATGACAGAGGTACGCATCGTGTCGTTGGTGGTGTTGGGGTCGATGGTCGACTCCAGCCACAACATCAGGTCGTGGGTGATGTCACCCGTGGGGTTGGAGGGCAGGTTCAGGTTCGTCGAGCTGAAGAAGGTCGCCGTGTCGCCCGCCGGCACCACGCAGGTGACCGGCGTGCTGCCCACCAGCGTGCCGCTGCGGTAGTGCAGCGTCAGGGTGCCCGACGTGGCGGGGTCGTAGTTGCGCACACCACTGTTTTGCAGCACCACATGCAGCGGGATAGACGACGAGGAGCCGCAGTATTCATGTTCGGGCGAAGCCAACGCGGCGATGGTGAAGTCGTAGTACAACGCCTCGAACTCCATCGCACCGGCGCAGGGCGACTGCGCGTCGCGGGCGGTGCCGAACATATCGGTCGTCACCTCCGCCAACGGGGTGGCGCAGCCTTTGATGACCGAGTTGTAGGCACGCAGGTCGACGAGACTACCGTTCAGGAAGGTGGGGGCCACCACAATCGACTGGGTGTCGGCAGGCACTTGGGCAATCCATTCGGCCAGCGTGATGCAGAGTGTGTTGACATGTTTGTTGAGCGCACCACCGGCGGAGTAGTAGACATTGTGTCCCACCGTGGCGTTGGTGGCGTTACGGGAGTCATAGCTGAAAGCCATATTGTTGCCATCCACACAGGCGATGACATTGTTGACCATGCGCACCTGCGTCAGCGTGCCGGCGCCGCTACCCATGGTGACAGCGGCCTGGTTGCGACGGTTAGGGGCATTCATGCGCACCGAGTTGTAGGCAAAGGTCGTGTGCTCACCCGAGATGAAGTTAACCGGCGTAGACATCTGCAGCGCCTGTCCATCGTCCTCGCAGACCACCATGTTGTTGGCAATCACTACAGGCACCTGTGCGGTACCCGCCAGCTGCGCCAGACCCATGGCACTGGCACCATGCGAGGTGTAGAGCTTGTTGGCCGTCACACGCGAAGAGCCGGAGCAGCCCTGCATCAGCAACACATAGCTGACGCTGGAGGTGACGTCGTTGAGGAAGTTGCTATCGATAAGCACATTGTCCTGATACATCGCCTTGATGGCGGTGGTGCTTTGTGCGCTGAACTCGCTGTGCAGCACCTGGTTGTCGATAGAGTGGCTCTCGGGACCGTTGCCGGTGAAGTCCACACCGGTGGCGCCACCCTGCAGACGGCAGCGGTCGATCACAATCGAATCGGCACCCGACGAGGCAATCAGCGCAGCGACATAGTTGCTGCCGTTGTCCTCGAACCAGCAGTTCTCAAACTGGCAGTCGTTGGAGCTGCCGGACATGCGCACCATATACTGCAGCGCCGTGGCGGTCTGCGGACGGACGAAGCCGATATTGTGGAAGCGCAGGTGCGCCACCGTGCGCAGGTCGACCAACGTGGTGGTGTTGGCGTCTGCCTCGAACCACACGCTGTCGGACAGCGGCTCGAAGGTCACCGTGTTGGTGGAGGAGCTGCCCGGGATGACCGGAATGGTCATCGCGCTGTAGGCGCCGGCAGAGAGTTTGACGGTCAGCGGACCATCGACACCGCAGCGCGACAGCGAGAAGAGGAAGTTGTCGAGCGTGGCGTAGTCGGCATTGGCGCCACCGACCTGAAGCACGCCGCTCAGAGCGCCGGAGCAGGCGATAAAGTCGGTACAGGTCGTATCGTTGTACGGCTCATGGTCACGATACTGCGTACTCGACACCGTGATGGTGTCACCCACCCATGCACAGATGGAGTGGAAGCCGACGGTGAAGAGCTGCGAGTTCGACACACGCACCCGCACACTGTCGCCACCGGCCAACGTGCCTTGCCAGGTATAGGAGACGGGCGCGCCGTTGTCCACCGAATAGCTGATGGGCACAGAGTTGATGACATGTGAACCGTAGTTCTTCAGCCAGACGACCACCGAGTCGGGCACCTCGGAACGCGAGGCATTGTACTCGCTGGGATAGGCCATCGCACTAATACCGCAGTCGTAGACCAGCGGCTGGTTGACCTTGGCCGTCAAGAAGACGTGCGGCAGCGTGGAGGCCGTGTCGATATAGATGTTGTTGGGGTCGTAGTAGCTCTCGTCGAAGAAGTCGGAGCCCAGGTTGGCGTTGTTGCCACCCACGTACACCGTACGCTTCGAGCTGTTGGCCACCGGCATCACCTTGACCGATGTGGCGGCGGGGTCGGTGTTGGCGTTATCGTAGGTGATACGTATCAGGATGTCCTGACCCGCATAGAAGAACGTGTCCTGGAAAGCAATATTGATGTTCGAGTTGGCCGGGGTACCAGCGGTGATGACCAGCGGTGCATCGTAGACCGCCTTCATGAAGCCGCTGTAGAAATAGCCGTTGGGCGATGCCGTGTAGTTGCTCGGCACATTGGCTATGCGCACCTGGAAACGTTCGCGGTTCTGCAGCGCGGTAGTGCTCTGGTGTGTGGTGAAAGCGAGGGAGGTGATGGCGCCCGGTCCGTAGCCGGCGGCACGCAGGCGTGCGCTGTCGACCACAAACTCGCTGCGGTTATCGCCGTAGGCCGGGAAGGGATAGTTGATGGAACCGCCCAGCGAGGAGGTATTTCTGACCAGATTGCTTGCGTTGGCCGTACCACGCACGCAGGCATAGCTGAGCCAGGCGCTGCTGCTGGTAGGATAGGTGACGGTGTTGCGGTTCGACGTGGCGTCGCGGGCAACCAGATGCCAATACATCAGCGTGTCGTAGCCCTCAAAGGGGATGCGCACCTCGAAACGGTGCGGCACAGAGGCCATCTCCGTCATCGTCACACGGTGCTCCGTGGGGTCAGAGGCGACCTTGTAGACCACGTACACCGAATCCGGGTCGATAAAAATCCCATGCAGTTCATCGGTCGTGATGTCGGCAGCGATGCGGGCGCCACGGCTGTTGGGATAGGTGTAGGCGTCAGGCATGTCGACCATGGTGAGCGACGGCGTGATGATGGCGTCGGGGCTCACCTTCAGCTGCACATCGTCCAGATACCAGCCCGCATTCGTCGAGCCGCTGGCGGTACGCGCCATCAGGGTGAAACGGACGAGCAGCTTGCGACCCACCGACGACTGGTTGGCCAGGTAGGCGTCGAAGTCGAAACGCTCATGCCGCCACATGCTGTTGGTGACGTTGTTCGCCGTCCAAGCGTCGTAGGCGCTGGCACAAAAGGAACCACGATCGTAAAAGTCATTGCTGTAGGTACCCTCCGTAATGTTGTAGTAGTTGTTGGTCACCTTGGACCAGTCATTGTCTACACCCGGACGTTTGATTTCAATGACACCCACCAGCGAGGAACGGTTGCAAGTGCTCGGATCCACGTTGCAGATGTGCATAAACTCCAGCGAGAAATGCTGCCACGAGCTGTTGGTCAAGTTGATGGTGTCCAACATCACCGTCACCGCGGTGGCGGTGTGCGACATCTTGAGTGCACGTGCGCCAGCGGCGGCAACAGTGGTCTGCGGGGCTGCGGTGCCCTGCTGGATCGTGTAGTTTGTGGGTTCACCCGTCTCAAATCCCTGCGAGTAGACCGTGGTGATTTGAGCCCTGCCGACCAGTGCCAGACAAGCAAACAAACAGAAGAAAAGTAACGACTGTTTTTTCATGAGATTATTTTATCTTTTTGTTTTTCAAATGTATACAACGTGCTGAAACAAAAACAGCACACCTAATGAAGTACAAATATACATTTTTTTTCAAAAACAGCGCCATTACAAGGAATATAATAATAAAAAAGCCCGCCGACTGGCGGGCTTGGATTTCAATACACGTAACAAGGTCACTCGCCGCGTTGCCGCAGAGCCTCGTACATGAAAAGGGCGGCAGCCACCGACACGTTGAGCGACTGGACGCCACCCACGATGGGGATGCGGGCATGCCGGTCGGCCAACCGCAGCAAATCGGGCGAGACCCCCTTGTCCTCCGACCCCATCAGTAGCAGCGTGGGCTGGGTGTAGTCGACCGCAGCGTAGGAGTCCGACGCCTTTTCCGACGCCACCACCACCTTCATTCCCAGCGCTTTGGCGACATTGACAACCGTCTTCAGGTTGTCCTCCCGACAAACGGGCAGGTGCATCAACGCCCCTGCCGAACTCTTGACGGCGTCGGCGCCAATCTGCGCACTGCCGTGCTTGGGCACCACCAGCGCGTCGACACCGGCACAGACCGCGGTACGGGCGATGGCACCCACGTTGCGCACATCGGTGACATGGTCGAGCAGCACCACGAAAGGCGACTTGCCCGCATCCAGCAGCGACTGCACCAGCGGTTCGAAGTCACGGTATTCGATGGGCGAGACGATGGCGACAACGCCCTGGTGATTGTTGCGTGTCAGCGCATTGAGTTTTTCCACCGGCACATACTGGCTGGGGATGCCCGCCTCGCGGAGACGGCCTTTCAACTCACCCAGCAGGTCGCCCTGCAGACCGGTGCGCAGCAGCACCCGGTCGATTTGCCGACCGGCGTCGATGGCCTCGATGACGGGGCGCATGCCGTAGACGATATTTTGCTCACTCTTCGGTGACGGCTTCTGACGAGAAACTTTGTCCATCTTTCATCCAGATTTTTCGGTCGGCCATCTCGGCCAACTCGGGGTTGTGGGTAACGATTACAAACGATTGGTTATACTGCTCGCGCAGCGAGAAGAAGAGGTGGTGCAGCTCACGCGCATTGACCGAGTCAAGGTTGCCCGACGGCTCGTCGGCCAGCACCACGTCGGGACGGTTGATGAGCGCCCGCGCCACCGACACCCGCTGCTGTTCGCCACCCGACAAGGCCACAGGCTTGTGGTCGGCTCGCGCCTCCAGGTGTAGAAATGTGAGCAGTTCCATGGCTCGCTGACGCGCCTCGCGCATCGACAAGCCCGCTATCAGGGCGGGTATGCAGACATTCTCCAAGGCGGTGAATTCGGGCAGCAGGTTGTGGGACTGGAACACAAAGCCGATGTGGCGGTTGCGGAATGCCGCCAGCTGACGTTCAGGCAGCTGTACGATATCGACCTGCGTCGTCGACCCGCCGTCTGTCATCTCGTAGAACACCTGTCCCGAATCCGGACGGTCGAGCGAGCCCAGTATCTGCAACAGTGTGGTCTTGCCGGCACCCGAGGCGCCGACAATGGAGACCACCTCGCCGCGGTCGACAGTCAGGTTCACATCCCGCAGCACCTGCAAAGTGCCGTAACGTTTGTTGATATGTGTAGCTGTTATCACAGTGTATTTACATTTGTCTTAACTACTTAACCACTACACCTCCACTCCATTCAAGAAGGTACGCTCCACCTTGTTCTCGCCGAAGCTGTAGGGCATATAGGCATAGCTCGGTATCGGCTTGGTGATGTAGAAGTTGGCTTTCTTGCCCACGGCGATGGAACCCAGTTCCTGGCTCACGCCCATGGCATAGGCCGTATTGAGGGTGGTGGCGTTGAAAGCCTCTTCTGGCGTGAGACGATAGCGGATGCAGGCCATCGAGAGGATGAGCTGCATATTGTTCGACGGCGCTGTGCCCGGGTTGTAGTCGGAGGCCATCGCCACAGGCAGACCCGCGTCAATCATCTTGCGCGCGGGAGAGAGTGGCAGATTGAGGAAGAAGGCGCAGCCCGGAAGAACGGTAGGCATCGTCTCGCTACCTTTCAGACACTCGATCTCGGCATCGCCCATCTGCTCGAGATGGTCGACGGAGATGGCACCGTATTTCACACCCACCTGTACGCCACCGGAGATGGCCATCTCGTTGGCGTGAATCTTCGGCCGCATACCGTATTTGATGCCGGCCTCCAGAATGCGCTCGGTGTCCGCCACGGTGAAGAAACCCTGGTCGCAGAACACATCGATGAAATCGGCCAGTCCTTCGCCCGCCACCAGCGGTATCATTTCGTTGATAACCAAGTCGACATAGTCCTCCTGGTGGCCGCGGTATTCCATCGGGATGCCGTGGGCTCCAAGGAAATTGGACTTAATGGTCAGGGGTGAGTTCTCCTTGAGACGGCGTATCACGCGCAGCAACTTCAACTCACTCTCGGTGGAGAGGCCATAACCACTCTTGATTTCAATGGCACCCGTACCCAGACGGATCACCTCCTCGAGGCGCTGCTGGGCCATGTCGTAGAGTTCTTCTTCCGTGGCCGCCGCCGTCGCCTTGGCGGAGTTGAGGATGCCGCCGCCCCGCTTGGCAATCTCCTCATAGCTGAGACCGCGGATCTTGTCGACAAACTCCAACTCACGTGAGTTGGCATAGACCAGGTGTGTGTGCGAGTCGCAGAACGACGGGATGACCATGCGGCCCGTGGCGTCGACCTCGCGGTCGAATGGAAAGTTGAGAATTGAGAGTTGAGAGTTCTTTAACTCTTCCATCTTGCCGAAGGCGGCGATTTTGCCGTCTTCAATGACAAGGAAGGCGTCTTTGATTGTCTCCAGCTGCGCCATCTCTTTACCTTGCTTGCGCAGCACTGGGGAGCCCTCCACACCCACCAGTTCTTTGATATTTTTGATTAAGGTTTTCATGATTGGGATTTCTGTTTTTAGGACTTATTATGACCTATAAGACCTATTACGACCTATAAGACTTATAGCTTTTTTTAGAAATCTAACTCCTGCTGACTACCGTTTTGTTTGAATTTGCCCAGGTGCTGGTAGGCTTGGGCGGTCACCTCGCGGCCGCGGGGGGTGCGCATCAGGTAGCCTTCCTGGATGAGGTAAGGCTCATAGACCTCTTCGACGGTGCCGGCGTCCTCGCCGACGGCGGTGGCGATGGTGTTGAGACCCACGGGGCCACCCTTGAACTTGTCGATGATGGTGGTGAGGATGCGGATATCCATCTCGTCCAGTCCGTTGCGGTCTACATTCAGCGCCTGCAGCGCATAGCGGGCGATGTCCAGCGTGATGGTGCCGTCGCCTTTGACCTGCGCAAAGTCGCGCACACGGCGCAGCAGACGGTTGGCGATACGGGGTGTGCCACGGCTGCGGCGTGCAATCTCGATGGCGCTCTCGCTGGTGATCTTCACATCCAGCAACCCCGCCGAACGGTTGACGATATACGTCAGTGTCTCGGCGTCGTAATACTCCAGTCGGCTGTTGATGCCGAAGCGGGCACGCAAAGGTGCCGTCAGCATGCCGCTGCGGGTGGTGGCTCCGATAAGGGTGAACGGTTTGAGGTTGAGCTGCACCGACCGTGCCGCGGGACCGCTCTCAATCATAATATCGATGCGGAAATCCTCCATCGCGCTGTAGAGGTACTCCTCCACCACAGGCGACAAGCGGTGTATCTCGTCGATAAAAAGCACATCGTTGGTCTGCAGCGAGGTGAGCAGGCCTGCCAGGTCGCCCGGCTTGTCGAGCACCGGACCGCTGGTGGTCTTGATGCCCACCCCCAGCTCGTTGGCGATGATATTGCTGAGTGTCGTCTTGCCCAGACCCGGCGGTCCATAGAGCAGCACATGGTCCAGCGGCTCGCCACGGTCGCGGGCGGCACGGACAAACACACGCAGGTTGTCGACCACCTGCCGCTGTCCGGCGAAACTGTCGAAACCCTGCGGACGCAATGCGCGTTCCATCTCACGTTCCTGCACCGACTGGCCCTTGCTTGTGGCATCCAGATTGTCGTTCATTGAGTCTTATTATTAGCGTTGCAAAGATACAAAAATGCATCCATATATACTAAACGCGTATCGGAGTCGTTATACTAAATAAATAGGAGTTATAGTGGAAGAGTAACTCCCCCCAACAAACGAAAATTACACACACTATGAAATCAATAATTGTAGGTACCGATTTTTCCGAAGGCTCGTTTGTCGCCTTGGCTGTCGCCGTCGACATCGCCCGTGCACTTAAAACCAACATCAAACTGGTATGGGTTCAGAAAGAGCGCATGCTTGCCAGTGACGAGGAACGCGAGACCATGAAACGCCTTTCCATCGAAAAACTACAGCATCTGTGCGAACAATACCGCGACCAGTTGGCTCCGCTGGAGATCCACTACGAGGTAAAGAGCGGACGTGTGTCGAGTGTCATTGCCGACCTGGCCCGCCGCGAGAACGCACCGATGATTGTCATCGGCACCAATGGCGCCAGCGGATTCGAGAAATACTGGATGGGCAGCACCGCCGTGCGCATTGTGCAGGAAGCCCCCTGCCCCACCCTCTCCATCCGTCAGGGCTTCAACTTCCACAAGGCTTTGGAGCACATCGTGGTGCCTATCCGTGTCTCCACCAGTTCGCGCGAGAAAATTCGTCCCGCGAGCATGATGGCGCACATCTTCGGGTCGCATGTCCATATTCTCGGACTCCTCGACGTACCCGACGAGGAACAGACGCTACTCGCCTATATGAAGCAGTCGTCCGACTACCTGACAGCTGAGAACATCCCGCACACCTCGGTGGTACGGAAGTCCTCCAACGCCTGCGACACCATCCTCTCCTACGCCTACGAAATCAACGCCGACCTGCTGGTCATCCACACCGAGCAGGACAAGTTTGTGCAACAGCTGTTCCTGGGCACCAACGCCCAACAGATTGTCCACAAGTCGCAGATTCCCGTGTTGAGCCTCCACCCCGAAGACTATATCAACTTTGCCCGATAACGACATCCTTATCGTCGGTGCCGGTGCCGCCGGCCTGATGGCTGCCACCGTCGCCGCCCAGCGCGGACTGCGTGTGCTACTGTTGGAGAAGATGGACCAGCCGGGACGCAAGCTGCGCATCACCGGCAAGGGTCGCTGTAACCTTACCAACACCGCCACGCTGAAAGAGACGCTGCCCCACATTGGCTCCGACAGCCGTTTCCTGCGCAACTGCTACGCCCGTTTCTTCAACCGCGATCTGATGGACTTCTTCGAGCAGCGCGGCGTACCCCTGGTGGAGGAGCGTGGCGGACGAGTCTATCCCGCCAGCGGTCGTTCGCTCGACATATTCCTGGCACTGGTCAACGAGTTGGAGCACAACGACCGTGTCACTATTCGCAAGAACAGCCTCGTGAAATCGCTGCTTATGGCGACACCGCTGCATGCCGACGACAAGCCCCGCATCCGCGGCGTGCGGCTGCAGAACGGCGACACCCTGGCGGCGCCACATGTCGTCGTCGCCACCGGCGGTCTCTCCTACCCCACCACCGGCTCTACCGGCGCCGGACTGCTCTGGGCACAGGAGTGCGGCCACACCGTCATACCTGCCATTCCATCGCTGGTGCCGCTGGTATGCAACGACACGCTGCCTGCCGACCTGACGGGCTTCGTGCTGCGCAACGTGCGACTGACCATCACGCAGGCCAACGGACACAAACTCTGTGAGCATTTCGGCGAGATGTGTTTCACCGAGGACGGCATCGGCGGCCCCATCGTGCTGTCGGCCAGCCGACAGGTGAGTCGTCGTCTGCACGACGGCGAGACGCTGACGGCACATATCGACCTGAAGCCCGCCATCGAGACGGCGGAGCTGGACCAGCGGCTCATCCGCGATTTCGACGCCAACGGACGCCGGCTGTTCCACGACGCGCTGCGGCTGTGGCTGCCCGCCGAACTGGTGCCGCTGGCACTGCAACGGCTGCATATCGAATACTACAAGCGGCTGCACCAAATCAATGCAGACGAGCGCAAGCGGCTGCGCAATTTCCTAAAAGACTGTACGCTGACCCTTACCGGCACCCGCTCGTTCAACGAAGCCATCATCACGCAGGGCGGCGTCAGCCTCAAAGAGGTGAACCCGCAGACCATGGAGTCGAAACTCGTTGATGGACTCTACTGGATTGGCGAGGTACTCGACCTCGACGCCGACACCGGAGGCTACAACCTCCAGATTGCTTTCTCCACCGCCTACGCCGCCGCCAACGCCATCGCCATGTTTAACGTTTAATGTTTATCGTTTAACGTTTAATGTTTAACGTTAATAATAAACTTGGGGAAACAACGACTCCCCCCTCTTGGATAATACCTCCCGTCCCTATTCGCTCTGCGCGGCCTCTAACTTCTGCTCGGCTTCTTCCCAGTCGTTCATGCGGCGCTCGAGTTGGTTTTTCAATGTTTCGTAGCCGGCATAGAAATCGGCACCTTGCAATTCGCCCGATGCCAATACGGCCTCCTGCTCGGCAATCTGCTGTTCGAGAATGGCTATTTCTTCCTCACACTGCTTCACAGCCTGACGCAGCTGGCGCAGCTTGCGTTCGCGTTCCTTCGACTGCAGATAGTCGTCCTTGGAGCTGCGCTGCGGCTTGGTCTCACCAATCTGCGGCGCCACGGCAGCGGGACGCTTGGCATCCAACGCCTTGAGGTCCTCCAGCCGTCGCCATTCGAGGAACTCGAAGATGTCGCCCTTGAACTCATGCACACCCCCGTCGCGAAACTCGTAGAGGCTCTCCGTCAGTCCCTGCAGGAAGTCGCGGTCGTGCGAAACCACAACCAGCGTGCCCTTGTATTGCAGCAGCGCATTCTTGAGGATGTCCTTGGAATCCATGTCGAGGTGGTTGGTGGGCTCGTCGAGCACCAACAGGTTGAACGGCGTAAGCAACAGCTTGGCCAACGCCAACCGGGCTTTCTCGCCACCGCTGAGCACCTTGACTTTCTTCTCGATATCGTCGTTGTCGAACAAGAAGCTGCCGAGGATGTTGCGAATCTTGGGACGGATGTCGCCCACGGCGATGTCGTCGATGGTCTGGAACACCGTCTTCTCGCCGTCGAGCATAGCGGCCTGGTTCTGGGCGTAGTAGCCCACCTTGACCTGTGTGCCCAGACGGAACTGACCCGTATAGTCCACCAGTTCGCCGACGATGATTTTGGCCAGCGTGGATTTGCCCTCGCCGTTGCGCCCCACGAAGGCAATCTTGCTGCCCGACGTGACCAGCATATCCACCCCGTCGAACACCCGGTTGTCGCCATAGGCCTTGCCCAGGTTCTTCGCCTCGACAACAATCTTGCCGCTGTGCGGTGCGGGCTGGAAGTGGAAATGGATGCTCTCTGTCGACACCTCGTCGACGCGCACCATCTCCATCTTGTCGAGCATCTTGATGCGGCTCTGCACCTGGCGCGACTTGGTGGCTTTGTAGCGGAAACGCTCGATGAAGGCTTCGATCTGCGCCACCTGTCGCTGCTGTGCCGTCAGCTGCGCCATCTGGCTGGCGCGCCGTTCCTGCATCTGCTGCACATATTCGGAATAGGAGCAACGGTAGTCGTAGATGCGACCGGCGGTAATCTCAATGGTACGGGTGGTGATATTGTCGAGAAAGGTGCGGTCGTGTGACACCAGCACCACGGCACCGGCATAGTTGCCCAGGAAATTCTCCAGCCACTGGATGGACTCGATGTCGAGGTGGTTGGTGGGTTCGTCGAGCAACAGGAAGTCGGGACGCTGCAACAACAGCTTGGCCAGCTCGACACGCATCTGCCAGCCTCCGCTGAACTCCGCCACCGGCCGGTCGAAATCGTCGTGGCGGAAGCCGAGGCCCAGCAGCACCTTCTCGGTCTGCTCGCGACGGCTGTCGCCACCCAGCATGACAATCTGCTCCGTCACCTCGTTGTGACGGCTGAGCAGTTTCTCATAGTCGGCAGACTCGTAGTCGGTGCGGTTGGCAATCTCATCGGTGAGTCGCTGCTGCAGCGACTCCAACTCATCAATATAGGCAAACGCCCGCATCGCCTCGACCACCACGGTGTCGACAGCGTTGGGCACCATCTCCTGCGGCAGGTAGCCCACCGTTTGACCCGATGCCATGACGATGGTGCCCGACTCAGGAGCCTGGTGGCCGCAGAGTATCTTGAGCAGGGTGGACTTGCCGGCACCGTTGCGGCCCACCAGACCGATGCGGTCGCGGTCGGCGATATTGAAGGTCACATGGTCGAAAAGGTTCTGACCCGTGAACTGCACCGATAAATTGTTGACGGCGATCATTGGAGGGGTTGAAGAGTTGGAGGGTTAGAGGGTTGGGAGGGTGTGACAAAAAGAAAGGCCGCCTTCATAGCGGCCTTTACATTATAGTATAGTACTATTAGTTCAGTTTGAACGACACGGGGAGGTTAAACTGCACACGCACATTCTTACCTCTCTGCTTGCCGGCTTTCCACTTGGGCATGGCCTTCACCACACGGACAGCCTCGTTGCCGCAACCGCCACCGATGTCACGCAGGATGCGCGGGTTGGCAATGCTGCCGTCCTTCTCGACGACGAAGGTGACATACACCTTGCCCTCAATGTTGTTCTCCTTGGCCAGCTGCGGATATTTGATGGACTCGCCTAGATATTTGTAGAGGGCCTCCATACCGCCGGGGAACTCGGGTTCCTCTTCCACAACCTGGAAGATTTCCTCCTCCTCGACAACGACCTCTTCTTCGATCTCCACTGGGACAAACTCCTCCTGGGCCTTGTTGGCGTCGTCGCCCATATCGACGATACCCAGCTCATGGGTAATCTCGGCGTCGTTCTCCACAACGACGAGCTCGGTGGCCACCTCAGGCTGTTCGGGCTCTGGTGGCGGAGGGGTATCCTCGGCAGTCTGGATAATGACATCCTCAATCTCGTTGATGGCGGTACGCTGCGCCACCTCCACTTCTTCGGCATCGTAGGACTTGATGTTGAAGGCCACCAATGCGAAGACGAGTGCTACCACCAGACCAATCTCCAAAAGAAGACCTTTCTTGTCTTCCAAATCGGCTTTGGGACTTTTCTTCAGTTCCATATCATTTGTTTTTAACTGATTATCACAAATTGAACGGATGTATTACCATCCCTTTTCAAGGTGCTAAATTAGCACTTTTTTTTCAATTATGAACAAAAAGATGTAAAAAAATATTTTTGTCGTTTTACCACTGAGCGTTACAGCGGCCACTTTTCGCTACACCTCCTCCACCGTCGCCGTGGTGGTGTAGAGCAAAAAACCACGCACCGTGGCATGCCCCATCGCAGCCAACGCCCGCTTGTAAGATTCGACCTGGGCATGGTACGCCACCTCGGGCTCACCGGTCTTGAAGTCGACAATCCATACCTCGTCGGGCAGAAAGAGCACCCTGTCGGGACGCAGCAGCCGACCTTCGAACAGCAGATCACATTCATTATAGACCTTATAACGATGGTCAAAGAAGCGCGCGCTATCGGGATGGGCCAGCAAGCCTGCTATCTGCTCACGCAGCCGCGACGGCCAGCTGTCGGGCACCGCATGTTGCGAACAGAAGTGGTCGACCAAGGCAGCGACATCGCCGTCGTCCGTCAGCTGCGACAAGATGGCGTGCATCGCCTTGCCAAACTGTAACGGACTGTCGTCGGAGAAATCGTCTGGCCCTTTCGACTCAGAAGCCACCACCACCTTCTCCTCCCACGGAGCGAAATGGAGCGTGGGATGCACCGTCAGCAGCGACGTGTCGCACTCCTCGGGATGGGGCGCAGCGGTATCGTCGCCTGTGACAAAACGTTCACTATCGCCCACCTTCTCTGTGGTCCAAGTCAGCAACGGCTTGTCGGAGATCTCACGCGTCACATATTGATGAAGCCAGCCGGGGTAATCCTCCACGGAGGTGTCGAATCGCGTGCTGCAGAGCACAAACAGCTTGTCGCGGGCACGGGTGGTGGCCACATAGAGCAGGTCGGCGGCATCGACCACACGGCGCACCTCCTCCTCCTTCAACTGGTCGGCATAGAGGAGGCCGTTGTCGACATCCTCTTTCCGCACATCGACCGGTGCCATTGGCAATGCCAGACGCTCCTGATAGGGTTCCAGCGACACCCACATCTTGTGACGCTTGTCTTTCTGCGGCGGCACGATATAAATAATGACCGGCGCCTCCAGACCTTTGGCCTTGTGGATGGTGGAGAGACGCACCGCGTCCAGGTCCTCGGAGGTGGTCAGCGAAAACGACTGGTCGTCGAACCAAGCGACAAACTCACCGATATGATTTCTGTGGCGACGGCAATACTCCTGCACACGACCCAAGAAACTGATGGTGTAGTCCGTCTCCACGTCGTACAGCCGCAGGTCGCGCACCAGCGACTCGCAGCACTCGTAGAGCGAGCGGTCACGCAGCGCAGCGCGCGAGAGGGTGTAACCCTCGCCCTCCAATATCTCCTCCAGGTTGAACGACTTCTGGCTGATGACCGCCGCCGCATAGTCGCGGGACAGCAGTCCCAGCCGTCGCATCTGTTCCAGCACCTCCACCGCCGACAGCTTGTCGTATTCGTCGGCCACCCAGAGCAGAGCGGCACGCAAGAGGCGCACCACACGGCTGTTCTGCAACAGAAACGAAGTGTCGGAGACCATCGGTATCGGTGTTCGGCCGTCGGTCGACGCCGACAGGTAGTCGGCCACCACACTCAACACTTTTCCCTCGCGACCCAGAATGGTGATGTCGCGCATGCGGTAACCTTTCTCGTCGACCTGCTGACGGATAATCTCGTACACACGTTGCCACATCGCTTCCAACGGCAACGCCTGCCTGTTGCCGACGGGCATAAAGTCCAGCGACACCAGTCCGCCCTTGCGTCGCGGCAGCTGCCGCAGGTCGGGTTCCTGAGCGTTGGCACCGATAAAGATGTCATATAAGAGCCGGTTGTCGGCCAACCGCTCGGCGGCCAGCCAACGGTAGAAATCGTTGTTGAACTTCACCACCGTCTCCGTGGAACGAAAATTATGTTCGAGACGCTGCACCTCCGAAACGCCGGGGTGTTTCAGCAGAGCGCCGTGGACGGGATTGTCGACATCGGGCAACGCAACGAACTGTCGCACATCGCCCTGCCGGAAACGGTAGATGGCCTGCTTCGCGTCGCCCACCACCAGGGAGTAGCCGCCCTGGGCGATGCTGTTGGAGACAAGCGGCAGCAGGTTCTGCCACTGCATGCGCGACGTGTCCTGGAATTCGTCGATAAGATAGTACTGGTAGCGGCTGCCGATACGCTCGTAGACAAACGGCATGGGCTCATCCTGCACCACCTTGTTAATCTGCTTATTGAACTCGGAAATATGGATCATCTCCTCTTCGCCGTACTGCTGTTCTATCAGTTGTGAGATGCGGTTCAGTAGCGCCAGCGGATAGATCTGTTTCAGCACCGCGTTGCGGGTGTTGTAATAGGGCAGCTCGGCCTTGAGCAGGTCGACCAGCTGCCGAAACAGGGTCTCCATCTGGGGATAGATGCGGTCGACGGCATCCGCCTCGGCTGCCGACACCTTGGCACCCACCCGCTTGCCGCCGTCGAAAAAGTCGTTGGCACGCTTGGAAGGCATACCCAGACGCTTCTCCGCGCAACGTACAAAATAGGCGTAGACACCGGTCTTGCCATAGAAGAAACTGTCGACCGTCAAGCCGTTGTCGGCACAGAGCTGCAGCACCGCTTGTCCCAATTCGGCCACCTGCTGCTCGAGAGCGGCATTGTCGTCCAAATATTTCTTGCGCAACAGGTAGAAATCACGCATCGACAGCTGTTCGAGCTTGTGCATATAGCCCGGCACCTCCTCCTTGAACAACTCCTTGGCCAGGGTGCTGATGCTGCCGTCGACACTGTGCTCGGTGCCGAAGGTGGTTTTTCCGGAGGAGAAGAAGTTGGTGTTGCCCTCCTCCATCTTTCCTCCGATATAACTCCACAGTATCTCCGTCAGCTCCTCCTCGCCCTGCCGACCCGCCAGGTCAATCAGGGTGTCGGTGGAGACATTGCGCAGCACCTTGTCGTCGGTCACCACCTCGAAGCCCATGGGCAGATGCAGGTCGCGGGCAAAGGTGCGTACGATGCGGCTCATGAAACTGTCGATGGTGCTAACCGCAAAATCGGAATAGTTGTGCAGAATGGCGGCATGGACCGACTGCGCCGCCAGGCGCAGCCGTGCGTCGTCCCAGCCCAAAATCTGGGCCAGCTCGGCCCCCATCGTTGTCGAAGTGCCTTGGGTGGCCATCTTGTCGAGCCACGCCATCACACGGTCTTTCATCTCCTTGGCAGCCTTGTTGGTGAAGGTGATGGCCAGGATGCGACGGAACTGGCGCGACCAGTCGTCGCCCGGCACATCAAATGCCAGCCGCAGATATTCGCGTACCAACGTATAGGTTTTGCCCGACCCTGCCGAGGCCTTGCAGATGACAAACTGAGCCTTGCGATTCTTATCCATAAATGCCATTTTGCAAAAATAATCATTTCGTCGCAATCCGAAAGAAGAAAAACAGATGCTGCCAATTCAAAATAAAAATGTATCTTTGTAAATTACGAAACAATAATATATAAGATATAACCCCATGGAAGACAATCGATTGTTCAGTGAATTTCCACCCGTTTCCACCGAACAGTGGGAAGAAGTCATCAACAAAGACCTCAAAGGTGCCGATTACGAGAAGAAACTGGTATGGAAAACCATCGAAGGTTTCAACGTAAAGCCCTATTACCGTGCCGAAGACCTGGCACAGCTGGAGTATCTGGATAGCAATCCCGCCCAGCAGCCTTTCACGCGCGGCAAGAAGAGCGACAACAACGTGTGGGACATCCGTCAGGATATCCATGTGAAGGATGCCGCCAAGGCCAACGCCATCGCACGCAACGCCGTGCAGCGCGGCGCCACCGCTCTGGGTCTCTGCGCCAAGGAGATCAACACCGTCGAGGAGATGCGGACCCTGCTTTCGGGCATCAACCCCGAGGTGGTGAAAATCCACTTCAACTGCTCGCGCAACTACATGGAGACGCTGAAACTCTTTGTCGAGGTGCTGCGCAAGGAGGGTCGTGATCTGGAGAAGGTGGAAGGCAGCTGCAATTTCGACATCTTCCACTATGCTCTGAAGCATGGCCAGTTCTACCGCGGCGAGGAGCAAGACCTGGCCGAGGCCAAGGAGTTGGTGGAATACACCAAAGCCACCCTGCCCCACTACCGCTGCCTAACCATCAACGGCAGCCTGCTGCACAACGCCGGCAGCAACATCGTGCAGGAGCTGGGCTTCAGCATGGCCGCCGCCAACGAGATGGTGGCACGTCTGACCGACATGGGCTGCCGCATGGAGCATGTGGCCTCCAGCATCGCCGTCAACTTTGCCACCGGCAGCAACTACTTCATGGAGATTGCCAAAATCCGCGCCACCCGTCTGCTGTGGAGCAAGATTGTGGAGCAATACAAGCCTACGTGCGACTGCGCCTACCGCCTGTTCATCAACTGCGTGTCGGCATCGTGGAACAAGTCGGTCTTCGACCCCTACGTCAACATGCTGCGCACCACCACCGAGACCATGTCGGCCGCCATCGCCGGCGCCGACTCCATCAGCACCATCCCCTTCGACAGCACCTACAAGGAGGAGAGCGACGATTTCGGTTACCGCATCGCCCGCAACCAGCAGCTGCTGCTGAAAGAGGAGAGCTATATGGACAAGATTGTCGACCCCGCCGCCGGCAGCTACTATATCGAGAACCTCACCGACAGCATCGCCCAGCACGCCTGGCAGCTGTTTGTCACCGTCGAGGAGAAGGGTGGCTTCTGCAAAGCCATCCGCGAAGGCTACGTGCAGGACGAGGTGGAGCGCATCGCCAAACAGCGCGACAAAGACATCGCCACCCGCAAGACCACCATCCTGGGCACCAACCAGTACCCCAACTTGCTGGAAAAGATGGACGACAAGGTGTCGCAGGAGAAGCACGGCTGTTGCTGCTGCAAAGCAGAAGGCACCGAGATCCGCACGCTGCACACCTACCGCGGCGCCGAGCCCTTCGAGGCACTGCGTCTGGCCACCGAGCGCAGCGGCAAGCGTCCGCGCGTGTTCCTGCTGACCTACGGCAACCTGGCCATGCGCAAAGCCCGCTCGGGCTTCGCCACCAACTTCTTCGGTGTGGCGGGCTACGAGATCGTCGACAATGCCGGCTTCAAGAGCGCCGAAGAGGGCGTGAAAGCGGCATTGGACGCCAAGGCCGACATCGTGGTGCTCTGCTCGAGCGACGACGAATATGCTGAAATCACCGAGGCCGCCTGCAAGGGTCTGAAAGGCAAGGTAAAAAGCATCGTGCTGGCCGGCTACCCCAAAGAGATGGTCGATACCTACAAAGGCTATGGCGTTGACGAATTTATCCACGTTAAGACCAACGCCCTGGAATGCCTCACCGCCTTCCAGAAACTGATGGGTATCATGTAATTAAGCAGAATACCATCCGTTGGGATTGTCGTAGCAAGACATGCGACTGCCACACATCGAAACGCGGCTCATCGACAGGTATATCCTTGGGAAATACCTCAAGACTTTCTTTATGGCGCTGGCGCTCATCATCGTCATCGTCATCACGTTCGACGTGTCGGAGAAGCTGGACGATTTCTTGGAAAACCACGCCCCGCTGCGTGCCATCATCTTTCAGCACTACTTCAACTTCATCCCGGGCTTTGTCAGCCTCTACAGCGCCCTGTTTATCTTTATCTCGGTGATTTTCTTCACCTCGAAGATGGCGGGCAACACGGAGATTATCGCCATCCTGGGCAGCGGCATCAGTTATCAGCGCATGCTGCGACCATTCCTGCACGGATCCCTGATGGTAGCGTTGATTGTGTTCATATTCAGCAACTTTGTCATACCCGTCAGCAACCGCAAGTTGCTGGAGTTCGACAAGCAGTATATCCACACACGCCGCGACAACTACTTTACCAACATCCACTTCCAGTCGGAACCCGGGCACCAGCTGTTTGCCGAGTCGTACAATGTGGACGAGAAGCGGTCGTACAAACTGCACAAGGACATCTACAACGACAAGGGTGCCCTCGTGGAACGGCATATCGCCGAGATAGCCACCTTCGACAGCGTCAACGGGCTATGGACCTGCCACAACTACTACCACCGCACCCTCGACGGACTGAATGAACACCTGGAACACGTCGCTGTCAAACAGGTCGACTTGGGCATACAACCCGAGGATTTCAGCCACGCCGTGGAGAACATCGAGGTGATGAACAGCATCCAACTGTTCCGCTACATCCAACGCGAGAAACTGCATGGCAGCACGGCCATCATCGCCGCCCTCATCGAGCTCTACCAGCGACTGCTCAACCCGTTGGCCATCATCATTATGACCTATATGGGCGTCGCCGTCTCGTCACGCAAGTCACGCGGCGGCATCGGCGTGCACCTGGCCATCGGCATCAGCCTGGCCTTCTCGTTCATCGTCTTCATGCGAGCCTGCGTGGTCTTCTCGACCAACAGCAACCTGCCGCCCTTCCTCTCTATCCTGCTGCCACAGGCGCTCTACGCCCTCATCGCCTTCTTCATGGTGAAGAAAGCGCCCAAATAGTAAACGAATGGGACCGATTAGCCCCATTGGACCAATAAGCAAAGAATATGACCATCCAAGAGATAGAATCCCAAATCATCGACGAATTTGCACAGTTCGAAGAATGGCTGGACAAATACACCTATATCATCGAGTTGGGGCGTGAGTGTCCCGCCATCGACGAGGCCGACAAGACCGAGAGCAACCTCATACAAGGCTGCCAGTCACGGGTGTGGCTGAGCTGCCGTCACGAGGAGGGAAAACTCTACTTCCGTGCCGACAGCGACGCGGTCATCACCAAGGGTATCATCACCCTGCTTATCCGTGTGCTCGACGGACAAAAGCCCGCCGACATACTGGCCGCCGACCTCGGCTTCCTCGACCAGATAGGCTTGAAAGAGCACCTCTCGCCCACCCGTTCCAATGGTCTCACCGCCATGGTGAAGCAGATGAAACTCTATGCCCTGGCGTTCTCTATGAAGTAAGTACCCGGAACATCGAATACGCAACAGGAACATCTAAAAACACGAAATAAACGAAAAAAAGAATTAAATTTTTTCGAGTTTTTCGATGTTTATTGTAAAACTCTCAATTCTCAATTCCCAATGTCCCCCACCCCCGAAACCATCAACGACGCCGTCGTCAATGTGCTGCGCAACATTTACGACCCCGAGATTCCAGTCAATATCTACGATCTGGGTCTCATCTATAAGATAGATGTTGACGCAGACCTGAATGTCAAGATACTGATGACCATGACCGCCCCCGACTGCCCCGAGGCGGAATATATGTTCCAAGAGGTGAAACAGATGGTGGGCTACATCGAAGGCATCAAGAGCGTCGATGTGGAGCTGACATTCGACCCGCCCTGGACCATGGACCGAATCCCCAACGATGTGAAAGTGGAACTGGGATTTATGTAATCTAGAAAATCTAGCTATTCTAGACAATCTAGATAATCTAGATAATCTAGAAATTTTAGAAGCCCTAGAAAAGAAAAAAACAACAGCATGAGACTCTTCCGCAAAAAGAATGCCACCGACCTGGCCAGCGTGTCGCTGAACCGCATGACCTGGCATCGTTTTTGCCGCAACAAGCTGGCGGTAGCCAGCCTGTGGGTCATCGGGCTGCTGGCTGTAGTGGCGCTGCTGGGGTACCTCATCACCCCCGACCACACGCCGCACTGCAACCAGCAGTATCTGGAGTTGGCAGCACAAAAACCCATGAGCCATGCCACATTCCTGCACACCCGGCTGGACGGAGGAGAGCCCGAGCGCCACGGACTGTTTCACCGCATGTGTTTCGGCGAGCCGCTGGCTTACAAGGCGCAACCCATCTACCAATACCATTACGAAGGCGACACGCTGGTAGCCGAAACCTTCACCGGATCCACACCCAACGACGGCGAGACACTGCGCTACCACCGCAGCGAAGTGGTAGAAGTGACCCAGCGCACCTTTGTGTTGGGCACCGACAGCTACGGACGCGACGTGCTGAGTCTCATCCTTATCGGCAGCCGGGTCAGCCTGTCGGTGGGCTTCATCGCCCTCTTCATTGCCCTGCTCATCGGCATCACGATGGGCGCCCTGGCCGGCTACTTCGGCGGATGGGTCGACAATGTCATCATGTGGCTCATCAACGTGGTGTGGTCCATCCCCACTGTACTGCTGGTCATCGCCATCACCTTCGCGCTGGGCAAAGGCTTCTGGCAGGTCTTCGTGGCTGTAGGTCTCACGATGTGGGTCGACATCGCCCGTGTGGTGCGTGGACAGGTGCTGTCGCTCAAAGAGAAAGAATATGTCGAGGCGGCGCGGGCGCTGGGCTACCGCGCACCCCGCATCATCTTCCGTCACATCCTGCCCAACACCGTGGGCGCCATCATCGTTATCGCCGCCTCCAACTTTGCCTCGGCCATCCTGCTCGAAGCCGGACTGAGCTTCCTGGGCATCGGCGTACAGCCTCCCATGGTGTCGTGGGGCTCGATGGTCAAAGAGAACGCCAGCTACCTGCTGCTCGACAGCGCCTATCTGGCCCTGCTGCCCGGCGCCGCCATCATGGTTGTGGTACTCGCCTTCATGCTCTTCGGAAACGGCATCCGCGACGCCGTCGATGTGAAGCGATAAGGAACCGTTTTGGTTTTTAACACTTTCTAACATTAAATGTTAAAAAAAAACATATCCATACCATTTATTTTTTGTACTTTTGCCGAATAGAAAAAATATACGAATACAATTATTTATTTATTAACCCATTTAATAATCAACAACATGAAAAAAACTATCAAATTTTTCGCACTGATGGCTGTTGCCGGTGCCATGGTTTTCACTGGTTGCAAGAAAGACGACGAAGAGAACGCTGAGGCCGTTAACGCCGAGACCCTGCAGATTACCTTTGATGGTCGTGTGGTTCCCATGGGCTGGTTTGACGCCACTTTCGATGGTGAGTACGCTCAGATTGAAGCTGCTGCCGCTCACATGAGCAAAGGTAGCCTCGAGAACTTCACCCTGCCCTATGCCCAGGTTCAGTTCACCCAGCAGGATATCTTCAACGCATACTACAGCGAGCACGCCAACCGTATCTATGACAACGTCTGCGAGTGGGCTTACGATGAGGATCTTCCCCAGAGCTTCCAGCTGAACGGCTTCGATGCCACCACTCTCACCCTAGAGAGCGCTATCGCCTCGATGACCATGTATGACTACTATGCTTATATGAACGACGAGGCTGATGTTGACGAAAAAGTTATGACCGCTACCGCCACCAACATCACGCTGACTCGCACCAATGGCAAGAAAGTCAGAAACTACAGCTTCAACGACTAATCAACTGATTCTGTAAAATAATCAAAGAATAATAATACAATGAAGAAGAATTTTAAACTGTTGGCCCTCGCCATTTTGGCTTGCGCCACCATCTATGCTTGCAAGAACAACACCACCGAGGCCGAGGCTGACACCGTGGTTATGACCGAGATCGAGGAAGAAGCTCTGTGCGAAGGCCCCGCTGACGAGGTTGCCGAAGTGACGACCGAAGAGGCCGCCGTCAAAGAGACCGTGAAGAAAGAGGCCACCAAGGCTGCCAACAAAGTTGTGAAGGCTGCTGCCGAGACCGCTACCGAGGTTGCCACCGAGGCTGTCAAAGAGGAAGCCAAGGTTATCACCAACACCACCTCCGAAGAGAAAGAGGCTCTGAAAGCCAAAACTTCCAGAAGAAAAAAATAATCACTCTTCACAGGTAAATAAAAAAGAGTGCCGCGTGGCACTCTTTTTTATTTGCTAAAGAAACCATTGGATATGAAAAGACTGCACATCGTCGCAATCGCTTTTCTCTCACTGACCGCAGCTACCTGCGGCGGAGAGAAGACACTGGTCAAAGATGCGGCCTACGGCTATCTGGACGCCATGGGAAACTACCGGATATCCGACGCCCGGCAATTCGCTACACCCCAGACGCAAAAGGCAACGCTCGACTACATCGAGAAGGACATCCTGCCTTATGTCAATCCCGCTGATATCCAGCAAAATACCCCTGCCAAGATCACCATCAAAAAGATCCGTATGGTCAACGACACCACTGCCCAAGCCTACTATCGCAAGGTGACGCCCATCAAGGTACAGAACGACTCCGTCATGCTGGTCAAACGCCATGGCGAATGGAAAGTCAACCTGATTGTTCAACGCAGCCGCACCCTCGACGCCATGTCGAGAATGGGGGGTGCCGACAAAGAAAAAAAGAACTAACCAACTCCCGTAACCCACAGAGGCCGTTTTGATTGTAATCAAAACGGCCTCTGTTATTATTTCCCGCCATTTACACTTTTCTGATTAGCAAAAAAAATGTATATTTGCAATCAGTAAAAAATGAAACAGAAACGTTGGTTAATCAGAAAAGATTATGATGTAGAAGTTGTTGAGAACCTTGCTGAGAAATTGAGTGTCGACCCCGTCATCGCCACCCTTCTGGTGGAACGCGGCATTACAACATTCGAGGAAGCGCGCCGCTTCTTCCGCCCCAGTTTGGAGCAACTTCATGATCCATTCTTGATGCATGATATGCATCAAGCCATTGAACGTATTGATCAGGCTTTGATACACCATGAGCGCATCATGGTGTATGGCGACTACGACGTGGACGGCACCTCGGCCGTGGCACTGCTCTTCTCGTTCCTGCAGAAACTGAGTGGCAACCTGGACTTCTATATCCCCGACCGCGAGGCCGAAGGATACGGCATCTCGTTCCGTGGCATCGACTACGCCTACGAGACCGGTGTCAAGCTCATCATCGCCCTCGACTGCGGCATCAAAGCGGTGGAACAGGTGGCCTACGCCTCGGAGCGAGGCATCGATTTCATCATCGGTGACCACCACCTGCCCGGAGAGACACTGCCACAGGCCGTGGCCGTGCTCGACCCCAAGCGCGAAGACTGCGCCTACCCCTACAAGGAACTGTCGGGCTGCGGCATCAGTTTCAAGATTGTGGAGGCCTACATCGAGCATCGGCTCGGCGTGCGCGCCTGCGACAATCCCGAGCAACTGGACGAAGAGCAGCGCAACATCCGCGAGAAGATAATGCTGGAGCTGCTGAGCTACCTCGACCTGGTGGCCGTCAGTATCGCCTCGGACATTGTGCCCATCACCGACGAGAATCGCGTGCTGGCCACCTTCGGTCTCAAAGTCATCAACACCCACCCACGTCCCGGCATCGAGGCCATCCTGCGCTACGGACACATCGCCCCGCGACGTAACAACCGTGGCGAAGGCGAGCCGCCAGTGGCAACAACAGCGGCGACCAACCCCAGCGCCACCTACTTTGAGAAAGAGCTCACCATCGCCGACCTCGTCTTCCTGGTAGGTCCTCGCATCAATGCAGCGGGACGCATCCACTCGGCTTTCGACTCGGTGCGACTGCTATTGTGCGACAACAAAGCCAAAGCCGCCGAACTGGCCGAGGATATCAACAACTATAACATGGAGCGCAAGGGGCTCGACTCCGCCGCCACCGAAGAGGCCAAACGACGCATCGAGACCGACGCCGTCATGCTGTCGCGCAAGAGCATCGTGCTCTTCGACGAGGAATGGCACAAAGGCGTGGTGGGCATCGTGGCCTCGCGACTGGTGGAAGCCTACTACAAGCCCACCATTATCTTCACCCGTTCGACCGACGACATGATTGTGGGCTCGGCCCGTTCCATCAAGGAGTTCGACATCCACACCGCCCTCGAGCAGTGTGCCGACCTGCTGGAGCACTTCGGCGGACACCGCTGTGCCGCCGGTGTGTCGCTCAGACCCGAAAATCTGGACACCTTCATCCAACGCTTCGAAGCGGTGGTATCGGAGTCCCTCCGCGAAGAGGAAATGGTTCCCGAAGTGGAAGTGGATGCCGAAATCAGCTTTGCGGAGAACTTGACACCGAAATTCCTGCGCATCCTCAAACAGTTTGCCCCCTTCGGACCGGAGAACAACGTGCCCGTCTTCCTGTCGCACCACATGGTCGACACCGGCCACGCCCGCATTGTGGGCAGCCGTCACTTGAAGTTCAACGCCATTCCACTCGACGCACGTTCCAAGCCCTACCCCGCCATCGCTTTCCAGATGGCCGACTGCTACGAGAAGATGCGCCAGGGACAGTCGTTCGACCTCTGCTATCAACTGGAGGAGAACTACTGGAACGGCAAGACGGAGATACAGCTCAACGTCAAAGACATCAAGTTCGAGGAAGAGGAATATTAAATCTAGAGCATCTAGATAGTCTAGAAGTTCTAGAAATTCTAGATAATCTAGAAAATCTAGAAAATCTAGCCCATCCAGAAAAAACCAAAATCTATGGCCGACGACAAGAAAATCATCTTTTCCATGGTGGGAGTGGGTAAACTGATACCCCCTTCGCGCCAAATATTGAAAGACATCTACCTCTCGTTCTACTATGGTGCCAAAATCGGCATCATCGGTCTCAACGGTGCCGGAAAGAGTACCCTGCTGAAGATTATCGCCGGCGTGGAGAAGGAGTACCAGGGCGAGGTGGTCTTCGCCCCGGGCTACAGCGTAGGCTACCTGGAGCAGGAACCCAAGCTCGACAACGGCAAGACCGTCAAGGAGGTGGTGCAGGAAGCCGTGCAACCTGTCGTCGACGCGTTGCGCGAATACGAGGAGGTGAACAACGCTTTCGCCGAGCCCGACGCCGACTTCGACAAGCTCTGTGCCCGTCAGGGTGAGCTGACCGAACTGCTCGACCAATACGACGCATGGACCCTCGACAGCCGTCTGGAGCGCGCCATGGATGCGCTGCGTTGCCCCGAAGAGGAGACCCCTGTGGCCAACCTCAGCGGCGGCGAGCGTCGCCGTGTGGCCCTCTGCCGCCTGCTGCTGCAGGAACCCGACATCCTGCTGCTCGACGAGCCCACCAACCACCTCGACGCCGAAAGCATCGACTGGTTGGAGCAGCACCTGCGCCAGTACAAGGGTACCGTTATCGCCGTAACCCACGACCGCTACTTTCTCGACAACGTGGCGGGCTGGATTCTGGAATTGGACCGCGGCGAGGGCATCCCCTGGCAGGGCAACTACAGCGGCTGGCTGGAGCAAAAGAGCCAGCGGTTGGCCATGGAAGAGAAACAGGAGAGCAAACGCCGCAAGACTCTGCAACGCGAGCTGGAGTGGGTGCGCATGGCACCCAAGGCGCGCCACGCCAAGGGCAAGGCACGTCTGGCCGCCTACGACCGCATGATGAACGAGGATGTGAAAGAGAAAGAGCAGAACCTCGAAATCTTCATCCCCAACGGACCCCGTCTGGGTACCAATGTCATCGAAGCACAGGGCGTCAGCAAAGCTTACGGCGACAAACTGCTATACGAGAACCTCACTTTCAGCTTGCCGCCTGCCGGCATCGTCGGTGTCATCGGACCCAACGGCTGCGGAAAGACCACGCTGTTCCGTCTCATCATGGGTCTGGAACAGCCCGACAGCGGCACCTTCCGCATCGGCGAGACCGTCAAGCTGGGCTATGTGGACCAGCAGCATATCCAGATCGACCCTGAGAAGAGCGTCTGGGAGGTGGTGTCGGAAGGCAACGAACAGATACAGATGGGCGGCCGCCTCATCAACTCGCGCGCCTATATCTCGCGCTTCAACTTCTCGGGCAACGACCAGAGCAAGAAAGCCGGTGTGCTGAGCGGTGGCGAGCGCAACCGTCTGCACCTGGCGCTGACACTGAAAAGCGAGGCCAACGTGCTACTGCTCGACGAGCCCACCAACGACATCGACGTCAACACCATGCGGGCGTTGGAAGAAGGCTTGGAGCACTTTGCCGGCTGCGCTGTGGTCATCAGCCACGACCGCTGGTTCCTCGACCGTATCTGCACCCATATCCTCGCTTTCGAAGGCGACTCGCAGGTCTATTTCTTCGAAGGCACTTACACCGAGTACGAAGAAAACCGCAAGAAACGGCTGGGCGACGACACCCCGCACCGCATCCACTACAAGAAACTGAAATCCTAAATACTAACCATAAAACAAAAACAACCATGAAAAAGATTATGATGTTTGTGGCCGTCGCCACAATGATATTTGCCGCTGCCTGCAACAAGGATGACGACAACAAGGACAACGGGAACAGTGGCGCCATCATCGAGGCAGCTCCCAACACCGCCGTCATCGACGGTCGTGTCATTACCATCTACAGCCACTACGACATTGACCAGAACGGTCGTGGCTACGCCGATGCCGAATGTTTGGAACAGATTGACGGCGTCACCCTGCTTTCCATCCGCGCTGACGTTGAAGAGAACAGCCTGAACCGCACGTTCGACCTCACCCATTACTATAACGATGCCGACTATGCCTTTGGATTCAGTTTCGGTGGTGACAACCAAACCAGTACGCTCTACTATTCTCAAGACAACCACACAGAAGGCGTACCGCACTACTATGGTGTCATCGATGGTGAAAATTACGATGAAGGCGCTTTCCAGAGCGGAACGCTGACTATCACTCGCACCGATGATATCTTCGACTACCTGCTCACCGGAAAACTGAGAAACGGCAAGGCCGTCAGTTTTCACATCACCGTCCCCGCCGACGAGTGGGAATACCTGGATCGGAAATAATGAGAAGCTGTTTAAGTTTGATTGATGAGTTTTATTATGGACATGGGCGAGCAGATTTTTTGCCTTTCCGATGGAACAATGGGATTCCATTGTGACTGAGGAAAGATGAAAAAGATGCCGTTCATGTACTTTAAGAAAAACATTGAATTAAATTTAAACAGCTTCTGAGTCCCTTTTCCCCGCATGCGCGCCTTTCTATTGCTCGGCCTCTCGCTGCTGTGCGCCATCACACTATGGGCACAGCAGCCGCTGTTGACACACAGTGCCGACGGTAAACTGCAGCAGTCGCAGCACGACATATATGACAGCCACGACCGGCTGGCGGTGCGCATCGTCTACACCTATGATGACAGCACGGGAGCGGTGGAGAGCCGTAGCCTGACAGGCTACGACCGTCAAGGTCGCATCCAGCGGGTGGAGGTATACAGCGCCGACGAACGGCTGCTCTTCACCGACACCTACCACTATCGTCGCAACGGAACGCTACGCAAGCGCGTGCAGTGCAGCTACGACGAAAACGGACAACTCATCGACAAGCAAACCATCAAACCCTCCACCCATTAAACCCTCAAACCATCCAACCTCCATGGCCACCTTTACACACCTCCACGTACACTCGCACTATTCCATCCTCGATGGCATGTCGAAGGTTCCCGACCTTATCCGCAAGTGCAAACGTGACGGTATGTATGCCATGGCGCTGACCGACCACGGCAACATGTTCGGCATCAAGGACCTGGTGGACACCGTGGATGGAGAGAATGGCAAGGTGAAAGACCAGATAAAAGCAGCGAAGGCGAAAATCGGGGAGTTGGAGGCACAGATCAAAGAGCTGGAAACGCAAATTTCGGAGGAAGAGCAAAAGACCGACGCCGACCAACTGGCAACACTCAACGGGCAACTCAAAGAACTCAACACACAACTTGCAGATTCCAACTCTCAACTCTCAATTCTCAATTCTCAATTCTTCAAGCCCATCATCGGCATCGAGGCCTACTGTGCCCGTCGCTCGCTCTACGACAAAGACAAGACCGTCAAGGAGACCAATCCCGAGACGGGACGCGAGCGCATCACAGACCGCAGCGGCTACCACCTCATCCTGCTGGCCAAAAACAAGCAAGGCTACCGCAACCTCTGCAAGCTGAGTTCCATCGCCTATATCGACGGCTTCTACGACCGTCCCCGTATTGATCACAACGTGCTGGAGCAGTATCACGAAGGCATTATCTGCTGTTCCGCCTGCTTGGGCGGCGAGATACCGCAGCTCATCATGCGCAACCAACACGAGAAGGCGGAAGAGAGCGTGCTGTGGTTCAAGAGGGTGTTTGGCGACGACTACTACCTGGAGCTGCAACGTCATCCCACCGACAAGCCCGGCGGCGACACAAACGTCTACAAGCGGCAACAGCTGGTGAACCCGTTCCTCATCGAACTGGCCCGCAAGCACAACATCAAGCTGATTGCCACCAACGACGTGCACTTTGTCGAGGAGGAGCATGGCATCGCCCACGACCACCTTATCTGCATCAGCACGCAGACCAACTACAACGACCCCGACCGAATGCACTACACGCAGCAGGAGTGGCTGAAGAGTCCCGCTGAGATGGAGGCGCTCTTCGAAGACCTGCCCGAAGCGTTGGCCAACACGCAGGAGATTGTCGACAAGGTGGAGGTCTACAGCATCAACAGCGACCCCATCATGCCGGTCTTCCCCATTCCCGACGACTTCGGCAGCGAGGCGGAATACCGCAGCCGCATCACCGAGCAGGAGCTCTTCGACGAGTTCACACGCAACGAGAAAGGCGAGGTGGTGCTCAGCGAAGAGAAAGCCAACGACAAAATCAAGAAACTCGGCGGCTACGACAAACTGTACCGCATCAAGTTTGAGGCCGACTACTTGGAACAGCTGGTGTGGGCGGGCGCCCGAAAAAGGTATCTCTCCGACAGGCCGGAGCTGACAGGCTCGGCCGACATACAAGCCGCCCTGTCCGAGGAAATCCGCGAGCGCATCCGTTTCGAGCTGCACACCATCAAGACGATGGGATTCCCCGGATACTTCCTCATCGTGCAGGACTATATCCGCGCTGCCCGCGAAGAGCTGGATGTCAGCGTGGGCCCCGGCCGTGGCTCTGCAGCCGGAAGCGTGGTAGCCTACTGCCTGTGGATCACCGATGTCGACCCACTGAAATACGACCTGCTGTTTGAACGTTTCCTCAATCCCGACCGCATCTCGCTGCCCGATATCGACGTCGACTTCGACGACGCCGGTCGCGGCAAGGTGCTGGACTGGATTTCCAACAAATATGGCCACGAGAAGGTGGCGCACATCATCACCTATGGCACCATGGCCACCCGTGCCGCCCTCGCCGACGTGGGACGCGTGGAACAGATACCGCTCAGCACGGTCAACATGCTGAAGAGCTACATCCCCGACCGCGGATTTCCCGAGGGGATGAAGGACGAGCACGGAAAACCGTTTGAAAAGTTGCCCAAAGTCAACCTGTCCAACTGCTACAAGTATGTGCCCGAGCTGAAGAAAATCATGCAGAGCCAGGACCCCAAAGACAAGCAGTTGCAGCCCATGCTGCTCTATGCCGAAGAGCTGGAGGACACCAACAGACAGATTGGCATCCACGCCTGCGGCGTCATCATCGGTGCCGACGACCTGACACGCTTCGCCCCCATGTGCACCATCTACGACAAGGAGTCGAAGCACGACGAGCTGGTGACGCAATACGACGGTCATGTGGTGGAGACGGTGGGACTTATCAAGATGGACTTCCTCGGACTGAAGAACCTCTCCATCATCAAAGATGCGTTGCGCAGCATCGAACGGCGCACGGGCGAGAAGATAGACATCGACCACATCCCCATCGACGACAAAGAGACCTACGAACTCTTCAGCCGCGGCGAGACCATCGGCACCTTCCAGTTTGAGTCGCCCGGAATGCGGAAGCACCTGCGCGAACTGCAACCCACCGTTTTCGAGGACCTCATCGCTATGAATGCCCTCTATCGCCCGGGTCCTATGGACTATATCCCCGACTTCATCGACCGCAAGCAGGGACGCAAGCCCATCGAGTATGACATCCCCATCATGGAGACCTACCTCAAGGAGACCTACGGCATCACCGTCTACCAAGAGCAGGTCATGCTCCTGTCTCGCCTGCTGGCCGGATTCACGCGCGGACAGAGCGATACGCTGCGAAAGGCCATGGGCAAGAAGCAGATAAGCAAAATGAACGAGCTAGAGGTGCTCTTCTACGAAGGCGGCGAGAAAAACGGCCATCCGAAAGATAAACTGCACAAAATATGGGAGGACTGGAAGAAATTCGCCTCCTATGCCTTCAACAAGTCGCACGCCACCTGCTACTCGTGGGTGGCCTACCAGACGGCCTACCTCAAAGCCCACTACCCTGCCGACTATATGGCGGCCACGCTCACCAGCGGCCAGACCGACATCAAGCGTGTAGCCGAACTGATGGAGGAGTGCCGCCGCATGGGATTGAATATCATGCCGCCCTCCGTCAACCAGTCGTTGATGAATTTCTCGGTGACCGGCGCCAACGAGATACGTTTTGGTTTGAAAGCCATCTCCGGCATGGGTGAAGCCGCAGCCGAAGCCATCATCAACGAACGGGAACAGAACGGGGCGTTCAGCGACATCTTCGACTTCCTGCAGCGCATCGACCTGCGAACGGTCAACCGCAAAAACATCGAGTCGCTGGTCAAAGCCGGCGCCTTCGACGGCCTCGGCGAAATGCACCGTGCACACTACTTCTACCACGACGGACCGGAGAAAGAGACCCCCTCTTTCCTCGAGAAACTGATGCGCTGGGCCACACGCCAGAAAGAGCTGGCCAACAGCAGCCAGATGTCTATCTTCGACATGAGCGAGGAGATCAAACAGGAGGACCACCCGGCAATTCCCGAATGCGCGGAATGGAGCTCCATCGAGCGCTGCAAATTCGAGCGCGAAGTGATGGGCCTCTACATCAGCGGCCACCCGCTCGACGAATTCAAATATGAGCTCAAGTACTTCGTCAACACCAAGACGTCGGCATTGCAAGACCTCAAACCGCTGATAGGAAAGACCATCCGCTTTGCCGGACTCGTCACCAGTGTCCGGACTGGCATTTCGCAGAAAAACGGCGACCCCTATGGCAACATGACCATCGAAGACTACGACGGTTCCTACGAGATACGGCTCTACAAGGACAACTACACCAAGTTTAAGCCCTATTTTGAGGAGGGCATGTTCCTCTCCGTGCGCGGCAGCGTGGAACAATGGTCGCACCGCGACAAGGAGGGCAACCTCAGCGTATCGCCACCACGACTGCAAATCAGCGAGATACGGACCCTCGGCAGCATTATGGAGATCAACACCTTCGGGCTGACGCTCCATATCAACCTGACGGACATCGACACCGATTTATGCGAGAAGATAGTCAGCATCGCCAAGAAAAACAAGGGCGACGCACTGCTGCAAGTGCGCGTGCATGACACCGTCAAGAAGCTGGAACTGCTGATGAAGTCCACCGAGTTGCATGTCAGCCCGCACGGCTTCATCCACGATATTGAAAAAGAGCCCCGCATCCAAGATATTATCCCCACCCTACGCTGACGTCCTATGCGCACCCACCTCACCACACCCATCGACATCCTGCCGCAACCCACCGTCCGGCCCCACAGCCGCCTGCTGCTACTGGGATCCTGTTTCACCGACGCGGTGGGAGCACGCATGGAGCAAGGGGGACTGTCGGTGCTGCGTAACCCCTTCGGCGTGCTCTACAACCCACTGTCCATCGCAGACTGTCTGGACTACTGCCTAGAGCAGCGGACGCTGGACGACACGATGCTGGTGCAACACGACGGATTGTGGCACTCGTGGCTGCACCACACCACCCTCTCCCACCCCGACCGTGAGGCGTGTCGGCGACAGTGCCACGAGCGCATCGATGCGGCACACCAGTGCCTGCAGGTATGCGACACCATCGTCGTCACCTGGGGCACCGCCTACGCCTACTACCTCACCACACAGCCTGACAACGGGCAGTCGCTAAGCGAGCCACTGCTCGTGGCCAACTGCCACAAGGTGCCGGCACGCCACTTCGACCGCCGCCGGCTCAGCGTAGAGGAGATTGTACAAGCATGGCTGCCGCTCTGCCAAAAACTGGCACAGCTGCCGCAACAGCCACGAATCATCTTCACCGTGAGTCCCATCCGTCACCTGGCCGACGGAGCCCACGGCAACCAGCTTAGCAAAGCCACCCTCCTTCTGGCCCTCGACCACCTTAGTGATCAGTGGTCAGTAATCAGTGATCAGCAGAACCGCGTCAGCCAACCGGCCACTGATCCTCAATTCTCAAGTCTCAATTCTCAATTCTCAATTTCCTACTTCCCCGCCTACGAAATCATGATGGACGAGCTGCGTGACTATCGTTTCTACGACCGCGACATGCTGCATCCCTCCGACCTGGCAGTCGACATCATCTGGCAACGGTTCCAGCAGACCTACCTGCTGCCTGAAACCATTGAACATTGTCTACAGGGAGAAAAGAAATACAGACAATCACAACACCGAACGATAAATAATACAACAAATTAGTATAATTGGACTAATTAGCCCAATTGATCCTATAAAACTATTCACCAAAATGAAAACCATTGCTTTAGTCATGGGTGGCTACTCGGGAGAGCACGACATCTCCATCGCCAGCGGCCAGCAAGTCTATCAATCCATCGATAAAAGTCGCTACAACGTCTACCCCATCGTCGTGGATCGCGAAGGCTGGTACTGGCTTGCCGACGACGGCAGACACCATCCCGTCGACCGCAACGATTTTAGCGTGACGGCTGCTGACGGCAGTCGCGTCCATTTCGACCTTGCCTTCATCATCATACACGGCAACCCAGGCGAGAATGGTGTGCTGCAGGGCTATTTCGACACCCTCGGCATCCGTTACACCACCTGCGGATATTACACCTCGGCACTCACCTTCCACAAAGGATTTTGCAACCCTGTGGTCGCCAGCCTCGGCATCGTCAAAATTGCCAAATCGGTACTCTTGTACAAAGATCATTTCAATTCTAATTCTCAATTCTCAATTCTCAATTCTCAATTAAGCTATCCTCTCTTCGTCAAGCCCGCGGCGGGAGGCAGCAGTGTGGCCACCACCAAGGTGAAGAGTCCCGATGCATTGATGCCCGCCATCCAGGCCGCCTTCGAGCAGGACGACCAAGTGCTGGTGGAGGAGTGCATCAAAGGCCGCGAGTTCGACTGCGGCGTCTTCCGCAAGGCCGACGGCGAGAAGTTGGTGTTTCCCATAACCGAAATCATCCCCAAGGGCGGTCACGAGTTCTTCGACTACGAAGCCAAATACCAAGGTTTCAGCAACGAGGTGACGCCCGCCGAATGCGACGAGCGCATCTCGAAGCATATCCAGACGGTGTCGTCGCAACTCTACGACCTGCTGGGCTGCCGCGGCATCGTGCGCTTTGACTACATCTACGACACCGACGCCGATGAATTGTATTTCCTCGAAGTCAATACCATTCCGGGACAGAGTGCCGAGAGCATCGTACCCAAGCAGGCGCGCGCCATGGGCATCAGCCCCGCCGAGCTCTACGAGATGGCTATCGAGGCCGCACTTGAATCGTAGATTGTAAAATTCGAAATTCAAAATTCAAAATTCAAAATTATTTTTTTTACTTTTGCGGTGACAAAACCATTAAAAAACAATTATTATGAAAAAATTACTTCAAGTCTGCTTCATTGCAGCAATGGTCTTCGGTCTTGCTTCCTGCGAGAAGGACAACGACAGCAGCAACGGCAACGGAACAAACATTAACACACAAAACTCGTTGGTGGGCACCACGTGGGGCTACAACGACGGAGAGGCTGAGGTACGTGTTCTTTTTGAGACGACGATGGTGAAGGTCAGTGTACAAATGCCCCATGGTAATGAATATTATGAGGGCACTTACACCTACAACAACGGCAGTGGCACCATTGCTCTCGTCGATGGCGAACAGACGTTGAACATCACCTTCACCGTCAGCGGCAACACCATGAATGCTTACAACACGCCCGCTGGTAACGTAACATTGACCCTTATCGGCAGCAATCCGCAACCCCAGCCCAGTGGCAGCTATCCGCTGAACGGCACCACTTGGCAGACCTCTTTCCAAGAAGTGGGGATAACTGTAACGTTAAGCGTCACCTTCTACACAACGAACTGCTTCCTCGTCTATGCCGACAGCGAAGGCGATAGTGAGCAGACGACAGGTACCTACACTTATACCGGTACGCTCACCAGTGGCCAGGGAGTCATCTACGTCGATGGCGAGCCCGGCACTTTCACAGTTAACGGCAATCAGGCCACGGTCACTAACGACGGACGAAGCTATGTGTTCACCCGTGTCAGCAAATAAGACCTACAAGGCATAAAATCAAAAAGGTCTCCCACATAGGAGACCTTTTTTTTGTGGAGGTCGCTTCCGGATTTGAACCGGAGTAGCAGGTTTTGCAGACCTGTGCCTAGCCCCTCGGCCAAACGACCTTATTGCCATCGGGAAGATAACTATACCTCCCAATTGGACTGCAAAGATACGAACATTTTGTTTATCGGCAAAATTTATTTTAGAAAACAGGGGCGTCTCGGCGAGACGCCCCTGTTAATGAATGCATTAATACTGGCACACCGCAAGGGTTACCGTTTTACAACCCGGCGGAGCACCGCGCCTTCGGGCATGGTGATGCGGAGGGTGTAGGTACCGTCGGCAAGAGCCGACAGGTCGATGGTGTTGGTGTGCTCATAGACAGCCACGCAGCGGCCCACCAAATCGAGCACCTCGACGCGGTCCGCCTCGGTAACATTGATCTGCACATTACCTGTCGTCGGGTTCGGGTAGACCTTCACTGCATTGAGCAGGGAGAGCTGCGGCTCGCTGCCGCCCTTCCCGGTGATGGTGAGGTACAGCGTAACGATGCTGTCGCAGCCGTACTGGTTGGTCGTCAGACGTGACACCACCGCCGAACTGGTGAAGGTGATGCCATACCAGGTGAAGCTGCCGGTGGCGGTGGCCACCGTGTCGCCCGTCGTTGCAGAGGACACGGTCAACGTCAGCGTGTCACGGATGGGACAGCCGTCGGCGGCGGTGCTTTTGTAGAATTTGTTGCCACTCTTGTTGTAGGTCTGGCCCGTCTTGTCCCACGTGTAAGGACCGCAACTGGTGATGTACTCATGGCTGCTCCAACGGTCGACGATAGTCAAGCTCAGCGTATCGCGGATGGGACAGCCCTCGGGCGTAGTGCTTTTGTTGAACTTCAACCCACCCTTGTTATAGGATTTGCCGGTGAGATCCCAGGTATAGGGGCCACAGTTGGTGACCTCGGTGAAACTGTGCTGGCTGCTGGCGATAGTCAGCACCAATGTGTCGCGGATGGGGCAGCCATCCTCAGCGGTGCCTTTGTAGGTCTTAATGCCCGACTTGTTGTAGGTCTGGCCGGTCTTGTACCACGTGTAAGGCGCGTCGCAGCTGGTGACTTGCTCGCGGCTGCTCCAGCGGTCGACGACGGTGAGCGTCAACGTGTCGCGGATGGGGCAACCCTCGTCGGAGGTACCCTTGTAGTACTTGTTGCCGCTCTTGTTGTAGGTCTTGCCGGTGCGCTCCCAAGTGTAGGGGCCACAGTTGGTGACATACTCGTGGCTGCTGAGGCGGTCGACAATGGTCAGCGTCAGCGTGTCGCGGATAAGGCAGCCGTCCTCGTCGGTCTCCTTGTTGAACTTGTCTCCGCTCTTGTTGTAGGTCTTGCCGTTGACATCCCAGGTGTAGGGACCGCAACTGGTGACGTACACGTGGCTGCTCCAGCGCTCGACAATGGTCAGCGTCAGCGTGTCGCGGACGGGACAGCCTTCGGGCGTGGTGGCCTTATGGTACTTGTTGCCGCTCTGGCTGTAGGTCTGTCCGGTCAGCTCCCATGTGAATGCGCCGCAGCTGGTGACATACTCGTGGCTGCTGATGTGGTCGACCACCTTCAACGTCAGCGTGTCGCGGATGGGACAGCCGTTGTCGTCGGTGGCGCGGTAAAATTTGTTGCCACTCTTGTTGTACGTCTTGCCCGTCAGATCCCACGTATAGGAGCCGCAGTGGGTAACATAGGTGTGGCTGTGCCGTCCGGTGGAGATGGTCAGTTCCAACGTGTCGCGGATAGGACAGCCATCGGCGGCGGTACCTTTATAAAACTTCAATCCCGACTTGTTATAGGTCTGGCCGGTCTTGTCCCACGTGTAAGGCTCGCAGCGGGTGACGCGCTCATAGCTGCTCCAGCGGTCGACGATGGTGAGTTCCAGCGTGTCGCGAATGGGACAGCCCTCAGGCGTGGTACCCTTGTTGAACTTCAGACCCGACTTGTTGTAGGTCTGTCCGGTAAGTTCCCAGGTATAGGGACCGCAGTGGGTGACATAGGTATGACTGCGTTGACTGGCGACAACGCTCATCGTCAGTTCGTTGGACCAAGCGCTGTCGGCTGGTGCGCAGGGGTTGTCGACCTTCACCTTGGCACGGATAACATCGCCCTCCTGTATGTTTTTGATGGACACGCTATCGCCCGTCAGACCCGGCAGCAGCTCGCCGTTGCGGTACCACAGGTACTGCGGGTAGTAGTCCTCGGCCCGCTGTGTGGTAGCCACAAAAACCGCCGCCGTGCCTTCGCACACCGAGGTGTTGTCAGTGCTGATGCTGACAGCCGGTGCCTGTGTGCTGCGCACGATGACGGTGCGGCTGTAGGTGTTGCGGCATTCGGTGACGTTGCTGATGCCCAGCGTGAGGGTGTAGGTGCCGGGCTGGCTCAGCGAGAAAGTGATGTTGCCCTGCGTGGTGAGGTCGTCCTCGCCGTCGCCCTGCAGATCCCACCAGTAGTAGGTCTGCGCCGATGTGCCTTGACTTTGGTCGAGCACCGCTATCTCGTCGCCCGGACAGACATGGTCGCCATCGGGCAGCGCAAACTGCGGCTCGGGACCGATGCAGTAGACCTGGGTATAGGTGGGGCTCCACATGGCGCCAGCGCGGGCACGGATGCAGAGTGTGTGCTCGCCGTCGGTAGTGGGGACAGGGATATCGTCCATATTCACCAGTACGGGGCTGTTGGCCGAGAAAGCCACCGGCGTGCCATTGCCGAAGCCTGGGTCCTCATCCCAGTAGTACTCCACCTGTTCCACCTGCTCCAGCTCCTCCTCGCCCACCATCACGGTGGTCCAATAGGTGGGGCTCCACTGCGTGCCTTCGGCCGTCTTGGCGCGGATGCCCAAGCGGTGGACGCCGTTGCTGACTCCTTCGGTGGAGAAAGCTGCGTTGTCAATCTGCACAGTGCTGCCCGGCGTGAAGCCTGTCAGGGGGATGCCGTTGCCATAGCCGGGGTCTTCGTCCCAGCAGTATTCCATCTGATCCACCAACAGCAGCGCCTCTTCGCCCACCACCACGGTGGTCCAGTAGGTGGGGCTCCACAGCGTGCTGCCCGCCGTCTTGGCGCGGATGCCCAAGCGGTGGACGCCGTTGCTCACGCCGGCAGCGGAAAGGGCGCCGTTGTCAATCTGCACGATGCCGCTGGGCGTGAAGCCCGTCAGCGCGGTGCCGTGGCCATAGCCGGGGTCGTCGTCGAAATAGTATTCTATGCGTTCCACCACAGCATCCGCCGCGGTGCCCACCACCACGGTGGTCCAATAGGTGGGACTCCACAAGCCGACGTAGAGGTTGTTGCGGGCGCGGATGCCGAGACGGTGCACGCCGTCGGCAACACCCGCTATCGACAGGGCGCCGTCAAACTGCACGACGCCGTTCGACACCGTGAAGCCCGATAGCGTGAAGCCCGCGCCAAAGCCGGGGTCGCCGTCCCAGAAATATTCGACGCGACCCACCGTCTGTCCAGTCGCTGGCAGCGCAAAGGCAGCCAACAGCAGACAGACTGTTAGACAATGTCGTATAGCATTCATAAGAAACTGTTTTGATTGTGTTGAAAAAGATTATGGGACATCAAAAACAGTTTGCTTACTGCTGGACTTTGATCTTGAACGAGGCGTTGACGGTGTTGTTCTCCGACGGACGGTCGCTGACCGTGGCGTCGATGATGTAGGGACGATACTGTGGGATGCCCGCCGGCGTGTAGGGACGCTCGCCCGCCACGGCGCCGTAGGCGCCACAGGTGGTGCCGTTGGTGCCGGCACCCACAGCGGGGCTGTTGGCCAGGTGGCGGAACTGCTCCTCGATCGAGGCGGCATCGCTCCACATCAGCGTTCCTTCCAAAGTGGCGTTGAAGACCGAGTTGGTGTAGTCGGCCCGCGGCGCGCAGGAGAACACATTGTTGATGATGGTGTTGTTGTTCGAAGGCACAGCGTCCAGACAACGATTGGCAGCCACATCGTCGGAAATATTGTAGTTGACGTATGTACTATGATTGATTATAATATTATTGTAGATGAGAGAATTACTTAAGTTCCCGCGAACAATGTTGACACTGTTTTCAGCGGCAATGACGGTGTTGTTGAAAAAACTGATGTCGTTGGAGTTGCCAAAATGAACACGACCCCAAAAGATGTTGTTCTTAATGGTTGACGCGGTAATCGGAGACGAGAGATAGAGTATTTCATAGTTATAGGAACCTGATCCCGTGATAAAATTATTATTTAGCGTAATGTTACTTACATTATTAGTGTTATAAAACTGTGTCATAATACAGTTGCTGATAGTTGTAGAAGATGCACTGTTGTAGACTGCCGCAAACTTGCATCCGCTAACAGTTGTTCCTGATGCCTGCAGATGGACTATCGCTGTGAACGCGGCATTGCGGATATCCATGGCGTTGATGTCGTTCAGCAGATAGTTGTAACCGGGACCGACAAGGTGCAATTTTTTCGTGATATGGAGTTCGCCCAGCTCGACGTGGCCGGGTTCGATGTAGAGCGTGTCGTCGGCCAGAACCTGATCCGACGCAACGGCGGCGGAAACAGAAAGGAAGTGGGCATGCTGGTTGGTTTGCGAACAGACGCGCCAGGCGCGGGCTTGCACAGAACCCGTCAGGATGAGGGCTGCCAAAAGGAAATAGATTTTTTTCATGTTGCTTTGTTTTTACTGTTAGACAAATATTTAACGAAATGATATTGCAAATATACAAAAAAAATCACTACGTGAATAGTGAATGGAGAATTCGTGAATGGTGAATGGTAAATGGACAAATGATATGCGCTGACTGCTGCTAACCACTAACTGCTAGCTGCTAACTGCTGGCTGCTAATCAAAGTATTCTGCGGCGGTAGAGTCGGGCAGCCGCGGCGGTGCAGAGCGGTATGGCGGCGATGACGAGTGCCAGCGCCAGCATGACCTGCCAGACGGGGAGACCGAAGGGAAGCCGGAACAGCAATGCGACAGGCGCAGTGAAGGGAATGAGGGATAGCGTCACCGCCAGCGCCCCCGACGGGTCGGCCTGCATGGCAGGCACACAACAGAGCGCCACCAGCAGCGGCGACGTAAGCAGGAGTGTGAAGGCGGCGGTGTCGGCATCCTTGTCGAGTCGCGCTCCCAGCGCAGCAAAAAGGGATGCATAGAGCAAGTAGCCCGTCATGGCGAAGAGGAAAAACCAGGGCAGCACGGTGACCCAGTCGATGGCGGAAAGCCCTTGCATCAGTTCCGACACAGGCGGCATCTGGTCGGCCGACTGCATCTGCGCCACGGCAGCGTCGCCCTTGGTGGCCAGCGAATGGAGCTGCTGTTGCTCGACACGGTCGAAAAGGTCGGCATAGGCGACATGGATGCCCCCTATGGCGGCGGCTGAAAGTAGCAGCCACAGCGCGAACTGCAGCAGTCCCGCCGCACCGATGCCCAGCACCTTGCCCAGCAACAGGCGGAAAGGCGAGACAGACGACACCAGCATCTCGACCACACGGCTGTGGCGTTCTTCCATGACGCCACGGGTGACCTGTCCGCCAAAGACAAGCACCACCAGCAACGCCAACAGCGCCAACGTGAGGCCCAGCGCCCCTTTGACTTGGGCATAGGCCTCGCGTCCGGTGGCCATGTCCTGGGTGCGGAGATGGATGCGCGTGCGCGCAATCAAAGCATAGTCTTCGACGGCAATGCCATGCACGTCGAGCAGGATACTATTGCGTAGGATAGTCTGCAGCTGGTGGTCGACCTCGGCCTGCAGTGCAGTCGAGGGGCTATGGGCCTGATAGTAGAGCACCGCCTCGGTGGGGATAGTGGTCTCGCGCGCCAAGATAAGCAGCAGCGCGTCGGCGGCATCCTCCTCAACCATGCGACGTCCCAGTGCCACACCACCCACCGGCTGGTAGGCGACAGCGGGTGACGACTGAAGCTGCGAGGCGAAAAGACCGCTCTCGTCGACGACGGCGACACAAACCTGTCGCTCGGGACGCGACGCCAGCAGCGGCGGGATGAGGTAGAGCGCCGCCACCAGCAACGGGATGGCCAGCGACAGAATCCAGAAAGCCGGCCGCCGCACCCGCGAACGGAACTCACGACAGAGGATGATCCAGAGAGACATGGGGGAATTGAGAATTGAGAGTTGAGAATTGAGAATTGAGATTATCCCGCCCATTAGACCCATTAGACCCATTAAACCCACTAACCACTAATTCAACAAATATTTCATTGAGTGCGGTTTGTGGAAAATCCTGTTGCAGGGCGTCGAGGGTGCCGTTGAAGCGGAGGCGTGAGTCGTGCAGGATAGCCAGTCGGTCGCATAGGGTCTCGACAGCAGCGATGTTGTGCGACGAGATAAGTACCGCAGCGCCACGGCTGCGGATCTCCGCCACCACCTCCTGCAGCAGCAAGGCGTTGAGCGGGTCGAGACCGCTGAAAGGTTCGTCGAGTACCACCAGCTGTGGGTCGTGTAACAGGGCGGCTGCCAGCTGCACCTTCTGTTGTGTGCCCTTGGAGAGCTGCGACGGCAGTAGCGTAGCCACCTCGGGGATAGCCAGCCGTTGCAACCAAGCCATGGCACGACGCTGCGCCTCGGCAGCGGTGAGGCCTTTGAGACGGCCCCAAAAACAAAGCTGCTCGTCGACCCGCATGCGGGGATAGAGACCGCGCTCTTCGGGCAGGTAGCCGATGCGACGACAGTCGTCGGGCGACAGGGCATGGTCAGACCACAGCACCGAGCCGCTGTCGGGCGACAGCATGCCGTTGAGGATACGGATAAGCGTGGTCTTGCCGGCGCCGTTGAGACCCAGCAAGCCCGTGACGCTGCCGCCGTCGAGTTGCAGCGACACCGTATCGAGCACCTTGTGGGCGCCGAAACTATGGGTAAGCTGGTGGAGATTGATTTTCATTGAGGCTATCGGTCTTATTGGACTTATTGGGCTAATTGGACTAATTAGTCTTATCGCTCTTCTTAATTCTTACTTTCAAAATCAGCACTTCAGCCAGCAGCATCGTCAACGCCAGCCAAAGACAGAGGTGCGCCAAACTGCGGGCATGGCCTACATGCAACGCCACAGGCTGTGTGGCGGTGAGCGTGGCGGTGTGACCTTTGACCTGGGGCAGGGCGTCGGCAGAGAGAAACTCCATCACCGACTCCTGCCGCGTGTAGTTGAACGCCAACGAGAGCGGTGCGGCGACATCGGGCGCCGACAGGCGATAGCAGCCCGCCAGCGAGACGAGGTTGGAAGCCACCATGCGGCTGCTGCCGCCCACGACAACGATATTGGGCATGCAGACCTCGCTCCCCTCCTCGGCACCAATGCCGTAGCGTCCGGTGAGACGTGCAGGCGGTGCGATGGCTGCCGGCAATTCAACAGGCGGCGCATCAGGGGCGATAAGATGATAGGGCGGTTGAAGGGGACGACTGAAAAGCGCCATGTTGTAGAACGTGGGGACAAACAGCGACTGGCCGACGAGGTCGGTGGCAGCCATGTTGAGCGGTGCGGCGAAGAGGTAGCAGGGACGCTGCGCCGTGGGATAGAAGGCCGTCAGCACGGCGTCGCCCGACGGCAGGGTGAGCAGATTCTGCGCCACCGTAGCGGCAGTAGGCTTGAGCTGATACCAGGAGTGGAAACGCGGCATCTCCGCTTCCTTGGGCCGAGTAGAAAACACGGAACGGTAGAGCGCGTGGTCGACATCGATGTAGGAGAGCCGCAGGTCGCCCTGCTTGCGGACATCGAGCAGCGGTGCATGGAGCGGCTGCAGCAGGGCGGCATAGGCGTTGCGGTCGGCCTTGTCGGGTGCCACCACCGTCAGCGTGCCACCACGCCGCACATAGTCGTGGAGGATCTGCGTGAGCAGCGACGACGGTGCGTCGACGCCCGTGAGCACCACCCAGTCGCAGGACTCCGACGAGGAGAGCACGGCGGCCGCCTCGCCGACGGCGACAGAACGGTAGCCTACGGCGGTGTCGGCAGCGAAGAGGCGGTGCAGATAGCTATTGGGCTGGGTGCCATAGACCTCGAGCACAGCGATGCGCTGTGCCACATTGAAGGCGAAGAAAAGTGTGTCGTCGAAAGTGACGGGGCTGTCGGCTGTGGCGACGAAGCCTTCGACGGCGCCGCCGTGGTCGATGACAAAACGCATGGGCACCACCGTCTCGCCGTGGGGCGGCAGAGTGGCGGTGGACTGTGCACGCCGACGGCCATGGACATAGAGGTGCAACGGCACCTGCTCGAGGGTGCGGTCGGAGGCGTTGCGCAGATGGACGGAGAGCTCGACATGGTCGCCCACTCGAAACGAGGGGGCGGCAAAAGTCAAGGTGTCGAGATAGATATTGTCGACCGTGGTGGCCTTCAATGGAATAAAGGTGCTATGCGCCGCGGAGAGCAACGAGTCGTCGAGCGATTCTATATCCGACGTAGAACGCTGGAAATCAGAGATAAGGTAGGCACGGCGATTGTCGGCACTGGCATCGTGCAGAAATCGCTGTTGCCGCTGCACCACACGGCTGAGCGGAACACTGTTGGGCGAGATGCGCACCTCGTCGACAGCGGTGAGGAAGTCGTCGCGGTCGAGCCAGTGGAACTCCTCGCCACGCATGTCGTTGGTGAGCAGTTGGAAGCGGTCGGCTGGACTGTAGGCTTGGGCAATCTCGGTGGCTTTGCGCTTGGCACATTCGAGCAGATGACCGTCGGAAGAGCGCTGCAACATGCTGAACGAATTGTCGATGTAGACACTCACCGCCGTGGTGCCGGGCTGCAACGCCTCGCCGTCACGGTTGATGGAAGGATTGGCGAAGGCCAGCACAAGAAACACAATGGCGGCGATGCGCGACGCCAGCAGCAGGCGACGACGTAGACGCGACTCCTGACGTGTGGCCTGTTGCAAGACCTCCAGCAGGTCAACGTTGCTGAAATAGACCTTACGATAGCGACGCAGGTCGAAGAGGTGCACCACAATGGGCACCGCCACCGCCAAAAGGCCTATCAGATAAAGAGGATGAGCAAGGAACACTGTGAATGGTTAGTGGTTATGGATTAGTGGTTATTGAGTGGTCTTATTGGTCTTATTGGTCTTATTGGCCCCATTTCCCTTATAGAACCGGCATATCTCTGTCAGTCCGCACTCGTCGCATTTGGGTTTGCGGGCCTGGCAGACATAACGGCCGTGGAGGATAAGCCAGTGGTGCGCCACAGGAATCTTGTCGGCCGGCAGGTGGCGCGTCAGCGTGCGTTCGGTATGCAGCGGCGACGGACTGTTGTGTGTCAGTCCCAGTCGCTCGGCGACACGGAACACGTGGGTGTCGACCGCCAAGGCGGGTTGGTTGAAGATGACTGAAGCGATGACGTTGGCCGTCTTGCGTCCCACGCCGGGCAGCTGCTGCAGAGCATCGATGTCAGACGGCACCTCGCCGCCAAAGTCGGAGACCATCTTGCGTGCCATGGCTGCCAGATGAGCGCTCTTGCTGTTGGGATAAGAAACCGAACGAATATAGTGCAGGATATCGTCGGCCGAGGCCTGCGACAGGGCGTGGGCATCAGGGTAGGCGGCGAAGAGAGCGGGCGTCACCATGTTGACACGCTTGTCGGTACACTGTGCCGAAAGTACCACCGCCACCAGCAGCTGATAGGCGTCAGCATAGTGCAGCTCGGGTCCCGCATCGGGCCGCGTTGCCTCGAAATAGGCAATCAACCGGTCGTATTTTTCTTTAAGGGTCAAAGAGTTGAAAGTTTAAGGGTTTGAGAAGTTCACTATTCACTAATCCTTTCCACCACCGCCATCACGGGATTGTGGTCGGAGATATCGGTGTCGAAGCACTTGTAGGCCCGCACCGCGAAGGACTTGTCGCAGAAGATGTGGTCGATGCGATAGGAAATCGGTCCGCCTTTGTAGGTGGTGCAGAGTCCCCTACCCTGCTTGACAAAAGCATCGTTGAGATGCTTGGAAATCTGCTGGTAGATATACGATGCCGGGGTGTCGTTGTAGTCGCCCGCCACAATGACGGGGTTGGGCGATGCGGTGATGATGGGCAACAGGCCATTCTTCCACTGCTGTTCGTGCTGTCGGGTGGTCTGCAGCATCTTGTGGAAGATATGGCGCACCTCCGACGAGTCGTATTGTAGATGGGCCACGGCATGGGTCTCGTCAGCCGTCAGCTGGTAGGAGTCGAGATGGACACTTACCAGCCGTACCGTCTGCTGCGGCCACTGCACGTCGGTGCAGATCATGCCTCCGTTGTCTTCCTGCGGCACCTCCTGCAAGGGGTATTTGGAGAAGAGCACGATGCCTGCTATACGGTTACGTGCCCCACGCACATAGCGGTAGCCCAGCGCCTCCATGCTGTCAGCCAACTTATAACCCTTCGGGGTGAGGTATTCCTCCAGCGACACCACATCGGGCTGCTCGGTACGAAGGATTTCGACAAATTTGGCTGCGCCGGCTGCCGGCGACAACGTGTCATTGGGGCTGTTGAAGCCATGAGCGTTGAATGAAAGGATGCGCAAGGTGGTGTTGGAGACGGGAACGTCGGCCGTGCCAGACAGCTGCAAGAACTGCGGCACAAAGCCGATACGCAGCGCGATGGCGATGGCCGACACTAGAAACTCTTTACGGGAGAAGCACAGCCAACCGATGACCCACAACGCGTTGATTACAAACAGATAGGGACAGGCATAGCTGAGCAACGACGGCAGGCGCATCTGCGAAGGCCCCAGCCAAACGGTAAGGGTAGAGACAACCAGCAATGCAGCACACACCACATTGATTATCAACAAGAGGATGCGAAAAAACTTGCCCACCGGTCGTCAAGGTTTGGTTTAATATGCAAAGATACGCTTAAATCTGCAATCATTGGCCTTAACTACCTAACTTCTTATCTACTTAACTACTTTTTCGTATCTTTGTCACCATGATACAGGCAGGACTCATCGGCACCCCGCTGGGACACAGCGCATCGGCGGCATACTTTGCACAGCATCACCCCGACTGTCGCTACCGTGCCCACGAGATGGCGTCGCTGGAAGGACTGCGTCAGTGGGTGGAGGAGGAACGGCTGGACGGTTTCAACGTCACCATCCCCTACAAGCGGGCCATCATCAAGCATCTCGACGCGGTGGATGACACCGCACGACGTATTGGTGCGGTGAACTGTGTGCGGGTGCAACGCACGGAGGGTCGCACAATACTGACGGGTTACAACACCGACTATCAAGCTTTCGCCGAAACACTGCAGCCCATGCTACAGCCGTGGCACCGGAAGGCGCTGGTGCTGGGCACCGGCGGCGCGGCACAGGCCGTAAGCTACGCCCTGCAAAAACTGGGCATCGACCACACCTTCGTCAGCCGCACCCCCGAAACGCACCCCAACGCTATCGGCTACGACCAGCTTCCCAGCCTGCTTCTTCCAACTAACCATTCAACCCTCCAACCCACAATAATTATCAACGCCACCCCCGTGGGGATGTGGCCCAACACGGAAGAGACGCCGATGCCCGATATGCAAGGCATCGGACCGCAGCACCTCTGCTACGACCTCATCTACAATCCCGAAAAGACCCGCTGGCTACACGAAGCAGCGCAACGCGGAGCCACCACATGCAACGGCACCGCCATGCTCCACCGCCAAGCCGACCTAAGTCTCGCGCGATGGAGAGTGTGATTTAAAATATTGTTGTCCTCCAAAAGTTCTTTTTGACACAACAATCAACTGCACTTCATATCCTTCTTCGTACATCCAAGATTCGAAACAAAAGTTTCGAGGTCCTTTTCAAAACCATCGACATTAGGTACCAGCGGGACGACCCAGTTGGTATCAAAAGGCTCCTGGATATATTTCTGTTCCCATCCCGACTCACTCATGTGAGCCAGACAGAGATAAATGCGTTTACCCATCCTTACAATCACATTAATGGTGCAAAGTTAACGATTTTTTCGATAACATTTCCCCATTCTTCCATACAATAAAGGTAGAACTTTTAAATACGCAACTATGATATACATCATTCACAACCGCCTAATATGGATTTTCCACAACGAAAGAGGCCCTAGTCTGTACTGGCCGGAAATGTTCTTCCCCAGCATCCGAAACGAGCACAAATGGCCACCAATGGTGATACGCTTGTAAAATGATACACCGCCCTCGACAAATTCGAACAGAGGTCGAACCATACCTTTCTCCCCACTTCACATTGTTATGGCATAGTGTAGCCATACTCAAAATGCCTATTATTATCCTGTTGAATCTCGATATTCATCCCAATAAAGAAACGTTTCAAAGGAGTGTATTCGGTCTCACTATATTTTCTAACCATCCATTGTTCTTCACCCTCGTATTTATCCCACTTGTAATAGTAGTCATGAATAGTTGAATTATCAGGAAAGTCAGCAACCATCTGGGGTTTGTTGGATTCCCATGATTCGTTTCGCTCATAATATGGCAAGTCAAAACTTGACCTGTCACCCTTCAGAATGAATTCAAAAGCCTCCTGATATGATCTGATTTCTTTAAACAGACGCCTTCCGACTTCTTCTAAATATCCATCGAAATGAATAGAAGATGTCATGACATTGTCATTGATAATCAGATTGCACTCGGTGTCATAATACCCTCTTTCTGGCTTGGCACGCCATTCCTTAACATAAAATCTTGCAAGCCCCCTATTTTCGGGCTTAATTCTAACTGAAACACATGCAGGTGTTCCCATAATACTTTGTTATTGTTGTTGATACTTGTCTTTTTTCAAAAAACGGGCGCGATACAACTTTGATCATATTTATTCATCATTTTGATTATTCTTCATCCCTATAGTATACCCAAAACACCTAATGTTACAACCCAACCGAAACTTTTTTCAAAAAAATCATCCCCACCTGTAACATTTCCCGTTTTTCCATACTTATTGGGTGGAACGACAAAACAATTACAAACACTCAAACAAGTTAGAATATGTTAGAATTCAAAAAGTACAGCTCCATAGAAAACTCCTTTTGCCGTGAGTTTATGGAGCATGTGGCGGCTGAGATGCCGCAGGATTTGGAGTATGTGGTGCAGGAAAAAGTACATGGCACCAACACCAGTTTCCTCTGCGACAGCGAGGATGTGGGGTTCGCCAAACGCACCTCGATGTTGGTGGATGGCGAGCAGTTTTATGACTACCCGGAGTTGGTGGCGAGATACAGGGAAAGGGTGCAGAAGCTCTTTGCCGACATCAAGGCGAGGTATCCCGATCTGAAGCAAATCTCGGTCTTTGGCGAGATGTTTGGCGGCTTGTATCCTCACGATGGCGTGCAGAAAGAGCGCAATGTGTCGCTGATTCAGAAGGGTGTCTGCTACACTCCCAGGCACGAGTTCTATGGCTTCGATATCTATCTCTTCACGGGGGATGGCGGGCGTTTTCTGCCCGTGGATGAGGTGAACGGGCTCTTCGAGGCCAATGGCTTTTTCTACGCCAAAACACTTTTCAGAGGAACACTGACAGAATGCCTGAAACAGCCCAATGCTTTCCAAAGTAAGATTGCAGAATGGCTAGGGTTGCCTGCGATTGAGGACAACATCTGCGAGGGCATCGTCATTCGTCCCGTTGTGCCGATGTATCTGAGGAACGGCTCGCGCGTGCTGATTAAGAGCAAAAACAAGCGTTTTGCCGAGAAGAAAAGCGTGAAGAAACGCAACAAGCTTTTTGCCGAACCCGTTCCCTACAGCGAAGCATTGCAGGCTCTGATTGTCGAGGGGGAAGCCTTCGTCACCGAGAACCGCCTGGCCAACGTTGTGAGCCAAATCGGTGAGGTGCATTTCCCCAAGGACTTCGGCAAGGTGATGGGCCTGCTCTCGAAGGATGTCCTCGACGACTTCCTCAAGGAGCATGGCGGCTCCTACTCCGCTCTTGACAAATGCGAGCAGAAGTCGCTCAACAAAGAGTTGAACAAGCTTTGCACCGCCCTGGTGAAGCAAGTGTATATGAGTCAAGCGTATATCATGGAATAGCAAAACTAGTAATCACAATTATGGGACAAAGAACAAATATCTTATTGCAGATTGAGGGCCGCAGTGGGGCCCGCTTGAACCAAGTGTATCACCTCCAATGGGGTTATCGAAAATACCTGCCGATGGCGTTTTTGCGGCTTCTCTCCAGCCGATATTTCAAACCCCAGAAGACGGATATCTTTGAGTTCTTTACGCGAGGCCTTGACCTGGACAGTCTTGGCATGATTGAACGGGACTGGAACAAATACGACTTCAACCAACTGGACGAGTGCCAGGAAGCCCTGAGCCACTGCGACAACAACAATGGTGCCATGGTGGTCGTCATTACCGGAGACGCCCGAGATTACTACCATCCAAAATAGACTATATCTTCTATTTTGTTCATATCTCCACCACCGCCCTGCCATCAAACCTCTTATGCTCACCATAAAACACGTATCCCAACTGATTGCAAAGCAGCGTTATCTCCCCAATCCTAGAGCCCGAGCCACCGGCATAGTGAGTGTGGCCGTAAATCCAATAGTCGGCACCACAGCCTACGATGAACGAATCCAAGTCCACTTGGAAGGCCGTGTTGAGTGCCCCTCCCTGATAGCCGTTGAATTCCTCACGTAGCGTTGGGCAATGGTGGGTCACGATGATTTTGTGTTTTGCTTTCGAAGCCACCAATGCCGCTTCCAGCCAATGAAGGCAACGCTCATGAAGCCCATCCACATCATTCGCACAGAACCGCTTACCGTCCAGAATCCCGTGCTTGAAATCGTTCATCCCCCGCTGAATCTCCCACAGGTACAGCGGACTGATCCGCGTCCACAACGTAGTGAAAAACAACTCCGTATCCCCAACCACCACACTGCGGTTATTCAGGTACCGCACATTGTCGCGATAAGCGAACTCATAATTCTCCATCGTCTGGGCAATGTCGTAACCATGATAAAACTCATGGTTCCCCGGCACGATAAACGTCTCCTTGAAATGCTCCGCACACCAGTCGAAAAAACGCCGCTTCAACATGTTCTTATCGCCCAAGTACGACACATCCCCTGCCAACACCAACACCTCGCCCACCGGCACGATGCCGCCATCCTCAATAAAATTCCTGTTCTCTGCAAACTCCAGGTGCAGATCCGATGCAAATTGAATCTTCATATTCGTATCATTTTTGTTCAACTTTCACCCCTATTGTATGCGCAAAACCAGAAATGTTACACCTCTGCCAAAACTTTTTTTTCAAAAAAAGGGTATCACAATTTGTGACACCCCTATAGCGCGTTAATTGAAACCACTATCTGCTAAATATCCAACAGCATATTCGCCTCAATCTTCTCAATCATCTCCTCCGGCACTCCGCAACCTCGGGCTATCTCTGGCCAACGGGAAGCCGCCTCGCACACTTGGTCAATCGCAGTGGATGCGTCCTTGATGCTGTTGGCTGAGGCCAGCGCCAGCAAATCCGCACGGGTTATGCCGTCAAACTTGCCGTTCACCGACATCTGGTGGGTGGCCGTCCATCCGCCTTGCGGATTGAAGGCGTAGCCCATGTCGTAGGCGGGCGAGAGTCGCCAGCGGCCGTCCTTGCCCATCAGAAACGAGATGTTCTTCGTGTGGTCGTCCTGGTTGCGCACCACCACGTTGAACACCAGTCGACGAAACATCTCCTGCGCCTCGGAATAGGGCAACCGCAACGCCCGCATTACACTGAATGCCTGCTCGTAGGAATAGCCCCTGTGCAGCCGGAAGTCATAGTGTGCCATGCCGCAAAGCGTCTGCATGTGTACCTTGCGTCCGCCTTCACGATCAAACCGTCGCGTCAGAAAATGCGCACGACCGTTCTCCTCCAGCAACGAGCACTCGGTCATCTGGATGCCGCAAGCCGTGGCCAACTGATAAAACGAACACTCCAGTCGCCCATAGTTTTGCGTCTCTCGGAAGCCTGCCTGGTCGGAAACTCCATCCAACTTGATCAGATAATAGTCAAAGCCCGCAGGAGCCTCCACCTGGCCGCTCCGCACCTCACCCGTAGCTTTGTTATAGGCAATAATAGCCTTTGCCCGCTGTCCACCTGCCGATGTCCCCAGTCGCAGAATCTCAGCAATCGCAACCTTGCGGTCGTCATTCAGGTTTACGCCAAACTCCTCCTTTTGCGACAAAGCCTCCCGTGCCACATCCACCAACGAGTCAATCTCGAAACGCTGATTCGGGTCATATCCCGCATCAAAGGCCGGCTCAAACTCCAGCGCTCCCATGCATCGCTTGCCCAGGAAACAAAGCGTCTCCACGGGGTTGCTGCTCGTGCGTCCCGTCAGCGACAGCCATCGGTCGAACAACGCCCGTCCGTAGGTGTCCGGCAGCGAATCGGCCAACATTCCCGGCAAACCCATATAGGTCTCGCGGTTCAAGCCGGCAAACGAATACACACGGCCTTCCCTCACCGGCATCATCAGCGGCGACGGCTCCAATCCCCGTCCCACGAAGCTCCGGTCGTACTCAAACTGCACTGCCTGATAGCGCTCGTCCCAGCGGAACGTGCCCACCGGCAGCCCGAACATCCGCACTTTTGCCACATCTACCATGTCGGCTCCTCCTTTTCTGCTTTATGTTTGCTGCCCACCGCTCGCTTGCGCTGGGTCTTGCTCACCTTGTTGACCATCTCATAATACTCGCTCGGACTCAGCTGTTCCTCCTCCACCAGCGGCTGCAGCACCTCCAGTTTGCCCAGTGTCCTCAGCACCCGAAGCAGTGATTCAAACGAGCGGATCTCACCGTTTTCGATCTTCTTTACCGACGAAAGCGACACCCCCGAATCCTCTGCAAGCCTCTGTTGCGTGATGTTTTGTTTCAACCTCATTGCCTTCAATCGCTCTCCAATTTTGGTCAGAATCATCTCATCCGCAAGCATATAGACATCTTCCATAACAGTTTTATTCTAAACTTTTACGCTGCAAAAATACAAATAAAAGTTTTAATCACAACTATTATTTTCCTTTTTTAAATTATCGTCACATCTCCTTCGCCACATCCAAGATTTCCCTCGCCACCTCTTTCAGCGCTGCCTTCAAGGTCTGGCAGTCGAGTTCATCAAAATATTCTGGGGCTTTCTTTCTCAAGAAACGCGCTTTGAACCATGCAGCATCCTTACCGAAATACTCTTTTGAAATAGTCCCCCACCGCAGCCATCGGTCCAAGCATCGCAGATATCCCTTTGTGGTAATCTCTATATGCCAGACCTCTGCTTGCATCTCCACTAAATCTTCCGGATATTCCTCCGCATCCTTGATTGACGCATCTAATTCCTCCATTTGCTGCCTGATCTTTTCCTCCGTAAAGCCAAAGAAAGCCATTTCGTGCAGGCAATTCGCCACAATCTGGCTAGCTGAAAAAGCCTCCAACGTTGCTTGGCAAACCTCCATTCCCAGCCACTCCGCCCACGGGCAAAATGACAACGCCCATCTCTCGTCAACACCCTCCTTTATACCAACCACCTCCGGATAGGCGTCTTCCGAATCGAGGATATCTGGAGTCCAATCAATCCGTATCTGATACTCAGATTCGACCGATTCCATCAGCATCAGCGACTCAAAAACTATCCTAAACTCTTCCAAAACCGGCCTTTGGTAAGGTCGTTCCGAAACGATGGCTATCGCCACCTCATTCCAGTCCACTTGACTGACAATCTCTTTCAGTTTTAGTACTGATGCGTTATTTTTTAACAATTGCTAAGATATTTCAAATAAAGTTAGTTCTTTGACATTTTGAGTATGAATGAGTGCAGGATTGGGAGAGGTCAACAGTTCCTGAATACTGATTTTTTCCAGGGCTGATACATGGGACAGGTGCCTATCCCCCGTCCCCCCCCCGCGACAGAGGAAGACAAGGTCAACGAGGAAAACCAAAGGTTAACCGCCAGCGTCTCGAAAATCAGCCCGAAGGTGTTCATATCGTTTATCAAGTACTTGGGAACCAAGCCCAATGCAGCAGTAGCGATTGAGGCATGAGCAGAGAAAGTTTGCTTACTATGCCATGCCGTAGAAAAGTCAACGTAGTTAAAATAAATGTGGCAGTTGGCTTTTATTCCCTCACCCTTACCGATGGCCGATAAAAACACCAAAGAGCCGATGCGTTAGCACCAGCCCCCGACACAAAATGTTTTGTTTTCTACGTCAAAAACTTGACATTTTGACTCTCCTCCCCAGAAATTCCCATGATTTTCAATCCAAAATTCCCAAGATTTTCAATTTTCGAAAAACTACGGCCTTTTTGCATATTAGCAGTAGTTCTCCCAAATCCCCCACTGTCATTTCATTTTTTTGCAATTCTCGCATTTTTATGAAATATCAGCCTTTTCCCTGATATTCGCCGATACTGTCCCCAAAAGTGTGTCTACACGTTAACGTGTAAAAAAATATTGGTGTCCGCTAAACCATAATGAATCATACACAAATTAAGGTCGGCATCCTCGATTGGATACCGACCTTTTTGTTACCTTTGTTTTCACCACAAAAACATAAATAACATGAACAAAGGTACGCATTTTATCGGACAGCCGATGTTTGTACAGCTGATTTCTTTGCTTGACAAGTCAAAAATCCTAAGATTCAGCCATGAAAACGGTGGAGAAAAGTATGTGAAGCACTTTGATGCCTGGCAACATCTTATCATCATGCTGTATGCGGTGATTAAACGCTTCGATTCCCTGCGCGAGATTACAAA
>JAFSYK010000022.1 GCA_017449975.1 Bacteroidales bacterium
AATGTTGGGTTGTTGAGTTGTTGAATTGACAACAAATAAACAACTAAACAAATCAACGCATAAACAAATAAACAGTTAAACATTCAACAATCAACAGAAAGTTACTTTTGGTGGCTATAGAGTGAGTGTTCACCTCTTCCCATTCCGAACAGAGAAGTTAAGCCTCACATCGCCGATGATACTGCACTTGTTTGTGGAAAAGTAGGTCGCCGCCAATTTTTTATAAAGGGAACCATTCGTGGTTCCCTTTTTTGTTTTACCCCTGTGCGTATATGTCGGCCCGGGTCTTATAAAGGGAGCCAATCTTGGATCCATTTTCTTCGGTTCCCTTTTAGAAAAGCGTTGCCCCTGTATAGCACTGCTATACAGGGGCAACTTATGCTTCTGCCCAACGGGGGCGCAGCCCCCGTTGGGTTAGGCTTCGAATCGGTTATTCATCGATTTTGGCCATGCGGATGATCACGTCGCCTTCCATGTCATAACCGGGCATCATGGTGCCGCTGAAAGTGATCTCATCTTCCGACATCTGGAGGATGGTGTAGGGGAGGACCCTATTGTTGCGGAGGGTGATGGTGATGGTGTTGCCCGAGATGGACCAGCCAAACTGGTTGTTCTCCGTCTCGCCGTTGTCGTTCAACAGGCCCGAACCATTGGCGTAGAAATACAGCTTCATGTTTTCGGGCGTCTCCTCGGAACCATTGAAACTGGCATAGTCCACCTGCCATGTGCCGATCATCCATTGGGTGAATTGGGTGTTGGTGCCAGCGTTGGTGTTGTTGTTGGTGTTTTTGTTGTCGTCGTCCTTGTTGCAGGAAACCATTGCCAGTGCGACAAAGGAGACCATCAGAATGGAAAGGATTTTTTTCATAATATTTGATTTTAATGGTGAAAAATGGTTGAATGATTCGCGTAGATGGTTTGACTGATTCAGGATGCGGTCAGTGCGCTATCGTTCGGAGATAACCTCGGTAACGATATACGGACTGTTGCCACGCCAGGGCAGGGTGCCGATGTAGCGTTTCCAGCGGAGCTCGATGCGTTTGCCCGAGCAGTGCATGAGACGGTCGGCCACCGCATTGTCGGTGACGGAGAATTTCAGTTCGTTGGAATGGAGTCCGTCGGTGTTTTTGCCGTCCGATTTGATACCGCTTTGGATAATCTTGCCTTCATAGGTCTTGAACACGACACCTTCGCGTTGGAAGTAGTTCAGGTCGCCGGCGTTGACGCCTGTACTGTAGACAAAGAAGAAGCGGAAAAAGATAAAGAGAGCCAGTCCGATGGCGGCGGCGACAGAGATAGTCGTGATGATTTTTGCTTTGCGGGTCATTGCCATAGTGATTGTTTTTTACGATTTGACTACAAAGGTACAGAATTATTTTGATACACTACAGAAATAGGATTATTTCCGTACCTTTGCACAGCAAAATAAACCATTTTACAATAAAAATAAATTATGAGAAAAACATTCTTACTGCTTGTAGCAGCACTTTCTCTTGTCTTGTCTGTTGATGCACAAACAACCCCCACGCGCGGCCACATCTCGGGAAGCAGAACCTCGTCGGTCTCCTCCACGCGGACGGTGACGCGAGTACAGGACCGCACCACCTTCGCCTTCTTGATGGGCTGGGACGGACTGGGCGACTCCCCCTTTAATGGCCTCACCTCAACCAACGACCCCTATGGCACCAAGCCGTGGTTCAACAGCTGGCAGCTGGAACTGGGCTATGTGGTCTACGAAGGCGATAAGTTCAGCGGCTCTATTGGTATCGGCTACGAGAGCGATGTCTACAAGTTTGACAACGACAACGGCGGTTTCATCTACCTCGACCGTAACGACCCGTCGGGCAAAGCTACGATGAAGGTGATGTCGGAGTTGGAGCTGGCGGCTGCCAATATGGAGACCAGCGGCTGGGAGTCGCGTCTCTGCACCCGTTATATCACCATCCCGATTGCTGTGGACTATGACCTCACCGAGGATTTTGGATTGGGTCTCACCGTCATCCCGGGCTTCGGCTTCTCGACTAGCCACACCGGCCTCAAATACAAGTTGCATGGCGACAACCAGTCGTACCTGCGCGACGGCCTGCGGGGTTATGTCAACCCCATTAAGTGCGATATTCGTTTTAATGTCAAGTTCTCGGTGCTCAACCTCTTCGTGCAGGTGTCGCCGCTCTCGGTGTTTAAAGATACCGACCGTGACAATGTCTATCCCACGCGTTTCGGATTTATGATCAAGCTCTGACGAGCGAACGGTGACCAGTGCAGCCATGTTCGATGTGAAGATTACGGCTATCCGCAAGGCCGACTATCGGGATTTGCAGCAGCGCTACGAGAATCCCATCCTCCACACCTGTGATGTGCAGGAAGGGCAGGAGTGGGTGAGCCGCGGCGGCGTGCAGCCCGAGGGGATGTGCGACAGCGCCTGGGAGAGCATGCGGTGGTTCGTGCAGGAGCTGGCCGCAGGTCGCGGCAATTTCTACGACGGCTGGATGCAGAACCCCAACAGTGCCATGATCAGCTGCAACGACGGCTTCCGTCCCGTCAGTTTTCTGTTGGAACGCATGGAAAAGTAAGAAACCATTAACCTTTAAAAAACAATAAGCTATGAAAGAAATGATGCCTATCAACGGACAGTTCGAGATGATGTCGCTGTCGTATGCAGAATTGGGCTCCGCCATCAGCGGACAGACGCTGTCGTTCCACCACGGCAAGCACCTGAAAGCCTATGTCGACAACCTGAACAAGGCGCTGCCCGGCAGTGGTCTGGAAGGACTGTCGCTGCAAGAGGTGGTGAAACGTGCCGAGGGTGGCCTGTTCAACAACGCGGGACAGGTGCTCAACCACACGCTCTATTTCCAGCAGTTCAGCCCCAACGTCACCGCTCTCGACGCGGTGCCGGAGTTCCGTGACCTTATTGTCCGCGACTTTGGCAGTGTCGAGGCTTTCCGCACCGCTTTCGAGCAGCAGGGTGCCACGCTCTTTGGCAGTGGCTGGGTGTGGCTCTCCGCCGACAAGGAGGGTAAACTCGTCATCACGCAGCAGAAGAACGCTGAGAACCCTGTCACGATGGGTCTCACGCCGCTGCTGACCTTCGACGTGTGGGAGCATGCCTACTACCTCGACCACCAAAATCGCCGTGCCGAATACCTGTCGGCCTTGTGGCCCTATGTCGACTGGCGTGTGGTGGCAGACAGACTATAAAGCTGACAGGCTACAAAAAAAGAGGAGCAAATTTGCTCCTCTTTTTTTATTCTCAATAATTTATAATTATTTGATTGTGTCGTTGATGGGGGGCTCGGGAGCCGGGGGTTCGGGAGCTTCGCCAACTTTGGTCAGGTGGAAGGTGACCGTGCCGCCATAGAAGTGGAAGTGGGGCATGGGGACGAGGAAACCCGAGAACAGTGCCTCGTTCTCGGTGAGCGAAAGCACCGTGTAGGGCAGCTCGTAGTCGTCCAGCGAGATGGTGTCGGTACCAGCGACGATGGTGACGCCGTTGCGGGTGATGGCCATCTGGCCGTCCTCGCGGATCTGCCACTCGAAGGGCTCGCCAAACACCTCGCCAGTTCCGTTGGAATAGAAGGTGAAGAGGATGTTTTCGTATTCGTCAATGAAATCGGCGTAGTCATCCTGGTAGTCCTCATCAACGTAGTTGATGTAGTCGTCCGGGTTGATAACCTCGTTGTTGAATTTCATCTCGTCCAACGCCCAGATGCCGGTCATCTTAGTCATGCTCTCCTCGTCGGAGACAGCATCTTCGTTCTTGGCGCAGCCGACAGCCAACAGGGTGGCGGCTGCAAATAAGGTCATGAATAATTTCTTCATAGGAATGTAAATTAAGGGTTTTGAAATGCAAAGATAGTTATTTTTTCTTGAATGATGTTTTTTTCTATACAATAAAGCGCTGAGGCCTTCTCCAATTGGCGAAAAAAAGGTAAATTTGCAATTCGTTTTGCTTAGCCTCAATATGATGAAAACTATGAAATATATATGGTTGCTGCTGATGCTGGCAGGGTCATGTACCCTTTTCGCACAGCCGCGACAACTGACCCTCGACTCGTGCCGCGCCTTGGCGCTGCAAAGCAACACCAATCTCAAAATCTCCGTCGAACAGCAAGGCGAGTCCGAAGCCTTGCGCAAGATGGCGGCCTCTCAGTTCTTCCCCAAGGCTACCCTCAACGGTGCTTACCTCTGGAACCAGAAAAACATACAGCTGCTCTCCTCCGACCAGAAAGACCGCCTCTCCTCCGTTGGTACGCATGCGGTGAACGATGTGGCGAGCGATTTGCCTTCGTGGATTCCCACGTCCATCACGGGTTCGATAGCCACGCTGTTGGAGAACCGTGTGGGCCGTCCTATCGATGCTGTCGGATCCCATATTGTCGACGCCATGGAGTTCGACCTCCACAATGTGTGGGCGGGTGCCGCCACCATCTACCAGCCCGTCTATATGGGTGGCAAGTTGCGCGCCCTCTACCAGGCTGCTTGTGCTGCCGGCGAACTCAACGGGCTGCGTCACGACAAGGCGCAGGACGACCTGCTGCTCTCCGTCGATGAGGCCTATTGGCGGCTGATATCAGTGCGGCAGAAGCTGGCGCTGGCACAGCAGTATGCCGACCTGCTCGACACGCTGCAGCGCAATGTGGAGCTGATGGTCGAGGCCGAGGTGGCCACACAGGTCGACCTGGCCAAGGTGCGTGTCAAGCACAACGAGGCCCGCATGTCGCTTACCAAGGCGCAGAGTGGTCTGGCACTGTCGCAGATGGCGCTGGAGCAGCTGTGCGGTCTGGATTTCGGCGGCGACTATGAATTTGCCGAGCCCGTCCAGCTGACTTCGCGCGAGGCACTCGACCATATCGACCTGGAGTCGGTCTTTGCCAACCGTAGCGAGATGCGTCAGCTGCAACAGGCGGAGGTGATTGCCGAGTCGGGTGTGCGTGCCGCCCGTTCCATGTTGCTCCCCAACGTGATGGCGCAGGCTTCCTACATCGTCAGCAATCCCAACCTCTACGATGGTGTGCGGAACGAGTTCGGGGGCATGTTCACCGTCGGCGCTGTCGTCAACTTCCCTATTGCTCATCCGGGTGCCATCTATGCCACGCGTGCCGCCAAGCACCGTCGTGCGCAGGTGCAGTACCAGATGCAGGAAGCCCGTGAGATGATTACCTTGCAGGTCAACAAGCTGAACTATGAGTTGCGTGTCGCCAACGCCAAACTTGCCGAGGCCACCAGCAATATGGACGAGGCCGAGGAGAACCTGCGACTGGCGCAGGACTCCTTCGCCGCTGGCTTGATCAGCAGCAGCGACCTGTTGATGGCGCAGACGGCGTGGCAGCAGGCCGGCTCCGAACTGCTCGACGCCCGCATCGAGGTGCAGATGGATTACCTCTACCTCCGTCAAGCCCTGGGAGAAAGAATGAAATAATGGGAACAAAAACTAATTAGACCAATTAGTCCTATCCAACCAAAATCAGAAAAAGCAAACTATCAAAGATATGACTACTGAAAATGCTAAAAACAACAGCATGGAAACTAACGAGCAGCATCCTGTGACCACAATCCTGGACAGCAACACCAAGACCTTGATGTTTGGCTTGATGGTGCTGGTGGGCATCATCCTCATTGTGGGTCTCGTCGGCATCTTTTTCCTGCCCCCCGAGCGCGAGCTGCTCATGGGCGAGGTGGCGGTGACGGAATACCGTGTGGCCAACAAGGTGCCGGGTCGTATCGACAAAATCTATGTCCACGAGGGTGACCATGTGCGTGCCGGCGACACGCTGGCCCACATCAACAGCCCCGAGGTCGACGCCAAGATGGAGCAGGCACGTGCCGCCCGTTCCGCCGCCACAGCACAGAGCAACAAAGCCGAGGCGGGTGCCCGTCAGCAGCAGATTGCCGCCGCCTACGAGATGTGGCAGAAAGCCTTGGTGGGTGTCGACATCGCCAAGAAGTCCTACGACCGTGTCAAGCAGCTGTATGAGAAAAAGGTTGTCTCTGCGCAGAAGTTCGACGAGGTGGATGCTCAGTACCGTGCCGCCGTGGCTACCGCCAACGCCGCCAAGACGCAGTACGACCTGGCGTTGGAGGGTGCGCAGGGTGAGGACAAGCAGGCTGCCAAGGCCCTGGTGGCGCAAGCCAGCGGTGCAGTGCAGGAGGTGCAGTCCTATATCAACGCCCGTTACCTGCTGGCGCCGTGCGACGGCGAGGTGGCGGAGATCTACCCCAAAGTCACCGAACTGGTGGGCACCGGCTCGCCCGTGATGTCCATCCTCGACAACACCGATATGTGGTTCACCTTCAGCGTGCGCGAAGATATGCTGAAAGATTTGGCTGTCGGCACCGAGGTGCAGATCAATATCCCCGCATTGGGTGAGCAGACCTATACGGCGCGCGTCACCTATATGCGCGCGATGGCCTCCTATGCCACCTGGCGTGCCACCAAGATCAACGGTCAGTACGATGTCAAGAGTTTCGACTTGAAACTGGTGCCGGTAGAGCCCATCGAGGGCGCCCGTGCCGGCATGACGGCCATCATCAAGGACCGGTAAGATGAATAATGATATTTCGTTATAACGAGACAACGTAATTACGAATTCCAGCATTTTGAACGCTTCATTTGTCAATACTTGGCGACGCGAGTTGCGCTACTTGGCGCGGCGGCCACGCTATGTGGTGCTGCTGACGCTGGGTCTGGCATTCAGCTACCTGTTCTTCCTCACATTGATGACCGAAGGACAGCCGGCCAAGCTGCCCGTTGCCATCGTCGATCAGGACGGCAGCTACCTTTCGCGCCGTCTCTGCCATGAGATAGAGGCCACGCAGGGCGTGCATGTCGTCGCCGTGTATCAGAATCATGCGCAGGCCCGTGCCGCCATGCAGCGACAGGAGATTTTCGCCTTCTACGAGATACCCAAAGATATCTATGCCGACGTGCTGGCTTTCAAGGCGCCGAAGGTGAGCCTCTATGCCAGCAACGCCTACCTGATGCCGGGGTCGTTCAGCTACAAGAGCCTGGCCACCATCGGTAAGCTGGCGGCGGCGGCCGTGCAGCGCGAGGTGCTGCGCAAGAAGGGCTACCCCGAGAAGCAGGTGATGGGTATCATCCAGCCTGTCGAACTGGACACCCACACTATCAGCAATGCAGAAACCAGCTATATGCCTTACGTGCTGACCACCGTGCTGCCCGGTATCTTGGGTGTCATGGTGTTGCTTTTCACCATCTATCTGGTGAGCGACGAGCGCAAACGGCGCACCATGGCCGACTGGATGCGTACGGCGCAGGGCAATGTGACCGCGGCGGTGGTGGCCAAATTGCTGCCCTACACGTTGTGGTTTTCGCTGCTGGGCATTCTGGGCAACATTATCCTCTTCCGTTATGCCCATTTCACCCTTTTGGGTTCGTCGGTCATGCTGTCGCTGATGGTGGTGTTGATGGTGCTGTCACAACAGGCCATGGGCGTGTTCCTGGCGTCACTCATCCCCGAACAGCACCTGGCCATCTCGGTGGGCGCCATCTACGGCATGCTGTCGTTCACCATGTCGGGATTCTCCTATCCCGCCACCAATATGCCGCCCTTCTTACAGTCGGTGTCCTACCTCTTCCCGCTACGCCACTACTACCTCTCCTATGTCGATATCGCCCTCTATGGCAACGGTATCGCCTACTACTGGACTTCGCTGTTGGGGTTCATGGTGTTCCTGCTGTTGGGTATGGTGGGCATCGTCCTCCTGTCGCGCGAGACACGCCGTCTGCGTGTCAGCGTTTCGCAAGAAGTCTCACCCGTAAATGTCGACGTCCAATGAACAAACTGCTGCATCATCTTATCGACATCTGGGAAGTCTTTGCCAACGAGGTGCGCTATGTGTTTCACGACGCAGGCGTGCTGCTGCTCTTTTTTGTGGCCACGCTGCTCTATCCGTTCATCTTTGCCGCCGTCTACCATTCCGAGATGGTGCTCAATATACCGGTGGCTGTCGTCGACGAGTCGAACAGCGAGGCCAGCCATCGCTTTATCCACAAGCTCGACGCCACACCCGAGTTGGAGGTGGAATATCGCTGCTGTACCATGGAGGAGGCGAAACGGCTCATGCGGAGCCACAAGGTACACGCCATCGTGCTTTTCCCGCGCGACTACGGCACCCGCATCGCCCGCATCGAGACGGCGCGTGCCTGTCTCTTCTGCGACATGAGCACCTTCCTCTACTACCGAAGTGTGATGACGGGTGCCAGCAATGTGCTTGTCGACGAGATGAAGTTCATCGAGATGCAGCGCTGCGAGATGCAGGGACTCACCGAGGCCGATGCCGAGGGTCAGGTGACCCCTATCGGCTACGAGGATGTCAAACTGTTCAGTGCGCCGGGTGGCTTCACCAGTTTCTTGGTGCCGCCCCTGCTGGTGCTGGTAATCCATCAGACGCTGTTCCTGGGTATCGGCGTGCTGTTCGGTACCGCCCGCGAGAAGCGGCATTTCGCCGCCATCCCGTTGCGTCTGCGTCGCGGGGCCACGGTGCGTATCATGTTCGGTCGCTCGCTGGCCTATCTGATGATGTATATCCCCGTGGTCTTTATCGACCTTTTTGTGTTGCCGCGTGTCTTCGGATTCCCACACATCGGTGCCATCGGCACGCTGGTGGGTTTTCTGCTGCCCTTCATGCTGGCGACCATCTTCTTCAGCATCACGATGGCAGGCTTCTTCCGCGAGCGCGACACTATCATCGTTACCTGTATTTTCTTCAGCATTATACTGCTGTTCCTGTCGGGAACCGTATGGCCGCAGAGCAATATGCCCACCGTGTGGCGTTGGTTCTCCTATCTCTTCCCGTCGACACCGGGCGTGCAGGGATTTATCCGCATCAACGCCATGGGGGCGCACCTCTCCGAGGTGGCCTTCGAGTATCGCCTGCTGTGGGCGCAGACAGGTGTCTACTTCTTCACGGCATGTACCTCGCTGCGACTGATGTCGTACCTGAGAAGAAAGAATATTATATAGGAACAAAGGTCACGCTTAGTCGTTTAATTGCTAAATCGTTTAGTCGTTTAATCGTTTAATCGTTTAATCGAAATAACGAAAAAACAATCTCTGAAAATCAATCAAACAATTAAGATAATATGAAACAGAAATTGGCCAAGATTCTGCCCATTGTGAAGGCTGGTTACGATTGGAAGTATTGCTCCATTGGTGGTGTTACACGCGTCAGTATCGAGAGCGGCGACGACATTGCCCATCTGGGCGAGTTGGATGAGAAGATGTGGACCGTCCTCAGTTGTCCTGTCAAAGGACTGGAGTTTGACGAGCGTACCTTGTCGCTGATGGACAGCGACCATGACGGCCGTATCCGTGTGCAGGAGGTGATAGCCGCCGCCCAGTGGCTGTGCCGTGTGTTGGTCGACGCCAATCTGCTGCTTCAGGGTGCCGCCGAGTTGGCACTGGCCGACATCAACATTGAAGATGTCGATGGCAAGGAATTGCGCGAGATGGCGAAGCATATCCTCGAAACATTGGAGAAATCGTGCAATACGCTGACCATTGCCGACCTCGACGAATACCGCAAGATTGTCGACGAGCGCATCCGTGCCGACTTCGAATCGCGGGGTCCTGCCGCTGTCGAACAGCCCTACGGCGAGCATACCGATGCCCTTGTCGAAGCGGTGGAGGCGCTGCGCGACAAAATCAACGACCATTTCCTCCGTTGCCGCCTTGTGCGCTACGACGAAGGCAGCGCCGCTGTGCTCGATATGTCGGTGGAACGCCTCGGCACCATCAGCCAAAACAACCTTGCCGCCTGCGCCGACGAGTTGGCCACCTATCCGTTGGCACGTGCCGACAAGGAGGATGTGCTGCATCTCGATGGCAACATCAACCCGGTCTGGCAGGCCGCCGTCGACAAGCTGCGCCAGACTATGGCCGATGCGCAGATTGCAAATGCCACTACCCTCAGCGAGGCGCAGTGGTGTGAGCTGCGCGACAAGCTGGAGGCCTACAGCAAGGCCAAGGCCGAGGCGGCCGCGGAACATCAGAAGGCGTTGGACGAGGCGCTGGCAGCCGAACTGGCGGTGAGCACACCCATCGAGAAACTGTTGTTCCTGCATCGCGATTTCTACCGCCTGCTGCACAACTATGTCATTATGTCTGACTTCTATTCGACCGACCATAAAGCCATCTTCCAGGCTGGTAAGCTCTATGTCGACCAGCGTTGCTGCGAGCTCTGTCTGCGCGTGGCCGACATGTCGAAGCATGCCGACACCATGGCGAGCCTCAGTGGCATGTACCTCATCTATTGCAACTGCACCTCCAAGGTGAAGAACGCCACCATGGACATTGTGGCGGTGCTCACCGACGGCGACGTCGACGACCTCCGTGTGGGCAAGAATGCCCTGTTCTACGACCGCAACGGACAGGACTGGGATGCCACCATCACCAAGATTGTCGACAACCCCATCAGCATCCGTCAGGCCTTCTGGAGTCCCTACCGTAAATTCGGCAACTGGGTGTCCGAGAAGATCACCAAGTCGGCTGCCGACAAGGAGAACAAACAGTTCGAGGATATGACCTCCAAGGCCGATGCCGCCACCAACGACCTTACGGCCAAGCCCGAAGGTGCCGATGCCAAAGCCAACGAGAAGAAAGCCCAGGTGTTCGACATCGCCAAGTTTGCCGGTATCTTTGCTGCCATCGGCTTGGCGTTGGGCGCCATCGGTGGTGTGCTGGCTACGTTGGGGGGCTTTGTTGTAACCAAGTGGTACAACATTATCCTGCTCATCGCCGCGGCGGTAATCATCGTCTCGGGTCCGTCGATGTTCCTGGCTTGGATCAAGCTGCGCAAACGCAACTTGGGTCCTGTGCTCAACGCCAACGGCTGGGCCGTCAACTCCAAGATAAAGGTCAACGTGCGCTTCGGCGCCACCCTCACCGGTCTGGCACAGTATCCGAAGCTGGTGCTCGACGACCCCTTCGCCGACAAGAAGACGCCCACGTGGCGCAAGTGGCTCTATGGCATTCTCGCCGTGCTGGTCGTCGTCTTCGCCATCCTCTTCTTCACCAAGAGTCTGCCGTGGCAGAAAGAGGACGCAACGCCTGTTGAGGAAGAGCTGATCGAAGAGGCTCCTGCCGCCGAGATCCCGGCCGACACGGTGGCTGCTGTTGTCGAGGTGACCCCCGAAGTGGTCCCTGCAGAATGAAACACATACTGCTGATACTACTATTAGCATCCGTGTTGACCTCGGCGGGGCAGCCGATGGCGGATACGTCCATGAGGCAGGAGAAACTGATTGTGGAACGCCTGCCTGACCTTATTCTGCCGCGTTTTGGTCACAATGTGTTTTATGCAGGAAACGAGTTGACTGTGGTGGGTGGGCACACTTCAGGGTTTGTGCGTACGCCCACTGCCGAGTACTATAAGGACGGCTCGTGGCACCTCCTCAACACTGTCTATTCCCACGACGACGGCATGGCGATTGTCCTCGATGAAGGACAGTGGGTGCTGCTGGCTGGAGGTCACGAGAAGAACCTTGGCATCGGCCAGACCTACGAGGTGGAGTTGTACTATCCCGCTACGCATACGTTTGAGGGTTTTGGTTGTCTTGACCGCAATAGGGCTTTTTCACAGGGAGTTGAACTGCCGAATGGCGAGGTGGTCATTACGGGCAACCATCAGGGCAACGATGCCATCGAGATATTCGACGGGGGTAGGGCGTTAAGATTTGTGAAGGATGTGGATATCTGGCGCCCGATGCCATACGTCTTGCCTATTGGTGAAGAGGAGGTTATGGTGTTCGGCGCCGTGTGGCGGGAGGAAGGATTTCAACCATGCGACACGGTGTCGCGTTTGCAGGGGGCCCCGTTCCGTGTGCCGCTGCTGAGGGACTGGATGCCAATAATAAGCGATCAGAATAGCCACTGCATCAGTTCTTTCATAGGTGACAAAGAGACGGGTGACTACTCCTATCTCATTGCGGTACAGAATGGCGAGGGCGAGACAGGGTTCATCCATATCCGTGATACTGTATTTTCCCTGCTGCCCACCACGTGTCCTGTGCCGACAGAATGGGGCTGGGGGCGCATACGATACGACCGTGTGGCCGTGGCTGACCGCATGGCGCAGCGAGCCTACCTGGTGGGCACCGACAGCACGGCGCGTGTCTATGTGGTGGCAGTGGAATACGACAAGTGCCCGGCATCCATCACCTTTTATCACAGCGACCCGTTACCTGAGTTTGGAGACGTGACCCCTGTGCTGACCCCCGACGGCAATCTGGTGGTGGTTGGAGGCTACATCGACAATAATTTCTCTCTCTTGTCGTCGGTGTGGCTGTTGAAAATGAGCGACGAGCAGGATGCGTTGTTGGCAAGTACGTCTCATGCGAAAAGCCTCTGGTGGATTCTCGGGGGTCTGCTGCTTCTTGCGACGGTCGCCGTTGTGGCGGTGAAATATCGTAGGGGTGTACCCCCGTGTATACCCACTGCCTCGGCTCAACAGGATAATCCTGTCGACAAGGAGCCGTCCGACAGTGCCACCGACGAACTGATGGACCGCATCAGCGGACTGATGGAGAATGAACGGCTGTATTTGAACCCCGAACTGAAGGTCGGCGACGTGGCCGATGCCCTAGGGGTATCTCGCAATGCTGTTTCGGTATGCATCAACAGTTATCAGGGCTGCTCCTTCAGCCAGTATGTGAATGACTACCGTCTGCAGCACGCCAAAAAGTTGCTGTTGAAAACCCCTGAATTGAAGATTTCCGCTGTTGGGTTGGAGTCGGGTTTCGCCAATGAACGCTCTTTCTTCCGTGCTTTCAAGTCCGCCACGGACATGACTCCAAAGGAATGGAAGAGCTTGAAGGACAGAGATAAGCAGCATTAAAGAGAGGACTGACAAATTAGAAAACGACTGACAATTTACAATTTGTCAGTCGTTTTCTTTCTGCCATGCCAATAGCTCTCGCTATCTTTGTGCCATTATTTACAAAAACAAATAACACTATGAAAACTACAAGATTCCTCATGATGTTCGTGGCGGCGGCCGCGATGATGTTTGCCGGTTGTGGCAAAGAAGACAATAACAACGAGAACGTGAACAACAACACTCCGACTGAGGCCACCGAGAATACGCTGCTCTACAACGGCAAGCTGTTCCAGATGACAAGTACCTATAGGTATGAGCAGAGCGGACGTGTGTATATTGATGCCTACGCGGTAGAGACACTGGACAATAACATGCCTATCTTCCACATTATCTCTGATAATCCTGGCAATGGCACATATGATATTACCAACGGCGGTGGCGTGTTCTTCGGCCTGACGTCCGAGGTGGACAATATCACCAGCTTCGGCAGCCATAGTACCTACACCAGCGGCGCGGTGACCATAGAGAAGGATGACAATGCCTTCCGAATGAGGATGAGCGGCACGCTGGAGAACGGCACCACGGTGGCCTTCCACATCTACGTCCCCGCCTCGGAGTGGACAGAAGTGATTTATGATTAATAATAAATTTTTGCAAACAATGAAGACAACAAGATTCCTTATGATGTTCGTTGCGGCAGCCGCGATGATGTTCGCTGCCTGCGGCAAGGATGACAACAATAGCAACGAGAACGAGAACAACCAAACTTCACCCATCGTGGGAACGTGGGAGTATCACGAGACCTCGTTTGAAGGTATCCGCTATTACACGGAGACCATGTCGTTCAAGGCCGACGGCACGGCGACGGTGCAGTTCACATGCTACGACACCTATGCCGATGGCAGCACGTGGCACTACGGCAAGAGCATGACTGGCCCTTACACCATCGACGGCGCCAACCTCCATCTCAAGCTCTATTACAACGGAATAATGGAGTCGGAGGACAGCGAGTTCACCTACAGCGAGCCGGACATGAGCCAAGAGCCTGACAAGGAGTTCGCGTTCACCTTCGAGATTGCGGGCAATACGCTGAAGGTTGACCGGGGCGAGGAGGTAATCTTCGGCCACGGCGGTCATCCCGGCGTGATGGAGTACATCAAGAAGTAACCGTAACGTATTGTAAAAAAATGCGACCGCCGTGCAATAAAGCGCGGCGGTTTGCGTTTGTTATGAGGTTATAAAGAATAATATAATACAATAATATATGTACAGGACTAATACTTGCGGCGAGCTCCGCCTCGCCTATGTGGGACAGACCGTTACCCTCGCCGGATGGGTGCAGCGCTCGCGCGACCTCGGCGGCATGACTTTTATCGACCTGCGCGACCGCTATGGCATCACGCAGTTGGCTTTCAACATGGAGACCAACGCACCGCTCTGCGAGCAGGCCCGCAAACTGGGACGCGAATATGTCATTCAGGTGACCGGCAAGGTCATCGAGCGTAGCTCGAAGAATACGAAGATTCCCACTGGAGAGATAGAAATCGAGGTTTCCGAACTGAATATCCTCAACGAGGCCCAGACGCCTCCCTTCACCATCGAGGACCAGAGCGACGGCGGCGACGACCTCCGCATGCGCTACCGCTACCTCGACATCCGTCGCAATCCTGTGCGTCGCAACCTCGAGCTGCGTCACCGCATGGCTATGCTGGTGCGCAACTACCTCAGCGCCGAGCAGTTTCTCGAGATAGAGACCCCCATGCTCATCAAGTCCACGCCGGAAGGCGCGCGCGACTTCGTGGTGCCCAGCCGCATGAACCCCGGCGAGTTCTACGCCTTGCCGCAGAGTCCGCAGCAGTACAAGCAGCTGCTCATGGTGGCGGGCATGGATCGCTACTTCCAGATTGTGCGCTGCTTCCGCGACGAGGACCTGCGTGCCGATCGTCAGCCCGAGTTCACGCAGATCGACTGCGAGATGTCGTTTGTCGAACAGGAGGATGTGCTGCAGATGTTCGAAGGCCTGGTCAAGCACCTTTTCAAGGAGGTGAAAGGCATTGATTTTAATGATGCGTCAGCCTATTCAAAATTCAAAATTCACAATTCACAATTTGGGAACCAGTTCCCGCGCATGACGTGGCACGACGCCATGCGGCTCTACGGTTCCGACAAGCCCGATGTCCGCTTCGGCATGCAGTTTGTCGAGGTCAACGATGTGGTGAAAGGCCACGGCTTCGGCCTTTTCGACAGCGCCGAGTTGGTTGTGGGTATCAATGCCGAAGGTTGCGCCGAGTACACCCGCAAGCAGCTCGACGCGCTGACTGATTTCGTCAAACGTCCGCAGGTGGGTGCCGGTGGCATGGTTTATATCAAATACAACGCCGACGGGACGTTTAAATCCAGCGTGGACAAGTTCTACACACCCGAGGTGCTAAAGACCATCGCCGACAAGTTCAATGCCAAGCCTGGCGACCTTATGCTGCTCCTTTGCGGTCCCGCCATGAAGACCCGCGTGCAGCTCTGCGCCCTGCGTCTCGAGGTGGCGTCCCAGCTGGGACTGCGCAACCCCGATGTCTACGCGCCGCTGTGGGTGGTCGACTTCCCGCTGCTGGAATGGGACGACGAGACGCAGCGCTACTACGCCATGCACCATCCCTTCACGGCTCCCAAGTCCGAGGACGAGCCGCTGCTCGACGACCAGAGCCGCTGGGGCGACATCCGCGCCAATGCCTACGACATGGTCATCAACGGTGTCGAGGTGGGCGGTGGCTCCATCCGTATCCACGACCGTATCCTTCAGAATAAGATGTTCCACACCTTGGGCTTCACCGACGAGAGTGCCGCCGCCCAGTTTGGCTTCCTGATGGATGCCTTCACCTATGGCGCGCCGCCGCACGCCGGTCTCGCCTTCGGCTTCGACCGCCTCTGCTCGCTCTTCGGTGGCGCCGACAGCATCCGCGACTTCATCGCTTTCCCCAAGAACAACAGTGGACGCGATGTGATGAGTGGCAGCCCCGCTCCCATCGCCCAGGAGCAGCTGGATGAATTGCAGATCTGTTTGAAAAAATAAGAAGCTGTTTAAATTTAATTCAATGTTTTTCTTAAAGTACATGAACGGCATCATTTTCACCTTTCCTCAGTCACAATGGAACCCCATTGTTCCATCGGAAAGGCAAAAAATCTGCTCGCCCATGTCCATAATAAAA
>JAFSYK010000001.1 GCA_017449975.1 Bacteroidales bacterium
CATTTTATTTTACACAAACAAAAACAAAGTTTTAATTATGAAGAAGAAACTTTATCAGAAACCGACGATGAACATCGTCAAGTTGCAACAGCAGACGCACCTCATGGCAGGCAGCGGAGTACAGTCCATGCGCTCGGGCTATGGTGAAGCGCAAGAAGAAGATTGGGAGTAAGGAGGACACGACTATGAAGAAGAATATCCTGTCAATGGCCGCCCTGCTCATGGCATCGGCCGCAGTGTTTACCGCCTGCTCCAGCGACGACAACATCAGCAGCGAGCAGCCCGCCAACCCGACGGGTAAGTACACCATGACCGTCCAGGCCTCAAAGGACGGCGACGCCGCCACCCGCGCACTCACGCTCAGCGGCTCGACGCTCAACGCCACGTGGGCCACTACGGAGAACGTATATGTGAAGAAAGGCTCTGACTGGGCCACGGGCTCGCTGAAACCGCAGGCCGACGGCGCCACCGCCACGCTAAAGGGCACGCTCACGGGCATCACGCCCGCATCCAGTGACGTGCTGACCCTGCAGTTCCCCCGCAGCGGCGAAAGGGACTACAGCGGACAAGTGGGTACGCTGGCCGACATCGCCGCCAAGTACGACTACGCCACGGCTACGGTGACGGTCGCCGATGTGTCGGCCACGGGCAACATCATTCCCGAGGAAGCCACGACCACGTTCACGAACCAGCAGGCCATCGTGAAGTTCACGCTCATCGACAAGACCGACGGCACGACATCGCTGAGCGCCTCGCAGCTCGTCATCAACGACGGCACCACCGACTACACCATCAACCCCGCCTCGGAGACCAGCGAAATCTACGCCGCCATCCCCGGCTTCACGGGCCAGACCGTCACGCTGACCGCCACCGTGGGCGACGACACCTACACCTACGAGAAGACAGGCGTATCGTTCACCAATGGCCAGTACTACGAGATTACGGTGAAGATGACGAAGCAGGCGGCTGGCCCCACATACCCCATCGCCCTCAGCGCAGTGACAGCCGATTATGTGGGCAGCGTGGTATGCTCTGACGGTAACGTATATCCTGCGAAGACCGCCGCCCCCGCAGGCAAGACCGCCGTGGGCATCCTCGGCAAGGTGACGGAGACCGGCCACGGACTGATTCTCGCCCTGCAGAACGCTACGTCCCAGTCGTGGAACACCATCAGCGGCTGGGCTTCTGCCTCTTACGCAGGCACCACGCTGAAGGTGCTGCCCGACGATGCCGCCCGCGGCGCCAACCTGACAAGCTACATCACGCTGGGTGAGACCACCGTGTCGAACTGGGCCGTGGCGCAGAAGAGCGACTACGAGGCGATATTCAAAAACCTCGGCTCGGCTAAGAACAATTCCTACGATGCTAACGTGAATGCCTACATCACCACAGGTGTCAGCGGCACGGGCATGTCTAGCTACTATTGGTCTGCTACGGAGCACGATATCCTCGACGACAAAGGTTATATCTTCTACAGCAGTTATTGGAGCACCGACTCTAAGAGCATCGACAACAAGCTCAGGCCAGTCCTCGGCTTTTAGTTTTTTTCCTATTTATCTATTTTAGCCGCGACAGCGGCAATGGATAATACCCAAGGAGGGCGGCCCCGGAAGCTACGGCGCGGACGGCGCCGCCCTCCTCTCTATCGCCCCAGACAGAGCAGTGCCGGGGGCTCTGGCAATGGAGAAAAAGGCGATTTACTCGCCACCTGATGCTCCGGCAATGGAGTACGTGAGGCAATAACACAAAAGGGACGGTTCCTTTTATGTAAAAAAAACGAAATCAAGAGCGAATATGAACGGAATGTCGCGCTCGACCTCTGGTCGCTTGCTACCGAAGGGACGCAAGAACCCCCAACAAGACTCGCGCCCTCCGCCCGGATGGGAATGACTGCGGTCGGCAGGGGCTCGCAGAAGCGAGACAAACGCTGATTAGAGTCAGCAGCGTCCCGCAACGTGCGAGAAGGAATTGACTGCAATCAGAAGCGTCCCGCAACGTGCGGGAAGGAATTGACCGCAATCAAAAGCCTCTCGCAAAGCGCGAGAAGGAATTGACCGCAATCAACAGTCTCTCGCAACCGTGGAGGGGGAATTGACCGCAGTCAACGCCATTACAGATTTCATAATTCAGTACAAACTAAAAAAAACGAGAAGAAACATGATACAGATACCCGAACAAGTAAAAGACGCGCCCGTAGTGCGGATGAACGCGAGGCCGTCTATCCCGAGTACCGCGCGCTCATCCTGCTGCTCAACGCCTTCGCCGTCACCGACAGCGAGCCCGACCGCTACGCCGCGCTCATCTTCCAGCTGAACAACAACATCGACTACGTGAAGATTCATGCCATGAC
>JAFSYK010000023.1 GCA_017449975.1 Bacteroidales bacterium
CAATAAAGAGCTGTACTCCGCCTATCTGTACCTCGACATGAACAACTACTTCCAGGCCCGCGGCCTCAACGGCTTCGCCAACTGGTACATGATCCAGGCCCAGGAAGAGCGCGACCACGCCATGCTGTTCTATCAGTACATGCAGAACAACGACTGCAAAGTAACCCTCGGTGCCATCGCCAAGCCCGACAAGAAGTTCAAGAAGGACATGGACGTGCTGAAAGCCGGTCTGGAGCACGAGGAGTATGTCACTGCCAGCATCCACACTATCTACGATGCCGCCTACAAGGTGAAGGACTTCCGCACCATGCAGTTCCTCGACTGGTTCGTCAAGGAGCAGGGCGAGGAGGAGACCAACGCCCGCGACATGATCACCAAGATGGAGCTGTTCGGCAGCGACCCCAAGAGCCTCTACATGCTCAACCAGGAGCTCGCCGCCCGCACCTACAGCGCCCCCAGCCTGGTGCTCGACTGATCCGACGCTATTTCCACAATATAAACATCCCGTCGTTTTCAGATGAAAACGACGGGATGTTTATATTCCGCAAGCTATGGCAGATTTACTCCTAATCCTTTAGGCACCCAACAGGAACCACCAATACACCATATCCGAACTGGTAACAGAGTATTTAGGTTGCAGAGACTAAAAAACATAGGAAAATGTTTCGGATTTACAAATCCGAAACAGCGGGCACTACCCCGCCGCCCCCGTCACCCAGCTGTTGACCGTCCACCAGGAAGGCATCGAAGGGGCAGCGTCTGTAGCCTGCGGCGTCTATCCCAACCCGACGCAAGGCGATGTGTACATCAGCACCACAAACGAACCCGTCGTGTCGGTGAGCCTCTACACCACCGACGGCCGCCTGCTGCCCATCCAGATGCAGGGCAATAGCGTCCCGCTGTCGCAGTATCCGACGGGAGTCTACTACATCCAGTTAACCACCCCCACCAACAGCTCCCACCACAAGATAGTAAAGAAGTAAAGGTGATAAAAAAGTCCAAATGGACAGATTACGCATTCCATTTCAAAAAAAATTTGTATCTTAGCACCTAAATTTGACAAGAAAAAAAATGAGCGACCAACAAAAAATAACCTCTATCCGTGACGCCGTAAGGAGAATGGCGCCTCCTCATAGCATTGCCATCCTATACGGTTCAAGGGCGAGAGGGACTGCTCGAAAGGATTCTGATTGGGATATCCTTTGGATTCTCGACAAGGATACGCTCACTCAAACGGACTACGATACTATAGCTTACCCTCTTGTGCTCCTCGGTTGCGAAATGGATGCAGAAATCAATCCCATCCTATACACCGCCACCGAATGGCAGAACTACCGCGCAACTCCATTTTATGAAAATGTCGTTGCTGATGGAATAAACTTGCTGCAACAATGACTCCCGAACAAAGACAAACCCTCGTGCAACGCGAAACAGAAAGAGCGCGTCACCATCTCGCCCAAGCTGACGAGATGCTTTCACTCGGTCATTGGGATTTGGCGGCAAACCGTCAATACTATGCATGCTACCATGCTGTACAAGCATTGTTTGTCTGCCGTGAGATTAGTGGTACGACACACAAAGGTATGATTGCACAATTCAGCCTCCATTTTGTAAAGCCCGGAATTATCGATATACAACACGGCAGCTTCCTTTCGCGTATGATGCAGCTGAGGCAGAAAGCAGACTACAACTGTTTTTATGACATCAGTGAAGCCGAGGCTCTATCACTATCCGAACCAACCCACGTCTTTGTTGAAACCATATTAAAACTAATCAAATAATCTATTAATCCCAAACAAAACAACCATTCATTATGAGTAAGAAATTTATCTGCCCCGTGTGCGGTTACGTCTATGAGGGCGACACGATGCCCGAGAAATGCCCCATCTGTGGCAAAGCTATGCAGGAAGTGAGAGAAGACATCAAGACCTGGGCTGCCGAGCATATCGTCGGCGTGGCCAAGGACGCCCCCGAAGACATCAAGATGGACCTCCGCGCCAACTTCGAAAGCGAATGCAAAGAGGTGGGCATGTACCTGGCCATGGCCCGTGTGGCACACCGCGAGGGCTATCCCGAAATTGGTCTCTACTGGGAGAAAGCCGCCTTCGAGGAGGCTGATCACGCCGCCAAATTTGCCGAGCTGCTGGGCGAAGTGTTGACCGACAGCACCAAGGAGAACCTGAAGATGCGTGTTGAAGCCGAATACGGCGCCACCGCCGGCAAGACCGACCTGGCCAAACGTGCCAAGGCCCTCAACCTCGACGCCATCCACGACACCGTCCACGAGATGGCCCGCGACGAAGCCCGTCACGGCAAAGCCCTCGACGGACTGCTGAAACGCTATTTCGAGAAATAGCAGGGCGATTGTCTACTTATAAAACAGAAGGCGTGGATTTGCAGATCCACGCCTTCTGTTTTATAAAAAACTTGTATTTTTGTACGGCATTAAGCACAAGACAAAACCTTCTCACGATGAGCACGACACGAAAAACGATAGCCTGGCTGCTGTGGCCGCTGACTATATGGTACGGCGTGGGCGTATGGATACGCAACCTGCTGTTCTCCATTGGTGTGCTGAAAGAGACCACCATGCCCGTCACCACCATCGGCGTAGGCAACCTGGCCTGCGGCGGCACCGGCAAGACACCCATGGTGGAATACCTGCTGCGCCTGTTGGGCGACGACTACAGCACGGCAGTGCTGAGCCGCGGCTATCGCCGTAACACCACAGGCTTTGTGGCCTACAACGGCGACAACGACACCGGCCTGCTGGGCGACGAGCCCACCATGGTGGCCAAGAAATTCCCCAACGTCAAGGTGGCGGTGTGCGAGAAACGTGTCGAAGGTGTGCGCCAGCTGCTGCAGAGTGAGGAACCGCCGCAGCTTATCGTGCTGGACGACGTATACCAGCACCGCTATATCAAACCGACGGTAAACATCCTGCTCACCGAGTTCAACAACCCCTTCTTCGACGACCACGTGCTGCCGTTCGGCAACCTGCGCGAATACCGCAAAGCCTACCGACGGGCACACATCATCGTGGTCACCAAGTCGCCCGAGAATTTCCACCCTATGGTGCTGCACAACATGCGGCAGAAACTGAATGTGCAGTCCTACCAGCGACTCTATTTCAGCCATATCCAATACGACACCCCCACCGCCGTGTATGACGACGACAACCCGCGCACCGTCGAGCTGGATACGGTGGCACAGGTGCTGCTGGTCTCCGGCATCGCCCATCCCGGCGAGCTAACGCAGCACGTCAAACAGCACTGCAAGGTGGTGCCCATGGTTTTCGAAGACCACCACCACTACACCGTGGAAGATGTGACAAAAATCCGTAACCGTTTCGAGCAGATGAAGTCCAGCAACCGTATCGTGCTGGTCACGGAGAAAGATGCCATCAAACTACAGAACGAAGACCTTCGCGACGCCTTTGCAGGCACACCGGTCTACAGCATCCCCATCCGCATGGTCATCACGGACAACCAAGATGACAACTTCGATGCCACCCTGCGCAACAGGGTAAAAGAGAATATCTTTTTTCAGCAGCGCATCTCTGCCAACATGCCCACCGCCTGATCCATCGGCAGCGTCTGCTGCTCGCCCGTCTGCATATTCTTGACGGTGAGACTGTCGGTGGCTATCTCGTTGTCGCCCACAAAGACGACAAAGGGGATCTGTTTGCGGTTGGCAAACTCCATCTGCTTCTTCATCTTGGCGGCGTCGGGGTAGATGAGTGTCGCCACGCCGGCCGCACGCAGCCGTGCCGCGGCCTGCACGCAGTAGACCTGCTCACGCGGACCGAAGTTGATGAAGAGTACCTGTGCCGACTGCGACAGGTTGGCGGGGAATTTGCCCAGCTCGGTCATCACGTCGTAGATGCGGTCTGCGCCGAAGGAGATACCGACACCGCTGACGTCGGGCATGCCGAAAATGCCCGTCAGGTTGTCGTAACGGCCGCCGCCGCAGATGCTGCCTATCTGCACGTTGTGGGCCTTCACCTCGAAGATGGCACCCGTGTAGTAGTTGAGGCCGCGCGCCAGGGTGAGGTCCATCTCCACGTTGCACTGTATGGCGGCGTCGCGGATGTAGCCGAACAGGGCCGTCAGCTCGTCGACGCCAGCCAGTCCCACGGCATCGCCGTCGAACAGCGTGCGCATCCGCGCCAGCTTGTCGTCGGCACTGCCGGTGAGCGAGAAGATGGGGTCGAGGGCGGCAATCTGACCGTCGTTGAGTCCGCGCTCACGCAGCTCGGCACGCACCTGGTCGAGACCGATCTTGTCCAGTTTGTCGATGGCCACGGTGATGTCCACCAGCTTGTCGGGGGCACCGATCATGTTGGCGATACCGGCGAGAATCTTGCGATTGTTGATTTTGACGGTGACGGCGATGTCGAGACGACGGAACACCTCGTCGATCATCTGCACCAGCTCCAGCTCGTTGAGCAGCGACGGGCTGCCTATCATATCGGCGTCGCACTGGTAGAACTCGCGGTAGCGGCCCTTCTGGGGCCGGTCGGCACGCCACACGGGCTGCAGTTGGTAGCGGCGGAACGGGAACGCTATCTCGTCGCGGTGCTGCACCACAAAGCGGGCAAAGGGCACCGTGAGGTCGTAGCGCAGACCCCGCTCGCAAATCTGCGGCGCCACCTTGTGGTAGTCCTGCGAGAAGTCGACATCGCGCATGAAATCGCCCGAATTGAGTACCTTGAAGAGGAGTTTGTCGCCCTCCTCGCCATATTTGCCCATCAGCGTGGAGAGGTTCTCCAGCGACGGGGTCTCGATGGGTTCAAAGGCAAAATTGCGGAACACCTGGCGTATGGTGTCGAAGATATAGTTGCGACGCGCCATCTCGGTGGGCAGAAAGTCGCGCGTTCCTTTGGGAATGGAGCACTTCATGATAGGAGTTATGAATCGGGTTTAGCGACGGCTTGTGCCGTCTGTTTGAATTGTGCAAAGATACGTTTTTTTTCACTATCTTTGCAAGTGCTATTGTTATCCGCACCATGCGCCACTGGTTTGCCATAGCGACACTGCTACTGCTGTCCCTGCCCTCGTGGGGGCAGCATCCCGACAGTGTATACACCAAAGACGGCGTGGCGCTGCCGCGCCGGGCGGCAAGCAAGAACATCCGACCCGTCTACCACAACCGTTTCCATCGCACCGACACGATGCCCGGCGCCGCCGCGCCGGTGCTGTGGGTGGTGGCGCCGTCCCAGTTTTCCAGTACACTGCAGCCTTTTCTGCAATGGAAGCAACAGACGGGATTCCGTATCGATACGATATACGTGACTGCGTCGCACTGCGACAGCATCCACAGTCTGCTGCAGCAACGCTACGACGATGCCCGCCTGCAGCTGTGCGCCCCCGACTACGTGCTGGTGGTGGGCGACGCCAGCCTGATAGCTCCTTTCCCCGGACAACGTCGGCCCTCCTCGGAGCTGACGAATTATTACACCGACCTCTACTACGGCGAATATACGGGCGATTTCTATCCCGAGGCGGTGGTGGGACGATTGCCCGCCGCCGATGCGGAGGAACTGCAACTCATACTGGACAAGACAATGGCCTATGAACAGCTGGCGCAGCCCGCCGACTACTTGCGTCGCGCGCTGCTGGTGGCGGGGAAAGAAAACCTAGCACCCGCACCCACTGTCACCAACGGTCAGGTGCACTACCTCAGCCAGTGCCTCAAGACACTGCATCCCGAGATAGACACCGTCTGTTACCACAACCCCGCTTCGGAACACCAGCTGGAACCGATAGTGGCGCACCTCCGCCAAGGCATGGGGCTGGTCTGCTTCACCGCCCACGGCACCATCCACGGCTGGCACTACCCCGACTACACCTACAGCATTGCCGACACGATGGGCGACACCGCAGCAGCCGTCTATATCAACAACTGCTGCTATTCCAACAACTTCGCCACCGACTGCTTTGGCGTACACCTGCTGCGCAAGCCCACCGGCGGCGCCGTCGGCGTGATTGGCGCCACCAACTCGACGCTGTGGGAGGAGGACTACCTGTGGAATGTCGGCGCACGACAGGAATATACGCTGACACCGCAGCCCAACGTCGACCACCCGGGCGCGCTGGATCGCCACCTGTGGCGCCAGCAGCTGCCGCTGCCACAGCAGGCATGGACGCTGGGCGACATCATGCATGCCGGCAACCACGCCGTCAGCGAGGCGGGCTCCATCTTCGAGGCCTACTACTGGGAGATATACAACCTGCTGGGCGACCCCACACTGATGCCGTTGGTGGGGACACCACAGCCGCTAAGCATCGCCACCACGGCACCCGTCCGGCGCGGCGCGACAACGCTGACGCTGACCGGCACCCCCGACAGCTATGTGGCCGTCAGCGACAGCGACGGGCTGCTGGGATCGGGCTGGACAGACAGCAACGGAACGGCACGCATAGCCCTGCTACGCGGCATCATGACCGACAACATCCGCATCACCGCCAGCCAGACGGGACACCTCCCCTACTCCGCCGTCGTGGCGACAGCGACAGCGTCACAGCCGACACTGGCCGTAGCAGCCTTTGAGCGCAACGGCGACAGCCTGCTGGTCACCCTGCGCAACGTGTCGGACGACACCTGCTTCGGACATACCGTCGCCCTGCAGCAGTCGCACGACGACAGCACGGGCGCCCTCATCGTGGCGACAGCCCCCACCCTGCTGGACACCGTGGAGCCACAAGCCTTCCGCACTATACGGCTGCCGCTGACCGTTGCGGCGACAGGACGACAGCCAGTCATCCGCTTTCACATTGCACTGGCCGACGACGACGCTGTCTACAGCCAGATGCAGGTGGCGCTGCCCCACAGCGTCACACGTCCCCAGCTGACAGACGTCTGGCCGCTGTACCAGGGCGAGCCCGCCCAATACGTCACCTACGACACACCCTACACGATGGCGTTCGCCGTCGACAACCCGACCGACGACACCACCTTCTTCCTGATAGGAGTGCGAGACTCGTTCCCGACCTACACTTTCGCCATCGCTCCCCGACAAGGCGACACGCTGTATGTCGACATCGTCACCCGCGAAGACGACCACATGTCCTACGGCGGCCACTGCCTGCCCATTGAGCTGCGCTGCGGCGGCTGGCGACAGGACACCCTCTGCTGTCTGCAGCTGAACGGCAATGTCGAGGATTTTGCTTCCAGAGACTTCACCGCCTGGCCTTGGGACAACACTTCGTCCATGCAGCCCTGGCGCATCGACGAGAACATATCCTACAGCGGCGGCAGCAGCGCACGGTCGGGCGCCATCGGCAACCGGCAGACCTCCGACCTGGCGATGAGCCTCTACCTGCCCTTCAGCGACACGCTGACCTTCTGGTGCCGTACCTCGACAGAGGAGGGCTACGACAACCTGCTCTTCTATGTCGACAACGCACAGTACGACGGCTGGTCGGGCGAGAACGGCTGGAGCCGTGTGCGGTACCTGCTGCCGGCGGGCCGCCACCGCCTGCTGTGGCGCTACCGCAAAGACGAGAGCGGTAGCCGCGGCGACGACTGCGTCTGGATCGACAAGATACTGCTGCCTTTGGCCATCTGGGATGATTCTTACGGCTACCGTGGCGTCGCCGCCATCGACACCGTCGGCGACCCCGGACTGCAACCGCACCTATACCCCAACCCCGCAAGCGAAAACGTCGTGCTGACTGGCACCCCGCAGTCGAACGACTGGAGCGCGACGCTCTACGACATCTGCGGCCGTCCGCTGGAGGCGCTGCAGGCGGGCAACAACCCCATTGGACACCTGCCGAGAGGCGTATATCTGGTGGTGATACGCACCGCCCACCATAGCACTACACTGAAACTGACCACACAATGACACAATCCGACAGCATACAGGACCTATACTACTTCTCCATCGACACCACGACGGTGGACACGGTGGGGACGACCGAAGAATGGGTCTTCCACCTCGACTCCATCTTCCGGCTGCGCGACACCGTAGCGCCCATGCGACGCACCAGCCTCTTCAACGGTCACGAGCTGGCCAGCCGTCACGACCTGCTCATCCCACGACTGGCCGAAGGCGGTAACATGTGGCTGTTTGGCGTCATCGTGGCAGTGCTGATACTGCTCACCGTCGTACTGCGCACCCGCCGCATCAAAGTGGGCAACCTGCTGCAAGCCGGCATCATACAGCGGAAGATGGACATCCTCCTGCGCGAAGGAGCCTTCACCCGCTTCTCCACCTTCTTCCAGAGTGTGCTCTATTTCTCCCTCATCGCCGCCACACTGCCCTACTACCTGTTTCATGGACAGCTGAAGCTGACAGGGATCGCCGCCTCCTGGAACAGCATGGTGGAATATGCGCTGATGGCGGGTGCACTGACCGTGGCACTGCTCCTGCGACAAGGGGTGACGCTCTGGTTGGGCAATCTGTTCACCGACAAAGAGACCACACGCAACTATCTCGGCAACACGCAGGTTTTTCTGCTCACCGACACCATCCTGCTGCTACCCTTCGCCCTGCTGCTCTTTTTCTCACCATTGAGCAAAGCACTGGCACCTGTCGCACTGACCATCGCCGCGCTGCTGATACTTATCCGAATTATTCGTGGGATGATAATTATTTTATCCTCCGCAAATGACTCTAAATTCTATTTATTTTACTACCTTTGCACCGTCGAAATTGTACCCATTCTCATTATCGCAAAGCTTATATTGAGCTGAAATATTGACAGATATGCGATATTATGTGAGGATGCTGCTTGTGACAAAAACATAGAAAACGACGATGAAAGCGAAGAAAATACTCATATCCCAGCCGCAGCCTACCGACATAGAAAAATCGCCTTACAAGAAACTGATTGCAAAATATCACGCCAACATCACCTTCTTTAAGTTTTTCGACATTGTAGGACTCACCGCCACGGAGTTTCGGCGTACCCGTATCCACCTGCATGAGTACACGGCGGTCATCTTCAACAGCAAGAATTCCGTCGACCATTTCTTCCGCCTTGCCAAGGAGCTGCGCGAGGTCATCCCCGAATCCATGAAGTATTTCTGCACGACAGAGGCCATCGCCCTCTATCTGCAGACCTATATCCAGTACCGCAAACGTAAGATTTTCTTCGGCGAGCAGTCGTTTGCCGACCTCATCGAAATCATGGAGCGTCACCGCGAAGAGCGCTTCATCTACCCCTGCTCCGATGAGAAACAGACCGATTCCATCCGTCAGCTCGACCGCGCCAAGTTCAAATACACCAAGGCCGTGATGTACACGCTGGTACCCCGCGACCTAACGCAGTTCAAGTTGAGCGATTTCGACATCATCGCACTTTTCTCACCCATCGGCGTGCGATCGTTGCTGCAGAGTTTTCCCGACGTCAAAGACGAGCCCCTCACTATTGCCGCTTTCGGCACCTCGACCCATGCGGCATTGGCCAACGCCGGCATCAAGCTGAGCATTGCCGCACCCACCAAGTCGTCGCCCTCCATGGTGATGGCCATCGAGAACTATTTGCTGGGCAAAGAGCAAGAGGAGGTCATCTCGCCCAAACAGAACGCCCAAAAGAAAGCCACCGCCACCGGCAAAGTGGGTCTCGCCAGCAAGAAACCCAAATCGGTTATCGCCGATAAAACCAAATACAAGCAGCTTCAGGAAGAACGCAAGGCCAAGGCCGCTGCACGGAGGGCCGAGCGTGCCGCTGCCAAAGAATCCGCGCAACAGGAAGATGTTCACCCTGCCAAAGACTGAGCGGCTCTGTAGCAAGAAACAGATTGAAGACCTCTACCTCCACGGCCAACGGCTGTGGGTATTCCCCTATCATGTATGCTGGATGCGCCGCGACAGCGACGCCGCCACGCCACCGGCACAGGTGCTGATATCGGTGTCGAAGAAGCGCTTCCACCACGCCGTCGACCGCAACCGCGTGAAACGGCTCACACGCGAATGCTACCGGCTGCACAAGCCGCAGCTGAACGACCTGCTGCAACAGGCCGGCTGCTCACTTACGCTCTCCATCAGCTATGCCCACAACGAAATTCTCGACTACAGCACACTCTTCCACAAGATGGACAAGATCCTCGCCAAGCTGGAAGAAACACTTGTGGAAAGTAAAAAGTAAAAGCTAAAAACTAAAAAGTGCTTTCAACTCTCAATTATCATTTGTCTTTAACTCCTATAACTCCCGATAACTCCTTTAACTACTAAGAAGCTGTTTAAATTTAATTCAATGTTTTTCTTAAAGTTCATGAACGGCATATTTTGTTCTCCGCTACGCTATCGAAATGCCACTGGCATTTCTTCATCTCAGTCACAATTTCCTCGCCTTCTTCGAAAAGTGGGAACTTTTCGAGGCTCGGCTCACAAGTCCACAGGACTTGTTCACACCATTGTTCCATCG
>JAFSYK010000024.1 GCA_017449975.1 Bacteroidales bacterium
CTTGGTTGTGCTGCAGCAGCGGGTCGGCGATGTAGTTGTAGCGTCCCACCAGCCGGCTGCCGTCGAACTGCAACAGGGTGCTGTCGCGCACGTACTGGTAGATGCCGTTGTTGTAGTTGACGGCCCAGTTATTAAATTTTGTATTTTGAATTTTGAATTTTGAATGTTGAGAGTTGAGGGTTGAGTCGGGGATGTTGGCTAGGAGGTCTTTTCCGAAGGCTATGTAGGGTTTGTCGTAGCCGAGGAGGCTGAGCAGGGTGGGCATGATGTCGATCTGCTGTGCGATGGCTGCCTGTCGGCCGCGCGGCAGTCGTCCCGATGGGTCGAAGAAGAGGATGGGCACACGGAACTGTCCCAGCGCCGTCTGGTATTCGGCCTGTTCGGTGTGGTTGGTGTGGTCGGCGGTGATGACGAATAGGGTGTTCTGGAACCACGGCTTCTTGCTGGCTTCGGCAAAGAAGCGGCGCAGCGCATGGTCGCTGTAACGGATGCAGGTGTACATGGGGTGTCCGTCGGTGCGCAGGCTGTCGCGGTAGCGGTCGGGGATGTTGTAGGGATGGTGCGACGAGGCGGTGAAGAGGGCGGTGCAGAACGGCTGCGGCAATGTGTCGAGCATCTCGCCATAGTACTGCAGGAACTCCTCGTCCCAGATGGCCCAGTTGCCGTCGAAGTCGTCCATACCCCGATGCCGCGGATCGGCACAGTATTCGGTCATGCCGTAGTAGTCTTCAAATCCCGTGGCGTTGGCGAAGGCTTGGAATCCCATAGAGCCGTTGTCGGCACCGTGGAAGAAGGCGGTGCGGTAGCCCTCGGTGCGCAGCAGTCCGGCGACCGACGTGGCGCGGTTGTTGGCATAGCGCGTCAGGATGTAGGGCTCGACGAACATGGGTATCGACGACAGGATGGAGGGCATAGCGTCGATGCTTTTGCGGCCGTTGCCGAAGGACTGGCTGAAGGTGAGACTCACGCCGGCCAGCGAGTCGAGGAAGGGAGTGTAGCCCCTCGGCGAGAGCTGGGGATTGAAGACGTCGAAGTATTCCTGTCCGAAGCTTTCGAGAATCAGGATAACGATATTGGGAGAATGTGTGAATGCGGGAATGCGGGAATGTGTTAGTGTGTCAATTTGGGAACTCGAGAATTCGTTAGTCGGGGTGTGGAGGGGGGAGTAGTGTTGGTCGAGTTCTTCGGGTGTGAAGTAGGCGGGGTTGGTGAAGGTGGTGCTGCCGATGGTGCGCAGCATGGCGAAGGGGGTGTTGAGCACGATGTTGGCCTCCTGGGGCTGCTGTACAAAGCGGCTGGCGTCGGAGACGGCAATGGGACGGTGGTAGCTGGCGCCGCCACGCATGCCGATGATGCAGACGGGGACCGCCGCCAGCAGCATGACTGTCGCCGCCAGATAGCGGCGCAGCCGCTCGCCTTTCTGTGGCGCTTCCAGACGGGGCTGCTTGTAGAGGAACCACAGTGCGGCGATGAGTGCCACTCCCGCCAGTACCAGATACCAGTGGCGCAGCAGTTCCACGCCGACGATGCCGCCTAGGTTGTTCTCGTTGCTGAATTCGGAGAAGAGCGACGAGGTGGTGCGGCGACCTGTGTACTGCGAATAGACGGCGTCGACCAGGTTGGCCACTACCGCCACGCCGTTGACGACCACGAAGAGCCAGCGGCACATCCGCTGCCACCACTGGCGGTAGCGCCAAGAGGCAGGCAGCAGCATGAGCACGATGTAGAGCGCCAGGGTGTAGGCGATGGCGGAGGAGTCGAAGAGCAGTCCGCCAATGAACAGCCGCCACCAGTTGTGGTCGGCACCGGCATAGAGCGTCCAGTTCTCCCACACAAAGCAGAGCCGGCAGAGCATGTAGACGCCATAGGCCAGCAGCAGGTTGCGCAGCAGGGCGAAGAGGTTCTGGAGCTCGGGACGGGACTTCATAAACTAAAAGTAGTTAAGGAGACAGTAGTTAAGTAGTTAAGGCAAAACACGCGAAGCGAATGATTTATAAGATTTATAGATTTCGTGAGTGCGGAACGCGAGCAGGAGTTATAGTTTGGTGTGAATTTTAGAACTGGAAGTAGATAAACGGTTGCAGGTCGGCGGAGACAAACTGCATGACGACCAGCACGATGGCTGTCACCACCAGCACCATCGCCCACAGCGGCATCGAGGCGAACCACAGCCGGTAGCGACGTTTGAAGCGCTCGGGCAGCCAGTGGACGGCCATGCCCAGCGCAAAGAGCCAAAAGACTGTGCTGTAGTGGCTTACGATGGTGGGTATCTGTGCTAGGTTCCAGGTGCTGCCGATGCTGTTGACCATCTGGGTGGCCGTGTTCCACGCCACCTCGTTGGCCGTGGCGGGGTCGAGGTTGGAGCCGCTACGGAAGAAGAGACGGGTGAAGCTGATGAAGAGGAAGGTGAGCAGCACGTTCCAGACCTTTGTTAATTGAGAATTGAGAATTGAGAATTGAGAATTAGGTCTATTGAGGAGGGGGCAGATGTTGAGTAGGGTGATGGCGATGGCTATCACGGTCAGTGCGAAGGCCGCCATGCTGAACAGGGGCAGCGGCCAGAGATGGTGGGCCAGCTGCGCGATGGCAAACAGCACCCATACCGTGACGATGCGGACGGCCGGTCCCAGCGTTTTCCACCATTTGTAGAAGAGGATGCCGGCACCGTTGAGGGCACCCCAGGTGATGAAGTTGAACGACGCCCCGTGCCAGAGGCCGCCCAGCAGCATGGTGTCGAAGTTGTTGATGTTGGTGGTGAGGTTCTTTCTCCGTCGTGGCAGCAGGAAGTACCACGCTGTCAGCAGCGCCGCCACCGCCGCCATGGTCCACCAGACCCAGGCGGTGTGCGCCATAAGCGCCACCACGAGCATCATGATGCCCAGGATGAGGAAGGTGCCCCAGCTGGCGTTGCGGTTGCCGCCCAGCGGGATATAGAGGTAGTCCTTGAGCCAGTTGGAGAGCGAGATGTGCCACCGCTTCCAGAAGCCGGCGGCGTTGGTTGCCTTGTAGGGCGAGCGGAAGTTGACGGGCAGGTAGAAGCCCATGAGCATGGCCACGCCGATGGCGATGTCGGTGTAGCCCGAGAAATCGGCATAGACCTGCAGCGAGTAGACCAGCAGCGCCGAGAAGTTCTCGAAGGCGGTGTAGAGTGACGGGTTGTCGAACACCCGGTCGGCAAAGGAGAGGGCAAGAAAGTCGCTGAGCACAATCTTCTTGACCAGTCCGTTCATGATCCAGAAGACGGCGATGCCGAACTGTCGACGGCTGAGGAACCAGGGCTTGTAGAGCTGTGGCACGAACTGGTCGGCACGGATGATGGGTCCCGCCACCAGCTGTGGGAAGAAGGAGGTGTAGAAGCCGAAGTCGAGCACGTTGTCCACATGGCGCACCTTGCCTTTGTAGACGTCGACGATATAGCTGATGTTCTGGAAGGTGAAGAAAGAGATACCCACCGGCAGCAGGATGACGGTGGCGATGGAGTAGTGCGTCGACGCGATGGTGTTGACGATGTCGGTGAAGAAATAGGCGTACTTGAAATAGCAGAGCATGCCCAGGTTGGCCGTCACGCCGGCAATCATCAGCGCTTTGCGTCGCCGCTGCCAATGCGGTGTGCCGCTGTCGACGTGTGCCGCCCATCTGTCGAAGAGGATGCCTAATATATAGCCCAGCAGGGTGGAGACCAACAGCAGCAGGACGAAGAGTCCCGATGTCTTGTAATAGAAGAGCAGGCTGACGGCGAACAGGTAGCCGTTGCGCCAGAGGCGCCGCGCGCGACCCATGGGGGTGCCGCTCTGTTTTTCGCGGAAGCTGACGATGAGGGCGAACAGCGCATAGACAAAGAGGAAGAAGACCCAGAAGTCAATCTGCGTGAAGAGAAGCGGATGACTGTCGTCGAAAGCGAATATGTTGCGCAGCAGACTCATGGTTGTTTTCTCTCTATGGCTTTCAGCAGGGCGTCGCTGAACAGGTCGCCGATAAGTTGGTAGCCCTCACGGGTGAAGTGCACCTTGTCGCGCTGGGCCAGTCCGGCTTTCTGCCACTGCATCATGGATTTCAGTCCTCCCATCACCTCGAACTGGTCCCACACCACGCCGTCGGTCTCTTCCGCCAGCCGGTAGAAGACCTGGCGCACCACCTCGCCCTGCGGGTTGACGACATACTTCTTCCGGCGACCTCTGCCGCTGCTTTTGTAACTGTCGTTGTTGGTGATGAAGACGAGGGCGCACCGCGGGTTGACGCTGCGCACCGAGTCCACAAGTCGCCGGTATTCGGCGTGGAAAACGGTGGAGTCGAAGTCGGGCTGTGCCGCGTCGTTGATGCCGATGCCGAAGATGACCATGTCGGGCTGCAGCATGCTAAGGTCGCGCGTCAGCCAGGGGCATCTAAGGTAGTCATTGAGGGCGGCGCCGTTGACGCCGATGGAGTGGTAGCTGACACCGCTGCGGTCGTTGTCGAGATAGACGCCCGTCAGGTGGAACTGCTGTGCCGAGTCGCAGGGCAGCACGATGGCCAGCGAGTCGACCGAGTGCGGCAGCACGAAGGTGAAGCTGCGCAGCGCGTTGTTGCAGCTGTGCGGCATCATCAGCTGTCCGTCGACGTCGAGTCGCGGCACCACGCCGTCGGGCGAGTAGCCCAGCACGACGAGACGGCTCACCGTGAAGTCGGCCTGGTATTCGTTGCGCACCAGCGCGATGGTGGTGGTGCTGTCGTGGGCCGTCACGGCGATGCCGCAGAGCCCCAGCTCGACCTGCGGCTCTTTGTATACGTTGCGACACAGATCCACTTTCTCCACACAGTGGACACGGTAGTCGGCGGGGTTGTTGCATTTGGCCGCCGCCGAGTAGGGGAAGATCATGCCGCGCGGTCCCACCAGCGTGGGATTGCGTCGCAGCAGGTTCATGCGTACCTGGTGGGGGAAGGTGCCGCCCTGCACATGCGACGAGCCGATGTGCATGATGTGGATGTTGCCTTTTCCGCTCTGGGTGACGGCGTTCCAGCGTTGCACGAAATGGGCGAATGTCGCCGAGGTGCTGTCGCCGTGCAACCGGTTGGCGTCATAGCGTACAAAGCTGTAGCGCGACTCCTGCGCCCGCACCGGCACGATGGCCAGCACGACAAAGAAGGTCAGCAGCGCTATGGCGTTTTTTCTCATGGTTTGACTTGTGGAGGATTACGACGTAGACGGTAGTAGCGGTACATGTTGAGGAGTGCGTCGGCCAACAGGTCGCCCATCTCGTCGGCTCCGCGCTGTGAGAAATGGATGTAGTCCTTGCCGGCCCATCCTTTCTGCACCCAGCGCAGCATGGCGTTGTGGCCACCCATGGCGTCGTATTGGCTCCAGTAGGCGGCGCCGTGTGCCATGGCGGTGTCGCGTATCGCCTCGATGGCGGTCTCGAGGTGGGGGTAGCTCTGATAGTGGCCACCGATGGAGGTGGACATGTCGGCGGGTCCGACAAACAGTATCTTTGCCTGCGGACAGCAGTGGTGCATGCGGTCTATCTGCCGACCCAGCTCCTTGCAGTAGTTGTTGCGTGTCTTTTCGCCTCGTATGTAGGGTATGGAGTTGCCGCCGAATTCCAGGATGATGAGTCCGATGTCGAGCAGCGAGTAAGCGTCAGCCAGCAGGTCGCTGTTGATTTGGGTGAAGATGGTGCCGGAGCAGCCCCGCAGGGGGATGTTGTCGACCATCACACCGGGGTCGCCGTCGAGCATCACGCCGTAGATGTCGGCCGATCCGTTGAGCGAGAGCTGGAGACGTGTCGCCGCACTGTCGGTACGCCACAGGTGCAGACCTACCAGCTGGTCGGTCGACAGCAGCTGGGTGTCGGCCGTCGCGGCGTCGCTGCGGTAGGGTGCCCGCACGGTCAGCAGGCTGCGGAGCGACGACCCGCGTTCGCGGTAGAGCACGCCGACCTGTGAGCATTGGTATATGCGTGGGTCGCAGTGTTTGTTGTTGCCGAGGCGGAGGTTGGTGGTGACGTCGCCGTCCAGTCGGAAGCACTGGGCCATGAAGCCGTAGTTGCCGGTGGAGCGTACCGCCAGGCTGTCGCTCAGCGGCGTCAGCCGAGGCAGGTTGCGGGAACTCCACTGTGTCACCGCCGGCGTGGGCACGATGGTCTGCAGAGGCACGAAGCCCAGACCGCTGCCGCCGAAGGTCTCCTGCAGTCGGCTGCGGAGCCGGCTGGTGATGTGGTCCATCTCAATCTGCGAGTCGCCGTAGTGCAACACACGCAGCCAGCGTCCTTGCTGCGCTGCCGTCTCCATAGCGGCAAAGAGGCCGTCGAAGAAGGTCTCGTCGTCGCCGGGCATCCAGAAGCGGTAGTCGCTGCTGTCTCTCCATTGGTGGTATTGGTCGAGGGAGTCCTGGTGCTGTTGCAGCAATGCTACGACCTCGGGGTCGAGGACTGCGGTGTCCGCCGTTTCGTCGTCGGGATGAAGGACTTGTGCGAGGGAGGGGATATTCAGGTCATGTCCGCCCAGTTTGATGCCATCGTGCGGCAGCAGTCCGCAGATTGCGGCCAGCAATGCCAACACAGCGGCAAAAAACAGCAGGACATTTCTACTTTTCATGTTTCTTCTCCAACGCGTCCAGGCGTTTGACAATCTCTTCAAGGTGTCGTTGGAAGATGAAAATCTTCTTTTGCTTGTTGGCCTCCATGGCGGGGCTGCCCAGCATGACCGAGTTGGACTTCACGTCGCGCGTCACGCCGCTCTGTGCGGCGATAGTGACGTTGTCGCCCACGGTGATGTGGCCCACGATGCCTACCTGTCCGGCAATGATGCAGTGTTTGCCCACCTTGCCTGATCCGGCCACGGCGCTCTGTGCCGCCATGGCGGTGGTCTCACCCACCACCACGTTGTGTGCCAGCTGGCAGAGGTTGTCGATTTTGCAGCCCCGCTGGATGCGGGTGCTGCCCATCGTGGCTCGGTCGATGCAGGTGTTGGCGCCGATCTCTACATCGTCCTCGATGATGACGTTGCCGATTTGGTCGATTTTCGAGTAGCTGCCGTCCTCGGTGGGAGCGAAGCCGAAGCCGTCGGCACCGATGACAGCCCCCGAGTGGATGATGCAGTTCTTGCCTACCTCGCATTCGCGGTAGATCTTCACACCGGAATAGAGGATGGTGTTGTCGCCAATGGTGCAGTGGTCGCCGATATAGACATGCGGGTAGATCATCACGTTGTTGCCGATGCGCACGTTGCGGCCCACCACGGCGTATTCGCCCATGTAGCCGCCTTTGCCCCTGCGGGATCCGCGACCCATGGAGCTGCGCCAGCTGCGCCCTTTGGGCTGCCGGTTCATCTTGTTCCAGGCGTGGAGCATCATCGCCACCGACATATAGGGGTTGTCGACACGGATAAGGGTGGCGGTGATGGGGTGCTCGGGTTGGAACTTGCGGTCCACGATGACAGCGGTGGGGTGCGTCTCGTAGATGTAGTGCGTGTATTTGGGGTTGGCCAAGAAGGTGATGCTGCCCTCTTCGCCCTCCTCGATTTTCGAAGGCTTCCATACCAGGGCGTTTTCATCGCCCTCGACCGTTCCTTTCAATATTTTGGCAATCTCTTTTACTGTCAGTTGCATCGTGAGTGGTTATAGTTTTTGGATTATATCTAACATCTTACATCGTCTCGTCCTCTTCCAGCACGAAGACACCCCGTTGGTTGATAATCTGCATGTGGTGCATGGAGTCGTCGGAGTGAAACGAGTCGCCGTAGGTGACCTGCTGCCCGTTGTGGGCCTCCAAGGGGTAGTTGCTGAAGATGCGCCCCGCCTCGCGGTTCCATACCAGCTCCTGCAGATAGACGGTGTCGCCCGACTGGTAGTTGATGATGACCACGCTGTCGCGCGCCAGCATCACCGCCGGCTGATCCCACGATATGGCGTAGTTGGCACGCAGGCTGCCGTTGGTGTCGCCGCTGTCGGAGAAGAAGACCACGTAGATGCCCTTGGGGTAGATGGTACGAGCGTCGGGCTCGTTGTATTGCTCGATGGTGGGGGCGTTGATGGCGCTCTGCACCTGTCCGTGCTGGCTGCGCAGAATCTGGGCGTTGGTCAGCGCCTGCTGCGGCAGCACTTTGCGGTCGAAGAAACGTACCTTTTCAATACTGTTTGTGCATCCTGCCAAAAGCAGGGAGCACAAAGGTAACAGTAGTATCAGGCTCTGACGTTTCATTAACGGAGGATTATGAGCCCAATTAGACTAATCAGTCCAATTGGGCGGTGGCCATGTGCGCTTATCGTGTACGCACGGTGGTGCTCTCGCCAATCCAGCCGCCCACGGTGTAGCCCTGGCCGTTCATCAGGTTCAGCATGAAGGCATCCTCTTTCTTGGGATAGGAGGAGGAGCACTTGCTGATAACCTTGTTGGCCTCGTCGGCAATCGACGGGTCGACGTTCTTGGCGCGCACAGCTTTGTCGCAAGCGGCCCAGTAGGCGCTGCGGCCGTTCATGCCGTCGTCGTTGGAGTGGTGTGCCATATAGAGATAGGCGATGCGCAGGTAGGGCTCACCCTTGTTGGGGTCGTTCTCGGCGGCACGGTAGAAGGCCGAGCGGGCGGCGGCATAGCTGCCATGTCCTTCCTGTGCCACACCCAGCAGCATGTAAGCCTTGTAGCGGTCCTTGGGCGACTCGAGGTCGTTGGCGGCGTTGGTCAGGTATTTCACCGCGTTGGCGAAGTCCTTTTTCGACACACACATCTGTCCCATACGCAGGGCGGTGGAAGGTGTGGGCTCCAAACGATAGAGGTTGTCGGTGGCCTGGAAGAAGAGCTGGTCTTCGGTGCAGCCTTTCTTCATCATGATGTTGGTGATTTTCTTCAGCAGCGTGACGTTCTCGGGGTCGGACTCGAATTTCTTGCTGTAGATCTCCACCAGCTGTCCGCAGTCGGCATAGGGGGCGAAGGCCGATTCCACACCGCTGATATAGCCACGTATCTTGGCGGCCTTGACGCTGTCGGCGGCCTGCTCGTCGAGGGCATTCTCCAGCATCTCCGAGGCGATGTCATAGTTGTCGACCACCAGCGTGGGCTCGGCATAGCCGGACTGCACGTACTTGATGGTGGCTTCCATGTATTTCACTGCATATTCCGCCTGCATGTCGCCGTGAGAGGCAGCCTGGGCGTAGATGGGGTAGTACTCGTTCACGCCTTTGGCGCCACGCAGCGACTCCAGCTCCAGTGCTTTCTTGGCCAGGGTGTTGGCGGTGTCGCCATAGTTGGCGATGCGGGTGTCGTACATGCGCATCAGCTCGTCAATCAGGCTGTCGCGCTGCTCCTGAGTCTTGGCCTGCTTCATCATGTTTTTCAGGATGACGACGCCACGGACATACAGGTTGACGCTTTGTTTCGGGCAGTTGGCTACGATGAGTTTCCAGTGCGGATAGGCCTCGGCGCAGTAGCGGGCGTCTTTCGAGGCGGTGTACTGTTTCATACTCTCTTGGTAGAGGGAGACATGCTCCAGCATCTGTTGCTGTGTTTCTGCGTCGCAGCCCCAGTTGGGAGACTGTGCGTTGGCGTTGACGCCCATGGTTAACAGGGCGGCTCCAATCAGGAAGATTTTATGCTTTTTCATAGTGTATGGATTTTATACAGTGTTGATTAGTTGTATTTTCTTTTGGTGAACCATTGCTCGCAGCTGCTGAGCGTGAGACCGAAGGTGAAGCATTCCACTTTCAGCATCTCTTTCTTGCCCATGCTGCTGTAGCCCATGCTGAGCTGTATCTTGCTGCGACCTTTGCGGATGGGGAAGGAGAAGTTCATGCCCGCGCCCCACTCGTCGATGCGCTCGTTGCCGGTGGTCAGGGAAAGACCCATGCGGCCGTAGTCGTAGTGTACGCCGGCACTGACGCCAATACGTTTCCAGTAGCTGCTGGCGTTGGCGTCGCCCAGCCAGCCCAGGGACAGCGCGGCGCTGTAGTTGGGGATGTAGTCGATGGCGCTCTGCGGGAACACCGACGGCGTCAGCCCCTCCTCGTATTTCATGCCGTGCCAGGGACTGTAGTGCAGGTCGGCGGCCATGCGCCACTTCTGGTCGTAGTCGTAGGTCACACCCAGCCCGATGCCGAAGGGCAGCTTGGCGCTGCTCTCATAGTGCGACGAGTCGACGATGCTGTTGGCCGTCTCCGACCCTTCGACCAGCGTGTAGACCCATGCGGTGTCGTGGGTGGTGAGGTTGCGCGGCAGCTCCACGGTGAGACCCAAGGTCAGCGTCCGTTTCTCGTCGAGCTCCATGCGGTACTGGGCGCCGAGGTCGAGCGTGAGACTGCTGATATGCGTGTGCTTCACACGACGCGAGTCGGCGTAGTGGTTGGTGTCCGACCCTTGGATGTCGTATTTCAGACCGCGGTCGATGTCGCCGTAGAGGTAGTTGAGGTTGAAACCGACGGTCAGCTTCGGGGTGAGGTTGAAGCCGTTGCCCCAGAAAGCGCGGTAGATGCTGCCCGTGCCGTCGAAGATGGTTTTCACCTGTAAGCCGTCGGACATCGTGTTGATAGTCGTACTCTCGTATTCGGTGTCGTTGTAGGGCGTCAGTCCGATGGCTGTCTTCCACCAGCGGGTGAGCGGGAAAGCCAGGGACAGATGGGACAGGTTGCCGTCGAAGTCGTGGCTGCTGTTGGCGGCGTCACGCTGGTTGTAGCGCTGCATCGAGAGACCGATGTCGAGCACCATGTTCTCCGTCTCGATGGCGGCATACGACGCGGGGTTGTAGGGGTTGATGTAGTTGTAGCCGCGCGTGGCATACACGGTGCCGCCAATGCCGCCACCCATCGGGGCGTTGTAGATTGACTGGGTGGAGCCCAATCCAAATTGCGAGTAGGGCAGGTTGAAGCCGTTCTGCGCCCACGCTGTCGCGCCACCCGCGAGCAGCATGGCGACGGCGAGCAGCCTGATGAGAGATATAGGGTTCTTTTTCAATGTCGTTGTTTTCTTATTCAGTGTTACAAAGAGTCAATTTCTTTCAATTCTTCTCAAAATAGTGTTCAGCCCTACCATGACCAGGTGGGGTTCCCGGGGTTCAGGCAGGGTGGGCATGCCGCCGGTGTAAAAGACACGCAGGTCGTCGTAGCGTTTGCGGTAGTGCTCCACAAATCCTGCTATGGCACAGTGCAGACCGCGCACCACACCGGCCGTGATGGCTTCGCGTGTGCTCTGTCCGCAGAAGTCGATGTCTGCCACGGGCATGCCGTCGTATTCTATTAACGGCAATTTCGCCGTAAAAGTATGCAGCGACTGAAATTGCATGGCCATGCCGGGCAGGATGGCGCCGCCGTGGTAGACGCCGTCGGCGTCTACGAAGTCGATGGTCACGCAGGTGCCGCCGTCGACGATGAGACTGTTGCCCTGCGGATGCAGCGACCAGGCGCCGCAGGCGGCGGCGATACGGTCGGCCCCCAGGGTCTGCGGGGTCGCATAGTCGATACGGATGGGCAGCGGCGTGGTGGCCGACAGCCAGTGAGGGGTCACCGATGCCGGCAGCCAACGCGACAGGTCGGGGGTCTCGCCCGAGGCGCAGACGATGGCGGCGTCAATCTGATGCAGCGGCCAGTCGGCAGGTGTGGACTGCTCCAGCTGCTCGCAGTGGCGCACCATCCGTCCCTCCGTGTCGAAGAGCGCCGCCTTGATGTGGCTGTTGCCTATGTCCAGCGTCAGGTTCATGCAGCGGGGTCGGGCTTGGGCGTTTTGTTGTATTCGGTCATGGCACGGTCGGCACCCACGGTGACGAAAGCTTTCACCGCCTCGCCGGCCCGCTCGATCTGCGGGTCGAGCAGTGCGTGCTCCTCCGCGCTGAAGCTGCTCAGCACATAGTCTATCTGGTGGCCGCGGCTGAAGTCGGAGCCGATGCCGATGCGCAGGCGGCAGTAGTTGGCGCTGTGCAGTGCGGCCTCGATGTCGGCGAGTCCGTTGTGGCCGCCGTGGGAGCCCTGCTTCTTCATGCGGATGACACCGACAGGCAGCGCCAGGTCGTCGACAATCACCAGCAGGTTCTCCAGAGGCACCTTTTCCTGTGCCAGCCAGTAGTTGACGGCCTTGCCGCTGAGGTTCATGTAGGTGGTGGGCTTGATGAGCACCAGCGTGCGTCCCTTGTGACGGACCTCGGCACGGTAGGCGTGGCGTTCCAGCGTCCAGCTGGCGCCGGCGTTCTTGGCCATCGCGTCAACAACCATGAAACCGCAGTTGTGTCGCGTGCCCTCATATTCGCTGCCCACGTTGCCCAATCCGACAATCAGATACTTCATCGCGCTTGTAATACATTATTTTAATCTGCAAAGGTACGAAAAATCAGCAATCTGTAAATATTAAACGTTAAACCCTTAAACGTTAAACGAAAAATACGTACCTTTGCAGCCGTTTTAAGAGAAAAAACAAATCAAAAGTTTAGGGGTGTCGCGTCGGTACAGGCTGGCGCGACTGAGAACAGACCCTCGAACCTGATCCGGATAATACCGGCGGAGGAAATGACTATGAAAAAACAAACCATTTTTGGTGGTCGCTATCTGTTACGTATGGCCACACGATTCAGCCGCAAGCAGATGATAGCCTGCTGCGTGTTCGCATTTTCAACATTCAGTTATCAACCCACGACGCTCCGTGCCCAGGACACGGTGCAAGCCCTCGACGAGGTGATCATCCGTGACGTGCGGGTGAGCAACAAGACGCCGCTGACCACGAGTACACTCGACCGTGTCGAGCTGCAGGATGCCCGCAGCGAAGTGTCTATCCCCTACATGCTGGAGACCCAGCCCTCGGTGGTGGCCAGCGGTGAGAATGGCACCATCGGCGGCACCTACATCCGCATCCGTGGCGTCGACCCCAGCCGCATCAACGTGAACCTCAACGGTATCACGCTGAACGACCCGGAGAGTCAGCAGGTGTTTTGGTACAACATCCCCAACCTGGGCGGCATGGCGCAGAGCCTGCAGATACAGCGCGGCCTCGGTGCTTCGACGGGTGGCAGCCCCGCTTTCGGTGCCGCCATCAACATGCAGACCCTCAACGCCCGCAATAAGGCCTACGGAGAGACAGACCTCGGCTTCGGCAGTTGGAACACACGGCAGTACAGCATCACGGCCGGTAGCGGCATCCTCAAAAACGGGCTGTCGTTCGACATGGCCTACAGCGGTCTGACCTCCGACGGCTATATCCGCAGCTGGGGCACCGACCAGCAGAGCTTTTTCGGAAGCGTCAGCTGGTATGGAGAACGCACGCTGATCAAGCTGCTCACCATCATCGGCAACCAGACCACGGGTATCGCCTGGAACGGCGCCACGGCCGAACGGCTCGACGAAGATCCCACCTACAACTCGGCGGGCGAGTACGACATGGACGGCAATACGATGTATTACCCCAACGAGACCGACAACTACTGGCAGCGCCACTATCAGCTCTATGTGTCGCACCTGTTCACGGAACAATGGAGCCTCAAGGGCGCTTTCGACGTGATGCACGGCGGCGGCTACTACGAGCAGTACATGACGGCATGGAGCTATTATAATGTACCCGCTTACTATGGTTTGAGCGATGTGGTGTTCCGCAAGCAGATGGACAACTACACCTATACGGCCAATGCGGCGGTGCACTACAGCGGCGAGAAGTTCAGTTTCACGCTGGGCGACAACCTGATCTTCTACGATGGCGACCAGTTTGGCAAGGTCATCTGGGTGCGCGACACGTCGCTGCACGCCGACGTGCCGCACAAGTGGTATAACAACCATTCCGACAAGTGGGACAACTCGGTCTACGCCAAGGCTACCTACGACTTCACCGCCGACCTGAACGCCTACGCCGATATGCAGTTGCGCATGATCAGCCACCGCATCTACGGCCAGAGCGACGATGTGCTGGCGGGAACGGCCAAGGACGGCGATTTCGATTTCACCAACAACTATCTTTTCTTCAATCCCAAGCTGGGTGTCAACTACCGTATCAACGACCACCAGCGTATCTACTTTGTGGCGGGCATCAGCAACCGCGAGCCCATCCGTTTCGACATTATGAGTGCCTTTGCCAACGACGACACCATCAAGGCGGAGCGGATGTTCGACCTCGAGCTGGGCTATCAGATTGCCCACAACCGTTGGGCTTTCAGCACCAACCTCTATGCGATGATTTATAAGGATCAGATGACACCCAACGGTGACGTGCTCACCGGCTACGCGCTGATGGAGAATGTCGACAAGAGCTACCGACTCGGCGTCGAATTGGAGGGTGGCTACAAGTTTGCCGAATGGTTCCGCATGGATGCCAATATGACACTGAGTATGAACAAGGTGATGGACCTTACCTATTTCGAGTTCGAGACGGGCGACACCGAACAGCGTGCCGTCACCGGCACCACCGACCTGGCGCTGTCGCCTGCCGTGGTGGGCGCCGCCATCGCCACCTTCTCGCCATTCAAGGATGCCAAGCTGCAGTTCATCGGCAAATATGTCGGCAAGCAGTATGCCGACAACACCAGCCGCGAGTGCTACGCCATCGACCCCTACTTCCTGCTGAATGTCAAGGCCTCCTACACGTGGCACCTGCGTGGTAACAACGAGATTGAGGCACAGCTGGTGGTCAACAATGTGCTCGACCGTAAATACCGCCTTAGTGCCTGGGCGTCGGACTGGATGGACGACTACAGTACCCCGGGCACCACATACTACTACCACGATCGCGCCTGGCTCCAGCAACCCGGCATCAACTTCATGGGCCGACTGATCTATAGATTCTGAGGATTTATTAGTAGTTAAGTAGACAATAGTTGAGTAGTTAAGACAATACACAAGAATATTACGTAGGGGCGTACCCCCGTGTACGCCCTTTTTTTACGCAGAAGGTGGAAAAATTCCCACCCAGCGACAAGGAAAACAAAACCATGCAGGAGTTCTCGATTTTCGATTACCAATTCTCAACATTCGAAGTCTTCGGTGCCGTCATCGGTCTGTTCTACATCGTCAGCGAGTACCGGGCAGACCGCTGGTTTTGGCCGCTGAGCCTGCTGATGTCGGCCTTCTACACCGTTATTGATTTCACCAACGGCATCTATGCCAACGGTGCCATCTGCGTCTACAACTTTTTGATGTCGTTTTACGGCCTTCTGGTGTGGCGCGGCGCGATACATAAACGGAAGCGTGACCACGGTGGCGAGCGACAGATCTCCTCTTGTCCGCCGCGCTATTGGTGGCAGATTACCGTCCTCGTCGTGCTGCTCAGCGCACTGCTCACCTGGCTGCTGGGATTCTTCAATCAGGCCAGCTATACGCTGTCCAGCGGTCGCACCATCGACCTCTCGCTACTCGACGGCATCTCGTCGGCGCTGACCATCGTGGGCATGCTTATGCTGGCCCACAAATGGTGGCAGCAGTGGTTCTGCTGGATGCTGGTGGAACCGCTGATGATAACCATTTTCATCCTCACCGGCAACTACGCCTCGGCGGTACTTTATGTCGTCTTCGAAGTCTTCTGCATCCTCGGCGTCATCCGCTGGCGGAAAGAGGCGCAGCAAGTAGAGGAAAATTGAGGGGTTATGGATCATTGACTAATTGGGCCAATTGGACTAATGACAAGCATTCAAGCAATCAAACAATGAACATCGTCCTTCTCGCCGCTGGCGATTTCCCCACACATCCCATACCGCTGCAGACCTTGCGCGAGGCCGATTTCGTCGTCGTTTGCGACTCCGCCTACAGCGCAATTTTGAATTTTGAATTTCGAATTTCGAATTTCGTTGTTATTGGCGACGGTGATTCGCTGTCGGAGGCCGACAAGGCCGCGTTGGGCGACCGCTGGATACATGTGGCCGAGCAGGACTATAACGATCTCCACAAGGCGATGGAATACGCCACCACCCGATTCTCAACCCTTAATTCTCGATTCTCGATTCTTGCCGCCACCGGCAAGCGTGAGGACCACACGCTGGGCAACATCAGCTATCTGGTCACCTTTGCCGAAGAGCATCCGGGTGCCGACACCGAGATGCTCACCGACCACGGCCGTTTTGTCGCTATACGTGGTGAGCGCCGTTTTGAGAGCTTCCCGCGGCAGCAGGTCTCCATCTTCGTCATGGACCCCGACAGCGCCATCACCTCTACAGGTCTGCGCTGGCCGCTCGAAGAGTTCCACGCCCGCCGCTGGTGGCAGGCCTCATTAAACGAAGCCCTCGGAACGTCGTTTACACTCCATTCCGAGGACTGGTTGGTCGTCTTTCAGACCTACGCGGCGAAAGACTGAACCTACAGAAACATACTGTAATAGATGGGCAGGTGGGTAATGTTCCCTTGGGATGAAACCGCAGCGTTGTTGGACAATACAAGAGCTGTTTTGATTTGGTAGTCGGGATTGCTTACAAATCGATCCAAAGCGCGATGGATGTTATAGTCCCTGCCAGATTTGACCTCCAAGGGAAGAATGGATAGGGAGTTGTAGTCGTCAACCATAAAGTCCACTTCGCCTTTTTGCTTATTGTCATAATAAAATAGCGGATGGCCGTGTGCCCGCAGTTCGCAGGCCACCACCGTTTCATATACCGACCCGAGATTGATGCTTGCCTGATCATCTTTGATGGCTGTAATGTTTGTGTGGAAGAGGATATGCGACAGCAGACCGACGTCGTTTAGGTAAAGTTTAAGCAGATTCTTTTTGGCCGAAGCAATCAGGGGGAAAACGGGATTGGCAATGGCATTTACCTCCAGTGCCACTCCTGCGCTGACAAGGTAGTCTATTTCATTCTCGTAGTCGCGGGCGGCTTTCCCTGCCTTGTCCTCAATCTCGTTAAAACGCAGCCGTTTTTTGCGGTTCTCCATGTTCGAAGGAATGAGGTCGTAAACCCGGCGTATTTTCAGTTTTTCTGCTGCGCTGTATTGCGAGGCATCCTCCTTGTAAAGATTGTATATTTCCTCATGTATTTTGCGCACGCGATATATATTTTGCGTAGAAATGTATTCGTTTACTGCTTGTGGAAGACCACCGACGAGCAGATAGGTCTTAAACAGGTCCAGAATGCGATGGTGGATTGCGTCGCTCACGCTTTCTCGTTTCTCATATTGTTTGCGAAGATGTTCAATAACCTCGACGCCGATGCCGTTGGCCCACAGGAACTCTTCAAAATCCAGTGGGTACATGTGTTCTACTGTGATTCTTCCACCTGGGATGGACAGCGTCTTATGCAGCGTAACCCCCAATAACGAGCCGCTGACCACATAGTTGAAACGGCCTTCGTCGCAAAGAAATTTGAGCAGGGTGAACATCTCGGGATAAGCCTGTATCTCATCCAGAAATACCAGCGTGTCTTTTTTTGACCCCAGTTTGCTGCCGGCAAAGGAACTGAGACGCAGGTAGAAATCTTCAGTCCCTTTTATGTCAGCAAAGATGCGGGCTCCGTCTCGGTCGTCAATCAAATTAATCTCCACAAAATGGGTAAAGGCAGCTTTGCCTTCATGACGTATGATATAGGATTTGCCTACCTGACGGGCGCCGTCGATGATAAGTATTTTATCCATTTCTGAATTAAAATACTCTTTTATATATAGTTGTGCCTTTCTTTTCAGCATTGTTCAACCCTTAATCCAATGCAAAAATACAACTTTTTCCAATTTTTACACCCTCAATTTTACAACTTTTTCCAATTTTTACACCCAATTTTTTACAACTTTTTCCATTTTTTTCTGCAGCAATTGTACTACGCGCGAAAAGTAGACTGTACTGCGCGCGAAAAGTAGACACGGAAAATAGTTTTTAAAAGTTATTATTTTCCAAAGTAGACACCGGCATTTTTTTTGCCGCGTATCGTTTTACAAAAGTAGACATTTTTCAAATTTTTTTAAGGATTTCTTTTTTGAAAGTTGACACGCTTACGCAAGTGTCCGAGTTATCAGCGCGTTGTCGCCTTTTCTGGATAAATTTGGGTTCGGATGTCAGTTTCCTGCAGCCAAAAGTGTTCTTCCTAGGAAGATTGCCCTTGCAATAGCGATTCCGGTAGTTCTCCGGGGTGTCGTAGCCGATGGCGAAGCACGGCCGTTGGGTGTTGTAATACTTGAC
>JAFSYK010000025.1 GCA_017449975.1 Bacteroidales bacterium
CTTGGTTGTGCTGCAGCAGCGGGTCGGCGATGTAGTTGTAGCGTCCCACCAGCCGGCTGCCGTCGAACTGCAACAGGGTGCTGTCGCGCACGTACTGGTAGATGCCGTTGTTGTAGTTGACGGCCCAGTTATTAAATTTTGAATTTTGAATTTTGAATGTTGAATGTTGAGAGTTGAGGGTTGAGTCGGGGATGTTGGCTAGGAGGTCTTTTCCGAAGGCGATATAGGGTTTGTCGTAGCCCACGATGCCCAGGAGGGTGGGCATGATGTCGATCTGCTGGGCGATGGCCGCCTGTCGGCCGCGCGGCAGTCGTCCCGAGGGGTCGAAGAGGATGATGGGCACACGGTAGAGTCCCAGCGCCGTCTGGTATTCGGCATGTTCGGTGACGTTGGTATGGTCGGCGGTGATGACGAACAGGGTGTTCTCATACCACGGCTGCTGGCTGGCGGTGGCGAAGAACTGTTGCAGCGCGTGGTCCACATAGCGGATGCAGGTGTGCATGGGATGCCCCGGCTGGGTGAAGTCTTTGCGGTAGCGCACGGGGATGTTGAAGGGATGGTGCGACGAGGCGGTGAAGACGGCGGTGCAGAACGGCTCCTGCATCTCGCTCATGGTCAGCGCATAGTATTGCAGAAATTCTTCGTCCCAGATGGCCCAGGTGCCGTCGAAGTCGGCGTCGCCGTGGAAGCGGGCATCGGTCTTGTACTCGCTGCGACCATAGTAGCGCTGGAACCCACAGGTGCGGGCATAGGCCTGGAAACCCATCGAGCCGTTCTCGGCCCCGTGGAAGAAGGCCGAGCTGTAGCCGCAGTGCGCCAGTTCGCCGGCGATGGAGCTGACGTTGTTGAGCGAGTAGGTGGTGAGGAAGAAGGGCTCGACGAACATCGGGATGCCCGACAGGATGGAGGGCATGCCGTCGATGCTCTTGCGGCCGTTGCAGAACGACTGTTCGAAGGTGAGGCTTTCGCCTATCAGCGAGTCGAGGAAGGGGGTGGCACAGGGGTAGTCGTTGAAGGCGCCGATGTATTCCTGCGCCAGACTCTCGACGATGAGGATGACGATGTTGCTTGATTGCTTGAATGCTTGAATGCTTGATTGGGTGGAATCGGGGGATTGAATGCTTGAATGCTTAGTTGGGGTGTGGAGGGGGGAGTAGAGGACGTCGAGCTGTTCGGGGGTGAAGTAGCCGGGGTCGCTGAAGGTGGTGTTGCCGATGGTGCGGATGAGCGAGAAGGGGGTGTTGAGCACGATGGTGGCCTCGCTGGGGGTGTTGACGTATTGGTTGGCGTTGCTGATGGTGATGGGTCGTATCGCCGTGGAGGCGCCGCCACGCATGCCGATGACAGCCAGTGGAAGATAGAGTAGCAGTGCCACAGCCGACGGCAGGGCGGTGGGTATCTTGACTGTCTTGCCTTTGCGGAACAGACTGTTGATCTCTTTGCGTCGCGGGCCCGCCTCGCGTGTCAGCGGTCGGTAGAGGAACCACAGTGCGGCGATGAGTGTCGCTCCCGCCAGCACCAGGTACCAGTGGTGCAGCAGTTCCACGCCGACGATGCTGCCCAGGTTGTTCTCGTTGCGGAACTCGGAGAAGAAGGTAGCGGTGGTGCGACGGCCGGTGTATTGCGAATAGACGGCGTCGACGAGGTTGACGATCACCGCCAGGGCGTTGACGACCACGAAGAGCCAGCGACAGACCACCTGCCAGCCCTTGCTGAAGCGGACACGTAGCGGCAGCAGCGTCAACACGACCCAGAGACTGTTGGTGTAGAGGATGGCGGAGGTGTCGAAACGCAGACTGCCCGCTAGCAGTGCGCCCAGCGACAGTTCACCGAAGCCGGGACCGAAAAGGTGCCAGTTCTCCAGCACGTAGCCGACGCGGCAGAGCATGTAGACAACATAAACCAGGCAGAGGTTCCATATCACTGCCCATATCGGGACTTTTGCAGGACGGAGGGACATTTTCGTAGGTATGACGTGTTAGTAGTTAAGTAGGTAAGGTAAATGAATGGTTAGTGGTTATGGGTTATTGAATTTAGTAATTAAGGCAATACACAAGATTATGTAGGGGTGTACTCCTGTGTACGCCCTATTTGCAGGATTTATAGATTACGCCGGAGGAGGGAGTACGAGAATTCACTCATCATACGTCAGTCGGTTTTCTATCATCCGCTGCATGTAGCTTTGGATGATGGCTTTGAGGTGGTCGAGGTGTGGGACTGCGGCGGGGTTGTCTCTGTCGGCTTGGTTGTGCTGCAGCAGCGGGTCGGCGATGTAGTTGTAGCGTCCCACCAGCCGGCTGCCGTCGAACTGCAACAGGGTGCTGTCGCGCACGTACTGGTAGATGCCGTTGTTGTAGTTGACGGCCCAGTTATTAAA
>JAFSYK010000026.1 GCA_017449975.1 Bacteroidales bacterium
AGTTCCCACTTTTCGAAGAAGGCGAGGAAATTGTGACTGAGATGAAGAAATGCCAGTGGCATTTCGATAGCGTAGCGGAGAACAAAAGATGCCGTTCATGTACTTTAAGAAAAACATTGAATTAAATTTAAACAGCTTCTTAATTAGTAATTCATCTCAAACGCTTTTTTGATGAGTTTCGGACAGTGCGCCCCCAGCCGCATCAGTCCCAGTCCCCAACGACTGTAGACGAAACGCGTGATATAGATTTCTTTCTTTTTTTTGCGGAATATCTCACGGTTGGCGACAGCGAAATCCGTTCCCTCAAGGATGGCCATACCGGCGTTGCGCCCCGTGGCGATGGCGTAGTACAGCCCTTCGTAGGTCAGTTTGTTGGCAAAGCCGCCGGCATCGCCAATCAAGATGACGTTGTGTTTGCTCGACGTGACGGTCTGCACCGAAATATTGGCGCCACGCAGCGGAGATGCCGACACAGCGGCATCGTTCCGAATCTTGTTCTGGTCCAACAGGGCGCGCACCTCACGGGGCGAGGCATAGCATCCCCCCATGCCGACGATATCGTAATCCACATTGGGGAAACTGTAGTAGTAGCCTTTCCTGTAGCGGCGAGAGAACTCGAAGATAAACTCATTGGCGCCTTTCGTCACATACTGCTCCATCCAGAGCGTGTTGCCGGGGTAGCGTCCCATCAGCTGGCGCCGCACTCGACTGTTGGCACCATCGGCACCGACAAGATAGTCGCACTCCAGCTGTGCCCCCGACTGGAGGGTCACTCGGAGACTCCCGTCAGGCAGCTCCTCGAAACGGGAAAAAGCGTCTTGAATCAACTCACCGCCCACAGACTGGTACTGCTTTAGCAGCGCATAGTCGAACTCCTTGCGTCGAACCATGCGCAACTCCTTGGCGAGGTCGACGACACACAGCGTGCGACCATCCATCATCAGCCGGAAGCGACGGACACCCTGATAGCCGTAGCGGAGGTCGGGCATCAGTTCCTGCAATAGCTCGTAGGCCTTGGGGGTCAGTCCGCCGCCACAGATTTTATCGCGCGGGAAGGTGGCAAAGTCGACCACCGCGCAGTCCACGCCAGCCTTGCGCAGCAGATAGCCACACACGGAGCCCGCAGGTCCAGCACCAACGATAACGACATGGTATTTCATAGTGATTAGTGATCAGTGGTCCCGAATACAATCCGAGCCGCCCGGATCGGGCGGCTCGGATAGCATCTTAGTCGCGCTATACGGACTTACTTGTACTCGGCGATGATGCCAGGGACCTGGTCGGGGGTCAGACGGCCGTAGACCTTGTCACCAATCATGGCGACGGGGGCCAGACCGCAGGCACCGACGCAACGGAGGGTGTTCAGCGAGAACTTACCGTCGGCAGTGCACTTGCCAACCTCGATGCCCAGCTCGCGGCTGAAGGCGTCGAGCACCTTCTCAGCACCACGCACATAGCAGGCGGTACCGAGGCAGATGTCGATGGGGTGCTCGCCTTTGGGCTCCATGGTGAAGAAGCTGTAGAAGGAGACGATACCATAGACCTTTGCCACAGGCATGTTCAACTCGTGAGCAATCACTTCCTGAACCTCGGCGGGCAGGTAGCCAAACTTGCCCTGCACCTGGTGGAGGACATTGATGACCTCACCGCTCTTGTTACCAAAGCTCTTGGCGATCTCTTTGATAACATTGATCTTATCTTCGGATAATTTGATATTTGCCATAACTTTATGATTTCCTGATTGCTTGATTGCTTGATTGCTTGAGTGGCTTGCACAACCTAAATACTCAAACAATCAAGCATTCAGGCATTCAAACATTAATACTTACTTTGTTGCCTCGATTTTGTCGGATTTGTCGAAGTAGTGGGTGTGCAGCTGCTCGTGGCTGAGGTGGCCGCAAGGTTCACCGTAGTACTCCTTGTAAATGGCGATGATGTCGGGGTTCTCGTGGCTCTTGCGGATGGGCTTGCCAGCGTCCTCGCGGTAGATGGCATCCATACGACGCTTGATGATGTCACTCTTGCCGTGGTGATAGGGCTGGCCGGCGCCGCCGATGCAGCCACCGGGGCAAGCCATCACCTCGATGAAGTGGTAGCCATTGGGGTTGCCGGCGCGCACCTCTTCCATGAGCTTGCGGGCGTTGCTGAGACCGTAGCAGATGGCGATCTTCACGGGCAGACCGTCGAAGTCGACGGTAGCCTCGCGGATGCTCTCGCCGAAGATACCGCGGCACTCCTCGAAGTCGACCTTCGGGAGGGTCTTGCCGGTGTGGACTTCGTAGGCGGTACGGAGGGCAGCCTCCATAACACCGCCGGTAGTGCCGAAGATGACGGCGGCACCGGTCGACTGGCCGAGCGGGCTGTCGAAGTCTTCCTCAGGCATGGCGTTGAGGTCGATATTGCTCTGCTTGAGCATGTGGGCCAACTCACGGGTAGTGAGGCTGAAGTTGACATCCTGGTCGGTACCGTTGCCGAGCTCCGGACGGGCGCACTCGCTCTTCTTGGCCAAGCAGGGCATGATGGAGACGCAGACGACGTCCTCGCGTTTCACACCAATCTTCGGGGCGAAGTAGTTCTTGGTGACAGCACCGAACATACCCTGGGGCGACTTGGCGGTCGAGGGGTGGTCGAGCAGGTCGGGGAAGTTCTTCTCGTAGAAGACAGCCCAAGCGGGGCAGCAGCTGGTGAACATCGGCAGTTTGACGTTCTTGTCGCCAGCGAGAAGCTGTTTCACGCGGCCGAGGAGCTCAGTACCCTCCTCCATGATGGTGAGGTCAGCACTCCAGTCGGTGTCGAAGACATAGTCGAAGCCGAGACGACGCAAGGCAGCGGCCATTTTGCCGGTGACGATGGTACCGGGTTCCATGCCGAACTCTTCGCCAAGGGCCACGCGGACGGCGGGAGCGGTCTGCACGACGACCTTCTTGGTGGGGTCGGCGAGGGCCTTACGCACATCGTTGATGTTGTCGACGAGGGTGAGGGCACCCACGGGGCACACCTGCACGCACTGGCCGCAGTTGACGCAGGAACTGTCGCCCAATTTCTGCTCGAAAGCGGGAGCCACCACCGACGGGAAACCGCGGTTGACACCGCTCAGAGCACCCACGCTCTGGAACTTGTTGCACATGGTCTCGCAACGACGGCAGTAGACGCACTTGTCCATGTCGCGATAGACGCTGAGGGTAGTATCTTTCTTGTAGCTGGTCTGCGCGCCCTTGAAGGGGATCTCGCGGATGCCCATCTTGGCGGCGAGGGCCTGCAGCTCGCAGTCGCCACTCTTCTCGCACTGGAGGCAGTCATTCGGGTGGTCGCTGAGGATCAGCTCGAGGACAGTCTTGCGGGCGTTGAGGGCGCGGGGAGAAGCGGTGAGGACCTCCATACCTTCCACGCAGTCGGTGGCGCAGGCGGGGGCCAGGTTGCGGCGGGGCTTGCCGTTGAAGTCCTTGGTGACCTCAACCATGCAGATACGGCATCCGCCAGGTTTGTTTTCAAATTTCATTCCGTCGAGCTCGAAATAGCAGAGCGTCGGAATATCGATACCGGCCATGCGGGCAGCTTTCAGGATAGTGGTGCCTTCGGGGACCTGGATCGCTTTATTATCTATTGTTACGTTAATCATATCTTTCTTTTATATTATGTCGGACTAGTCAGACTAGTCGGACTGGTCAGACATTCTTTATTTTATAGAGATGGCACCGAATTTACAGTTGTTATAGCAAGCACCGCACTTGACGCACTTCGACTGCTCAATCACCATGGATGCCAGCTTGTGACCCGGGGCGATGTAGTCGGTACGCGTGATGGTCTCAGCGGGGCAGTTCTTGGCGCACTTGCCGCAGCCGATGCACTTCTCAGGATCGATAACATACTGCATGAGTTTCTTGCAGACGCCGGCACGGCACTTCTTGTCGACGACGTGCTCCACGTACTCGTCCCAGAAGTTGTCGAGGGTCGAGAGTACGGGGTTCGGCGAGGTCTGACCCAGACCGCAGAGGGCGCTGTCCTTGATGACGGCGGCCAGGTTGCGCAGAGACTCGAGGTCTTCCATCGTGCCGTTGCCGTTGGTGATCTTCTCCAACAGCTCGCACAGGCGCTTGTTACCGACGCGGCAGGGGGTGCACTTACCGCAGCTCTCCTCGCAGGTGAACTCGAGGTAGAACTTGGCGATGGCGGGCATACAGCTGGTCTCGTCCATGACGACCATACCGCCAGAACCCATCATTGAACCGGCAGCCATGAGGCTCTCGTAGTCAATGGGGGTGTCGAGGTGCTTGGCAGTCAAGCAGCCACCCGAAGGACCACCGGTCTGGACAGCCTTGAACTGACGACCGTCCTTGATACCGCCACCAATCTCATAGATAATCTCACGCAGGGTGATGCCCATGGGAACCTCGATCAGACCGACGTTGTTGATCTGGCCGGCGAGGGCGAACACCTTCGTACCTTTCGACTTCTCGGTACCAATGCTGGCGAACCAGTCGGCACCCTTGGTGATGATGACAGGCACGTTGGCGAAGGTCTCCACGTTGTTGACGTTGGAGGGCTTGCCCATATAGCCGCTGACAGCGGGGAACGGGGGTTTCAGGGTGGGCTCGCCACGCTGGCCTTCCATCGAGTGGATCAGAGCTGTCTCCTCACCGCAGACGAAAGCACCGGCACCGTAGCGGAGCTCGATATCGAAGTTGAAACCAGTACCGAGGATGTCCTCACCGAGGAGGCCATACTCGCGAGCCTGGCTGATGGCGATCTTCAGACGATCGATAGCCAGCGGGTACTCAGCGCGGATGTAGACGAGACCCTTGGTGGCACCGATGGCGTAGCCGCAGATGGCCATAGCCTCGACGATGCTGTTGGGGTCACCCTCGAGGATGGAACGATCCATGAAGGCACCGGGGTCACCCTCGTCGGCGTTGCAGATGACATACTTCTGGTCGGCCTGGTTCTTGGCGCAGAGGCCCCACTTCACACCGGTGGGGAAACCGGCGCCGCCACGGCCACGGAGACCGGACTTGGTCACCTCGTCGATAACCTGCTGCGGGGTCATCTCGGTCAAGCACTTGGCCAAAGCCTCGTAGCCGCCACGGGAGATGCTCTCCTCGATGTTCTCGGGATCCACGAAACCGCAGTTGCGCAGGGCGATACGAATCTGTTTCTTGTAGAAATCCATGTGTTTCGAGTCGCTCACATGTTCCTTGTTTTCAGGATTGGTGTAGAGCAGATCGGGCACCTTACGACCCTTGATGATGTGCTCGTTGACGATGCGCTCGGCATCCTCGGGCTTCACATTGGTGTAGAAGGTGTTGTCGGGCATGATCTTCACGATGGGGCCCTTCTCGCAGAAACCGAAGCAACCGGTCTTGATGACCTGCACGTCGTCGGCAAGGCCCTTGGCAGCGAGAATATTTTTGAAGTTCTCGATAATCTGCAAGCTATTGGACGATTTACAGCCCGTACCGCCGCAGATCAAAATATGCATTTTGTATTTTGCCATAATTTTTCTTGTAAGGGTTATTGGTTATTGGTTATCGGTTATTGTAAAGATGGCACGTCATGTTGTCGTCAGTTCAACAGCGTAGCGTCTATAACCCATAACCTTTAACCCATAACCAGTTAATTACTTGTCAATCGTTTCGTAGTTCACGGGGATGATGCCCTCGACCAATTCGCCCTGCTGGACATACTTGGTCAGGATTTCATCGGCACGGTTGTTGTCGACATGACCGAACACGAGGGGGTCTTTGCCCGGGATGCGCACCTCGAGGGTGGGTTCGGCATGGCAGTAGCCCATGCAGCCAGTCTGCGTAAAGACAGCCTGGATGCCCAGCTCCTCAGCCTTCTGCATCATGTGTTCCATCACCTGCTTGGCTCCGGCGGCGATACCGCAGGTGGCCATTGCAACCTTAATCTGCACCAGCGACTCGGGGTGCTCCGCTTTCTCGCGGACATCGAGATTCGACTGGAGTTTTTCGCGCATGGCTTTCAAATCAGCCAGGGATTTCACTTTTGTCATAGTGTACTCCTTTTTTTACGTTGTTTGGGATTAATATTATATTTTACTTGCTTATAATGAATTACAAACAATCCACGCATTACACGTGAAAGTGCAAATATACAGATTTTCTTGATACTTGCAAAAATAGTTTTACTCAGTTTTTTGCAAGCGATTTTTCGAACTAAAAACAGAGAAAAAATTAGTTTTTTTGATTTTTTTAACAATTCAATTTATGGCACATACATTCCGCTGTTGATTTCTTTTTCAAAACCCGCAGGCGGATAGATTCTGTTTTAATTAAATTTTCGTAATTTCACACGTCGTTTCCCAATACATCACTACCCTGTCACACGCATAATAGACAACAGAAAATCAACCAAAAACAAACTAATAACGCTCTAAAACAAGTAACCTATGGCACTCCACATTGTCAACCATCCAATGGTGCAGCACAAACTGACCTTGATGCGTAAAAAAGAGACTTCAACCCACGATTTCCGTGCCCTGCTTCGCGAAATCGGTATGTTGATGGGCTACGAGGTGACGCGCGATTTCCCGCTGCGTGACATCGAAATCGAGACCCCCATGCAGAAGACCGTCGCCAAGCAGATCGCCTCCCGCAAGGTGGTGGTAGTCCCCATCCTCCGCGCCGGACTCGGCATGGTGGAAGGCCTGCTCGAACTCATCCCGTCGGCACGTGTGGGCCACATCGGCATGTACCGCAACGAAACGACCCACGAACCGGTGTTCTACTACTACCGCATGCCGGCTGGAAAGGACCGCACCGTCATCCTCACCGACCCCATGCTGGCCACCGGCGGCAGCGCCTGCGACGCCATACGGCGACTGAAAGCAGACGGCTACACCCAGATCCGCATGATGTGCCTCGTCGCCGCCCCCGAAGGCGTCAAACGGCTGCAGTCCGAGCATCCCGAAGTGGAGATTTTCACCGCAGCGTTGGACAACGGTCTGGACGAGAACTGCTACATCCTCCCCGGCCTCGGCGACGCAGGCGACCGTATCTTTGGAACGAAATTCTAATCATTAAAACAAAACACTATGAGCGAAAATCTAACCAATGCCGTCTATGACGCAAGAACCCTTGGCAAGGGACGCATGTTTGTGCTCGGATTCCAGCATCTGTTTGCGATGTTCGGCGCCACCATCCTCGTCCCCACCATCACCGGCCTCTCGGTCAGCGCCACGCTGCTCTTTGCCGGACTCGGAACACTGCTGTTCCACTGGTTTACCCGCTGGAAAGTGCCTGCTTTCCTTGGCTCCAGCTTCGCCTTCCTCGGCGGCTACGCCACCGTTGTGGCAATGGGCAAAGACCTGGGCATGACCCAGGCCGAAGCGCTGCCTTTTGCCTGCGTGGGCGTGATGGCAGCCGGACTGCTCTACTTCGTTCTGGCCGCCGCCGTCAAAGCCTTCGGCGTGAAGAAAATCATGAAGCTTTTCCCGCCGGTGGTCACAGGCCCCATCGTCATCAGCATCGGCCTCATTCTGGCCGGCACCGCCGTAAGCAGCATCCTCACCTGCTGGTGGGTGGCCCTGATTGCCATCGTCGTGGTCATCGTCTGCAACATCTGGGGCAAAGGCATGATTAAGATTATCCCCATCCTGCTGGGCGTACTGGTGAGCTACATCGCCGCCGCCTGTGCCGGACAGGTCGACGGCACCGGCATCCGCGAGGCCGCCTGGATTGGTCTGCCGTTCCAGTGGCAGGACACTAGCTTCGCCGCCTTCTCGAGTGGCAACTGGAGCTTCCTGCTCACAGCGGTCATCGCCATCATGCCCATCGCCATCGCCACCATGATTGAGCATATCGGCGACGTCTGCGCCATCGGCTCCACCACCAACCGCAACTACCTGGAAGACCCCGGTCTGCACCGCACCCTGTCGGGCGACGGCGCCGCCACCGTACTCGCCTCGCTCTTCGGCGCTCCGGCCAACACCACCTACGGTGAGAACACCGGCGTGCTCAACATCACCCGCGTCTTCGACCCCCGCGTGATTCGCATCGCCGCCGTCATCGCCGTACTGCTCAGCTTCTCACCCAAGTTCGCAGCCCTCATCTCGGCCATGCCTGCTGCCACCATCGGCGGTGCATCGCTCATCCTCTACGGTATGATTTCTTCGGTGGGTATCCGCTCGCTGGTCGAAAACCATGTCGACCTCACCGACAGCCGCAACCTTATCATCACCGCACTCACCATCACCCTGGCCGTGGGCATCAGCTATGGCTGCGAAGGTGGCGCCCTGCACTTCGGCGCCATCGGCATCAGTGGTCTGGCCTGCGCCGCCATCGTCGGCATCCTGGCCGCCGTCATCCTGCCGGAAAACAAAAAAATGACAGAATTATAAGTCAACCTATTAGACCTATTGGACTTATTAGACCTATTAGCCTAATCAGATTAATTAACCACTTTATCAAACCATAAAATTTCAATTCTATGAAAAAAGTATTATTCTTTGCAGCAGCACTGCTGGGTCTGGGAACTATGGTCAATGCTCAGACAAACATCCAAGAGATGTATGATTTCAACCGTGAGCACCTCACCACTACCCTCGAGGGCTTCTATGCCGACGACTGGGGCTCCACGTTCTTCTTCACCGACATCTACCATCCCACCAAAGCCAACGAGATTACGCCCACTGGTTATTATACCGAGATTGCACGCGGTCTCAATTTCTGGAAAAACACGGCACTGGCACCCCTCAGCCTCCACGTGGAGTGGAACGGCGGCCAGTTTGCCAGCAACGCTTGGCTCTTCGGTGTGGAGTATTTCCTGCACAGCGACGACTTCCGCAACACCTTCACCTTCGAACTGATGTACAAGAACATCCAGAAGGCCGAGAAGAACACCCCCGTCCAGTTCACCTTCGTGTGGGGCATGAAAGACCTCTTCGGCGTGAAAGGTCTCTCCTTCAGCGGCTTCCTCGATGTTTGGGGCGAGAAGGCTTCGTGGGTTGACAACAACGGCAAAGCCGAGGAGACCGACTGGGTGGTCCTCAGCGAGCCGCAGATCTGGTACAACATCGGTCAGCACTTCGGCTGCCCCAACCTCAACATCGGTGGCGAGGTCGAAGTGGCCTACAACTTCGCCGGTGGCTGGCAGAGTGGCAACAACTTCTACAAGAACAAAGGCCTCAATGTGGCTCCCTGCTTCGGCATCAAGTGGGTTTTCTAATTATTGCTTGAATGCCTGATTGCGTAAATGCTTGAGTGGCTTGCGCAATCACGACTCATACAATCAAACATTCAAACAATCAAACAATAATAAAATGTTACAGAAACTTTTCGGGTTTGACCCCACACAGCACAAGGTGCGTACCGAGATCATCGCCGGTATTACCACCTTCCTGACGATGGCCTACATCCTGGCCGTCAACCCCAGCATCTTCAGCGCGTTGGCCGACATGGGCATGCCCACCAACGCAGTCTTTACCGCCACGGCCTTGGCCTCCATCATCGGCTGCCTCGTCATGGCCATCTATGCCAAGAAACCCTTTGGTCTGGCCCCCGGCATGGGTCTCAACGCATTCTTCGTCTTTACCGTTTGTCTCGGCATGGGCTACAGTTGGCAGTTCGCTCTGACGGCCGTTTTTATCGAGGGTATCATCTTCATTCTGTTGACCATCCTCAAGGTGCGTGAACTGATTGTCGACGCCATCCCCATGGGGCTCAAGACCGCCATCAGCGCCGGTATCGGTCTCTTCATCGCCTTCATCGGCTTCAAGAACTGCGGCATCGTGGTCAACGACGAGGCCACCCTCGTGGCCCTCGGCAGTTTTGCCGATACCGCCACCCTGCTGGCCCTCATCGGCATTGTCATCACGAGTGCGCTCATCATCCTCAAGGTCAGAGGTGGCATCCTCTGGGGCATCCTCGCCACCACCATCATCGGCATCCCCATGGGTGTCACCCATTTCGACGGAGTGATCTCCACGCCGCCCAGCGTGAAGCCCATCTTCATGCAGTTCGAGTGGCACAACATCTTCACATGGGATATGCTCATCGTGGTCTTTACCTTCCTGTTTATCGACATGTTCGACACCATCGGCACCGTTGTAGGCGTCTCCATGAAGGCCTATGACACCCAGGAAGATGGCAAAATCGAGGGCATCGGCAAGGTGCTGATGGCCGACGCTGTGGCCACCACCGCTGGTGCCTGCCTCGGTACCTCCACCACTACCACCTATGTCGAGTCTGCCGCTGGTGTGGGCGAAGGTGGCCGCACAGGTCTCACCGCCTTCACCATCGCCATCTGCTTCGCACTGGCGCTGTTCCTCGCTCCGCTGTTCCTCGCCATCCCCGCACAGGCCACCGGTCCCGCCCTCATCTTGGTCGGCGTCATGATGTGCTCCGGCGTCAGCAAGATCGAATGGGACAACTTCAGCGAGTCCATCCCCGCCTTCTTCACCATGCTGCTCATGCCGCTCTGCTACAGCATCAGCGACGGCATCATGATCGGTATCGTTGTTTATGTAGTATTCAACGCTTGCACCGGCAAGGAAAACCTGAAGAAAATCAGTCCCACCATGTGGGTTCTCGCTGCACTCTTCGTGCTACGCTACGCACTGAAATACGTTTAATTGATATAAGCCCGAAAGGGGGGCCACCCATCGGTCGGCCCCTCTTTTTTTTCTGTACGCTTTATCATATCCCTAAAATCGTATACTTGCAGTGGCCGCAGCCACATAGTTCGCCGTCGCTTGCTCGAAGAACGACGACAAGGACAATTCCAGCACGACCAACAGCCAGGAGGCGGAGTTTGAAATGGCACGCCTCGACCTCACCTACAAAATCACTGTCGACAGCAGAGCCATCACGGCCATGACCGAGGGCTACACCCCCACCTCCAGTACTACGACGCCAACGACCAGTGTGTCACCGTCACGCCGTTCCCCTTCGATACATCCCATCTCACATGGGAATTCAGCCTCTCCCAGACTTCGTTCCCCTCGCATTTCGGTTTCAAGCTGAGCCTCACCCCAAAAGAAGGCGTGGAAGAGGGCGTGAAGTATGACTGCGACTTCTATCCCACAATTTCCGCCATAGCCACTGGCACGAGTGGAAAGCAATACGACATCTCGCCCTCCATCCAAGAGTACCTCTGGCGTGGCATCAAGCCCAGCAACAACCGGGTGATGAAGATTGATAGACTGTATAAGATGAAGACAGACGGCAACTACTTTCAAACAAGCTTCGAAGACCCTGAATAAACATTATTTATGGTAACCACTAATTATTCGTTTTATTTGAACACGAATTGCACGAATAACACGAATAGTAATTCGTTAGATTCGTGTTCACAACTAATTATTAGAGGTTATTTTATAACACCAAGACAATTTTATCATGAAGAAAATTTTCGCAATGCTCGCCGCCATCCTTTTCTGCGGCTCGATGTTGGTCTCCTGCAACAAGGACGACGACGACGCAGGCGAGATGGTCACCCTTGGCGGTGAAACCACGCTTAGAAAATAAGCGGCCCCTACTTCTTTTTATCGTCTCATGATCTTCAGATCTCAATCTCTCCGCTGATGCGGTCGTCGCCCCAGACGGAGTACATATTGGATCGGCCTTCGTTGAGGGTCATCTTGCCCTGTGCTTCCAGGTGCAGACGATAGAAGACACAGCGATGCAGGTCGGCCTGTCCACACACCACGTCGGTGGCAAAAGCCTCGCATGTGGGAGCGCCGCACACACCGCAGTCAATCTGCGGCAGATGTATCTTCATCTTTTCAATCTTCTCCATCTTCTCCAACGCCTTACCGATGTCGCTGTCGAGCACCAGCATCGAGCGGGGCTGCACCTCGTCGACCAACGAGTTATCAATCAGGTAGTCGCCGTATTTGTCCATCTCGCGGTCGCGCGCCATCTCGCCGTTGCGCTCACGCTCGGCAGCCTTGCGGGCACGGGCATACATGCGTTCTCCACAGAGAAAACGGTTGTCGACCGACAGCAGGGCGCCGGCACAGCTCTGGTCGCAGGCCCGCAGCTCGAGAAACTCGACACCCTCCACCTCGTCGTTCTCCATCTTGTCGAGGAAGTCCATCACATTCTCGATGCCGTCGATGGCATAGCTGCGCTTGGCGGTGCAGATGCGACGCTCGCCGTTGGTGAGGGTGGAGAGGATGGCATCCGCCGAGAGACGCTGACGCGTAAGGGGCTTGTATTGATGATTCTTGCCATTGTCCTTCATCCGTTTGTAGACACGGTTGAAGAGCTCATTCATGTTGATGACACCGTCGATAATCGACTTCTCCTCGCCCACCGGCGCCTTCACGGCCGCAACCTTGGCGGCACAGGGGGTGACATAGAAGAGACCTATCTCTTCGCGCGGGATGCCGCGACGCTGCAGCTCCTCGATGGCATACATGGCACTGAAATCGAGGGGAGCCTTGATGGGCACGATATTCTCTGTCAGCGACGGATACTTGATCTGTATCAGACGCACGATGGCAGGACAGAACGAAGAAATCAGCGGCCGCACGTCGGGATGCTCGCGGGCGTACTTCTCTTTAGCCTCCTTGTAAATCATCGCCGCGCTCTCCACCTCCATCACATGGGCGAAGCCCAGCTCATAGAGCGTGGCGTAGACCTGCGATACATTGACCTCGTCGGGGAACTGACCCATGAACACCGCCGGCAGCAACGCCACGGAGTGCGGGTACTGCTTGAAGGCCTCAAAATCGTCGTCCTTGATGGCGATAGCTTGCGCCGGACACTCCTCGTAACACTTGCCACAATCAATGCAGCGGTGCTCCTGGATATTGGCCTTGCCCCCCGTAATGCGGACCGCCTCGGTGGGACAAATCTTCATGCAGCGCGAGCAGCCTATGCAGCGTGACTCGTCGATCTGTAGTGCGTGGTAAAACATTTCTCTTGATTGTTTGATTGCCTGATTGTTTGATTGCTTGATTGTTTGAGTACATATTTTAATGCGTCAGCCACTCACGCATTCAAGCGTTTACACATTCAAGCATTATACAAAGTTTACTTCCATTTCGACGGTGGTGCCGACACCGACCTCGGAGGTGACATTCAGCTTGTCGACATTCTTCTGCATGTTGGGCAGACCCATGCCGGCGCCGAAACCCATGTCGCGCACTTCGGGACGGGCGGTGGAGTAGCCTTCCTTCATAGCCAGGGCAATGTCGGGAATGCCGGGACCCTTGTCCGCCACCACCATACGGATCTTGTCGGAATCGATATCGACACTCACCTTGCCACCGTAGGCGTGGGCGATGGCGTTGACTTCGGCCTCATAAAGGGCCACCACCACCCGCTTGATGACCTGCGGATTCACATTCAACTGCTTGAGTGTCTTCTTGACAGAACTGGAGGCGGTGCCGGCATTGACAAAATCGCCCTCTACAACGGTATACTCTTGATGCATATTTTTAAGTGGTTATTGGTTATTGAAGGGTTATGGGTTAGTGGTTATGGGTTAGTGGTTATGGGTTAGTGGTTATGGGTTAGTGGTTATGGGTTATTGAAGGGTTGTCAGTTTTTCCTCCATCCCAATTAGGTGTTATTTTTCTCAATAACCAATAACCTATAACCAATAACCATTAACTAATACAGCGGTTTCAGGCCCAGTTGGTACAGCAGGCCGCAGGTTTTGAACATCGAATACTGGCAACCCAGCACCACCATGTCGTTCTCCTCGGCCAGCTCCAGCATGTCGTCCGACGGTTTCTTGTTGCGCACAAAAATCACCTCGTCCAGCGTGGCCATGTCACAGGTACGGATGGTCTGAATATTGCAGAGGCCCGTCACCAGAATGGGGGTCTCTTTCAGGGTGAGCACATCACTCATCAAATCGGAAGCAAAAGCTTTTTCAACCTCGCGGTCCAGTTGGTTCTCGCCTAAATAGACGGTAGCGTCAAGACTTTTTACAATGTCCCTTAGCGTCATGTTTGGTTTTGTTTTAGTGTTAATTAAATATAAATGCGATTACAGAAAGTGCAAATTTACAAAAAATAAAGATAAAAACAAAACGCCCCATCCAACCACGCCGACAACTGCCCGGTTGGACCACCTATTTTCAGGCCACACAATAAAATAAATGATGCAACGTTTTATACTATTATGAATTGTCCCGAACGCCTACATCCGGGTTCTCGGGTAGCCCTGGTGGCCACCGCCCGGAAAGTCAGCTCCGAGGAGATGCAGCCTGCCATCGCACTGTTGCGGTCGTGGCAGTTGGAGCCCGTTGTCGAAGCGGGACTCTACTGCGAAGACAACCAGATGGCTGGCGACGACACCCATCGCGCCGCCCTGCTGCAGCGCTACGTCGACGACGACAGCATCGACGCCATCCTTTGTGCGCGCGGCGGCTACGGCACCGTCCACATCCTTGACCGAGTCGATTACTCCTCCCTCCGACGTCACCCCAAATGGATCATCGGCTACAGCGACGTCACCGCCCTGCACAGCCATCTGGCGCGCCACTGCCAGCTGGCCACCCTGCATGCCACAATGCCCATCAACATCCCCGCCGACACCAGCCAATGGGACAGCCCCGCCATCACGAGTCTGCACCGTGCGCTATTCGAGGGAACCGTCGAAATCGAAACGCCGGCGTCGCCACTCAACCGTGTCGGACACTGTCAGGCACCCGTCGTGGGCGGCAACCTCTCTGTGCTCTATAGCCTCTGCGGGTCGTCGAGCGACATCGACACCGACGGCAAGATACTCTTCATCGAAGATCTCGACGAATACCTCTACCATATCGACCGCATGATGCAGAACCTCAAGCGGAGCGGCAAGTTGGAACGGCTGAAAGGACTTGTCGTGGGTGCCATGAGCGACATGCACGACAACACCATCCCTTTCGGTCACACCGCCGAGGAGATTGTGCGCGACACCGTGCGGGAATACGACTACCCCGTGGCGTTCCACCTGCCCGTGGGCCACATCGGCCTGGACAATCACGCCCTGCTGCTGGGCGTTGACGCCACCCTCGACATCACCGACACCCACACACACCTTTCACAGTCATGCTGATATTCGTCCCCAAACTCACCAACCGCATCGGATACACGCTCAATGTCGTGTTCAACTATCTGCTGCAGATTGACTACACCATCACGACGAATGTCGACTTCTACCGCGCCTGCACCACGTGCAAGCTCTGCTATGGCGACAGCAAGCTGGACGACAGCCCCTTCCTGCGGGCCAACGACCTGCTGTTTTCCTCTGCCATCGAGGACCCCAACCCGCGACCGTTCCAGCACGAAGGGCTGACCGTCCTCTTTCCCACCTATGACAACAACTCCGTACTGCCTTTCGACCTCTTCGCCGCCACCTTCTATCTGGTGTCGCGCTACGAGGAATACCTGCCCCACCATATCGACGCATTCGGACGTTTCCCCGCCAACGAGAGCGTGTCCGCCCTGCACCATTTCCTCGACACACCTGTCGTCGACCACTGGGCACTGCTGCTGCATCGGACGCTACAGGAGCGCTACCCCGAACTGCCCGCCCATCGGCGACGTTACACCTTTGAGGCCACCATCGACATCGACGCCGCCTACAGCTACCGCAACAAAGGCATCCTGCGTACAATAGCCGGCGTGACACGCGATTTTTCCAAGCCGAACCACCGCGAGCTGCTCAAAGAACGCTGGCAGGTGCTGCGGGGCAAACGGCAGGACCCCTTCGACACTTTCGACTACTTGCTGGAGAAGCAACGGCAATACCCCAACCTCAAGATGCTGTTCTTCCCCTTGCTGGCCGACTACGGACAATACGACAAGCCCATCGCCTACACCAACAACGAGTTCCGCGACCTGATACAGCATCTGGGCGACTACACCAAGATGGGCATCCACGCCTCGTTTCAGTCGAGCGAAAACGCCAAACTCATCCACACCGAGACACAACGGCTGGCCGACATCCTGCACCGTCCCATCGTACGCAACCGCTACCACTACCTGCGGCTGCAGCTGCCTCAATCCTACCGTCACCTGGCACACGAAGGCATTGTGCACGACTACACCATGGGTTATTCTGAATGTACCGGCTACCGCGCCGGCACCGCCACCCCCTACCCGTTTTACGACCTGGAACGCGACGAGGAGAGTCCGCTCATCATCCATCCGTTCAGCGTGATGGACACCACCCTTATCCGACATCAGCAACGCACGCCCGAACAGGCCTACGATATCTACAAACACCACATAGACCAAGCCCGCGCTGTGGGCAGCTCCTTCAGCGCCATCTGGCACAACCAGAACCTCTGCGACACCCCCGAATGGATCGCCTGGCGCAAACTCTTCGAGCAGGTACTGGTCTACGGCAACACAAACAACACATTATGACCAATTACAAAGACAAATTACATCCCATCCGCGCCTTCGTCTTCGACTTCGACGGCGTGATGACCGACGGCAGCGTCTGGACCTACGGCGACCGCGAAACCGTGCGCGCCGGCAACAGCAAAGACGGCTACGCTGTCCAATATGCAGTCAAACAAGGCTATCGCATCGCCATCATCTCCGGCGCCACCACACTGAGCATCAACAACCGAATGGAGGCTTTGGGAGTCACCGACATCTACACGGGATGCGGCAGCAAGATTGATACTTTCAATAAGTTTTTGGACACCTACCAGCTGAAACCCGAAGAGGTGGTCTGCATGGGCGACGACATTCCCGACTACGAGATGATGCGTCACGCCGGCGTAGCCGCTTGTCCCGCCGACGCCGTCACCGAGATACAACACATCTCCGACTATATCTCCCACGCCCCGGGCGGGCGGGGCTGCGTCCGCGACATCATCGAACAGGTGCTGCGACTGCACAACAAATGGTTTCAAGAAAACGCATTGGAATGGTAGCCGACCAACAACAGCGACATTGCAGACATCGCAGACAGCTGCTGTCAATCCTGTTGTTGCTCCTGCTGCTGAAACCCGGCGCACCACTTTTCGCCACAGGGACTGACTCGCTGCCCACCTTCCGCATGATTGCCACCTTCTATTCCGACCGGTTCCACGGGCGGAAAACCTCCAGCGGCGAGATTTTCGACCAGAACAAACCGACAGCGGCACACGTCAGCATCAAGTTAGGCACCTGGGTACGAGTCACCAACACCCGCAACAACGAGCAGATTATCGTCAAAATCAACGACCGCTGTCCCAAGCGCGGCGTCATCGACCTCAGCCGCTCCGCAGCAAAAAAAATAGGCATCCGCGGCACCGCCCCCGTCCTGGTCGAAGTGCTCTCTGCCGACACAGCAGCCTATCTGCTGGCGCAGCAACAACTGGGTGAGACGCTGGCGGCGATCAGCAACGGCTCGACAACACAAACAGCCATCAACGGACCGTCGCTGACGGAGTCCGCCTCATCGGTCTGGCAGACGGAAGACGAGAAGGTACAAAACACCACAAAAAGGGAAGATAAAAAACATGTTCCCAGCAAGATAGACCACAGGCGCTACAACATCGTGGTGTGCAAAACATCGACGAGGAACCAAGCGCAGCAGGAGGTGGAAAAACTCCCCATCCTCTATCAGGAAAATGTCAAAATCACCCCCGACCCCGTACATGCAAAATATCGGGTCGTGCTGGACATGTCGATGAGCAAGCGACAGGCCGAAGAAATCTGCAAATCGTTACAAAAGACCTTCCCCAACTGCAAACCCGTACAAGCATCACGTTAATAATAAATTACATTTTTTTAACAGTAAAATCTTTCAATTTCTGCAGAAAAAGTGTCGTCAAAAAGGTAAAAATTTTACGTGGAATTACTTACAAGAAAAAAAATCTTGTTATCTTTGCAAGTCAAAATGTCCTTACCTCTGACTTGGAAAAACCAGAGTCGTACGGGCCAATATATTGTATCTGATAGCATTATCTGACATAACGAAAGCAACATCCTGCATGAGATCTGCGACTAAAATAGGGCTGACTGCACTTATCTTGATAGTGGGTTTATCAGGTGTCTGTTCAGCGCAGCAAGAGGCGCAATTCTCGCAATATATGTTCAACCGGATGTATTACAATCCGGCTTACGCAGGTAGTTCTGGCTCCATCTGTGCCACTGCGATGTATCGCAACCAATGGATGGGCCTGCGTCTCGACGCACCTGCTCCGGGCTATAAAAGCGGTTCCGCCCCTGTCAATTACCTTTTCTCGTTTGACCTGCCCGTCAAATTCCTCCACGGTGGTTTGGGTGCCACGGTCGTCTCCGACCAAATCGGCTACCACAAATCCATCAACGTGAATGTCGACTATGCATTCCGTATCTACTGGGGACCGGGCAACTTGGCCGCCGCCGCCGAGGTAAACATGTACAACAACACGTTGGACGGCTCACAGTTGATTGGTAGCAGTGCGCAGACGGGCATCCCCTCCAGTCCTACCGACCCCTCCATCACCGACCCGCTCATCACCGCCTCCGAAGAGTCCGACTTCCTCATCGACATGTCGACCGGTCTCTACTACCAGATTCCGGGCAGCATGTATGTCGGTGTCTCCGTCAAGAACCTGTTGGCCAGCAAGAGCGATGTATTGAACTACCAGAACGCCCGCAGCGTATACATGATGGGCGGCTACGAATACACCCTTCCGTTCAACCCCTCGTTCCGACTGAAACCGTCGGCACTGGTCAAGACGGCCGATTTTTCTGTTTTCCAAGCCGATGTCTCCTGTCTGCTCAGCTATCAGAACGCTGTATGGGGTGGTGCCTCCTACCGCGTCAACGACGCTTTCGCTTTCATGGGTGGTATCAACTGGAAAAAACTGCAATTCGGCGTGGCCTACGACCTGACGACCTCCCGCATCGGCGGCGCCTTCAAGAGAGGCCGCAGCCAGGGCACCGTGGAGCTCTATCTCAAATACTGCTTCAAGGTCATCATACCGCAGAAAGCGCCCTCCATCTATCGCAACACGCGCTACTTGCTGTAGTCATAACGAAACATTTTGCCCGTCGGCAACGTAAAATATAAGACAAATCAAATTTAAAGAAGATAATTTAGCACCACGAATATGAAAAAACTCTTTTTCTTGATGGCTGCGTCAGTCGTTCTCTTCTACGGCTGCAAGTCGTCCGACAAAGGCGAATTGGTTGGCGTACAGAACCGCCCCTATTTTGAGGACATCGACCTGAAGGGCATGGTGTTCATCAACCAAGGCAACTTCAGCATGGGCTCCGGCACTCAGACCGAGACGTATGGCACCCCCATACAGCCCCGCACCATGCAGGTCACCTCGTTCTACATGGACGAGACCGAGATTACCAACAACGAGTATCGTCAGTTTGTCAACTTCGTGTTCGACTCCATCGCCCGCCGCACCTTGGGTGAGGCCGGTCTGGAAGGCTATCTCATCGAAGAAGACGCCTATGGCGAGCCCATCGATCCTGCTCTCTTGAACAAGAAGACGAAGATCCGCATGGACGACCAGGAGACCCGTGAGGCTTTGGAAGACCTCTACGTCGCCGAGAAAGACCGTTTCTACAACCGTCGCACCATCAATCCCGCCAAACTCAACTATGAGTATTTCTGGATTGACTATGCCGAGGCTGCCCAGAAAGAGAGCAACCCCTCGGTGAAAAGCGAGTATCAGGGTTCCATGTTCGCCAGCCGTCCGAAAGGTTTGAACAGCCGTTCTTCCTTTATTAAAAAAGAGGTGGTCAACGTCTATCCCGACACGCTCTGCTGGGTGCACGACTATACCTATAGTATGAATGAGGACTTCACCCGCAACTATTTCACCTCGCCGGCTTACGACAACTATCCTGTCGTCGGTGTGAGCTGGATTCAGGCCAAAGCCTTCTGCGTGTGGCGTTCCAACTATCTGAACCAGTATCTCGAGAAGATCGACTACGCACAGATGAACGACTACCGTCTGCCCACCGAGGCAGAATGGGAATATGCTGCCCGTGGCGGCATCTCCGGCCAGGCTTATCCGTGGGGCGGCCCCTATGTCCGCAACCCCAACGGCTGCTTCTTGGCCAACTACGAGCCGCTGAAGGGCGCCTATGACGACGATGGCGGTGTGAAGACCCTGATGGTGGGACACTATGCTCCCAACGACTTCGGTCTCTACGACATGGCCGGTAACGTCTCCGAGTGGTGCGCCGACACCTACAGCGAGTCGACCTATCTCATCGCCAACGCACTGTCGCCCGTCTACAACTACAGCGCTACCAACGATGACGCCAAGGCAATGAAGCGCAAAGTCATCCGCGGCGGTTCCTGGAAAGACCAGAAATACTTCATCCAGGTCCAGACCCGTTCCTACGAGTATCAGGACACCGCGAAGTCCTATATCGGATTCCGCTGCGTGCAGCCCTACCTGGGTCGTGTGAAGGGTGACAACCTGAAGACCGCCAGCAACATCTATTAATAAGATACAAATACAATAAACGAAATAAGTAACACACAAAAAATCACTATCATGAGCTTTATTGACAACATCGTACGAAGCAAAGGATACAAGAACTTTATGGCCAAGCTGTATGGCTGGGGTGCCGCCGTCGTTATCATCGGTGCTCTGTTCAAAATCAACCACTGGCCGGGAGCCGTTCTGATGCTGATTATCGGTATGGGTACCGAGTCGTTGATCTTCTTCCTTTCGGCTTTTGAACCGCCTCACGTGGAATGGGATTGGAGTCTGGTTTATCCCGAACTGGCTGGCATGTTGCCGGAAGCACATGAGAAAAAACAGAAAGTCAGCAGCGATCCCCTCACCCAACAGCTCGACAAAATGCTGGCCGACGCCCACATCTCGCCTGACCTGCTGGGTCGCTTGGGACAGGGCATGGAAAATCTGGCCACCAACGCCAACGCCATTGGCAACATGGCCAACGCCACCACTGCCACCGAGAAATTCGTGAGCAACATGGATGGCGCAGCCAACGCTGCCGGCAAACTGCTTGATAGCATGAAGGGTGCACCCGAAGCGGTCTCCACGTTGTCGAATATCTACCGCGAGACGGCTGCTTCGCTCAGCGGTGGCGAAGTCTCCTACGCCGACGAGATGAAGAAGATGGCCGCCAGCCTCGCCTCCATCAACGCCATGTATGAGATGCAGATGCAGAACTCGACCAACCAGATCGAGGCCACCAAGGAGATCCAGGAGCGTATGCAGAGCATGATGAAGAATTTCGCCGACAGCGCCGAAGGCGTGCTGAAATACAAAGAGCAGGTCGACGCCCTCTCGCGCAAGGTTTCCGAGTTGAACAATGTCTACGGCAACATGCTGGCTGCCATGCAGACCCGCATCTAATTCAATTGAAGTTATCCAAATCAAACAATTGAAAAAAGAGTAGACTATGGGTGCAACAAACTGTCCGGAAACCCCGAGGCAAAAAATGATAGGCATGATGTACCTCGTGTACACGGCCCTGCTGGCACTGAACGTGTCGGCCGAGATTCTTACGGGATTTGTCACCGTGGGTAACGCCATGGATGAGTCGAACAGAAACATCTCTGTCAAACTGGCCGACTCCTATAATAAGTTCCATGATGCCTACGACAACAACCCCGACAAGGTCGGTGAACAGTGGAACAAGGCGCAAACCGTCAAAGCCATCTCCGACTCACTGATCCGTGCTATCGACGACGCACAGTGCGAATTTGTCTGTCTGGTACAGAAACAAGCCGTCATCGTCAACCACGAAGACAACACCAAACGTACCATCCCGCTGCGCGACAGCGATGGCAACCCGCTCATCGACAGCGCTCGTGTAGCCTTGTTGGAAGGCGGTCTGAGCATCATCGACAAGCTGGACAACACCGACGACGGTACGCGCTTCTTCTACGGAAAGGGTGAGACCCCCGACGGTAAAGCCGTGGAGCTGAAGAACAAGATTATCGAATACAAGAATCAGATAAAGAAACTGTTGGGCGAGGACTCCTCCAATGTGAAGATGTCGCTCAACGTGGAGTCTGACCAGTGGAACGACCACGAGAAGCAGATGGTGCCTTGGGAGCAGCACAACTTCCACAGCACGATTGCCGCTGCCGACATGGTGGTGCTCTCGCGTCTGAAAGCCGAGGTGATGAACACCGAGTTCGACGCCATCAACAGCCTCTATGCCCGTGTGAGTGCCGACGACTACAAGTTCGACAAAGTGTCGGTGCTGGGTCGTCCCACCGCTACCTACATCATCCAGGGCGGTCGCTACGAGACCAAGATTAACATCGGTGCCTATGACTCGCGTGCCAGCTTTGAGGCCGAAGTCAACGGTCAGCGTCTGCGCAGCGACGAGAACGGTACGGTGACCTACACCGCTGCCGCCACCACGCCGGGTGAGAAACGTATCCACGCCAAGATTTATGTCAAGAACGACAACGGTCCCGCCGAGGCCTACGAGTTTGACGATGTCTACTTCGTGGCTGAGCCCGTGGCTGTGGTGTCGCTCACCAAGATGAACGTGGTGTATGCCGGTATCGACAACCCCGTCTCCATCTCCGTGCCCGGCGTTGCCTCGCACCTCATCAATGTCTCCATCCCCAGCGGCGGTGCCACCATCACCAAGGATCCTTCCGGCAAGGCTGGCGACTACCTTATCCGCGCCAACAAGCTGGGTAAGATCACCGTCCAGGTGGACGCCAAGACCGACGGCAAGACCTCCCGCAGTATGGGTAACAAGGAGATCCGCGTGAAGAAGATTCCGAAACCCGTACTGAAGATTGGTAACTTCAAGAGCGGTGACGTGGTCACCAAGGCTGAGCTGCTGGCCATCGGTCAGATTCGCGCCGCCATGGAAGATTTCGACTTCCAGCTGCCCGCCCTCAACATTACGTCGTTCGACTTCAACGTCAGCGGCAGCCAGAAGATGGATATCACCGGTTCGGGTCGTGCACTGAATCCCGAGATGAAGAGCATGCTCAACAATGCCAAACGTGGTCAGAAGGTCACCATCACCAACGTGGTGGTCAAGACCCCTGACGGCGTGACGCACAACTTGGATGCCACCTTCCGCATCAAATAAGCCGAAACGTATTAAAACAATACAATAATGAAAAAAGTTCTGTTTTGTTTAAGTCTCTTTGCGATTGCATTCAGCAGTCTGCCTGTCAATGCACAGAATATCATTGACGCCGAAGACGACAACAATTTCAACAACTTCTACGAGAAGACCATCACCCACACCCGTTCGGCTATGCCTTACGCCTACCTGCGCGAGGACGACGTGGTCTGGGAGACCATGGTGTGGCGCAAAATCGATTTCCGTGAGAAATTCAACCAGTTCTTCTATTTCCCCACGGAGACGGATCGCAACACCGACGGTCGTATCAACCTCATCAACACCGTTATGGCAGCGTTGAAGGACGGCGCCATCGAGGCGTTTGACGACGAGGATTTCAAGATTCCGAAAGACTATGAGAGAATCTATAACGAGTTGAACCGTGAGCGTCAGACCTCCATTCCTATCTACGACCCCGAGACGGACGAAGAGATTGGATCGCGCGACACCGTTATCCGCGAGGAGTTCGACCCCACCAGCGTCTACACTATCCGTTTGAAAGAGAGCTGGTATATCGAGAAGAACGACACCCGTCAGAAGGTGCGTATCCTCGGCTTGCAGTTCATCTACAACTACTGCCGCATGAGCGACGACGGTGACAACAACTGCCAGACGGTCTCCATGTTCTGGATTCCGATGAACGACATGCGTGTGCGCAACGCGCTGGTCAAGGTGCCCGCCTACGACGAGAACAACAGTCGTACCATCCGCACCTACGACGACATCTTCATCGAGCGTTACTTCGACAGCTATGTCGACCGTGTGTCGAACCGCATGAACCGTACCATCGCCTCCTATCTGACTGGCACGGACGCCATTCTGGAGTCCCAGCGTATTGAAGAGGAAATCTTCAACATCGAGTCGGACATGTGGGAGTACTAGAAAATTTTGAATTTTGAATATTGAATTTTGAATTGGAAATAGTAACCACTGACCACTGACATTTGACAAGTTATCAAATTTAAATCAAAAATAAAAAGAGTTGAGAGTTGCGAAACTCTTGACTCTTTTTTTTCACTTCATGCCTACCCCCTACCCCATCCGATATCCTGTGTGCCTACTGTTCCTGTGGGTGCTTGTGGGGGTATGTCCCGCGGGGGCGCAGACCATCGACGACGAGGGCTACAACTTCGACCACTACCGGCACGAAATCATACGGAGCCAGGAGGCCATCACACTGCCCTACATCCGCGAGGACGACGTGGTGTGGGAACTCACCATCTGGCGCACCGTCGATCTGCGCGAGAAGTTCAACCAGTTCATCTACTTCCCGACAGAGCCCGAAGGCATCCATGGACGGAGATGTCTGGCGCGTGTGATATGGGACGCAGTGGTGGCCAACGAGATACCCATCTACGAAGACGACGAGTTCAAGATACCCCTCGACAACGAAGATTATGTGGCACGCTACACCAAGGCCGACACCGTCATCCTGGAGATAGCGGACGAAGAGGAGAACTTCGAATACCAGACCGTGCTGGTGCCCAAAGAGTTCACCTCGGAAGAGATACTGCAGTTGAAGCTGAAAGAGGTGTGGTACATCGACAAGACCACCTCGCGGCAGCACGTGCGGATGATAGGCCTCGCCTTGTGCCGCGACTACTACAAAGAGATACAGGGTGAAAGGGAGTTCATGGGTACCATCACCCTCTTCTGGGTGCCGTTGCAATCGGCGGCGGTACGCAACCTGCTGGTGCGCAACGAATCGTACTACGAGGACAACATCGCCCATCTGCCTTCGTGGCTTCACATCTTTGACGCACGGGTCTATGAGAGCTTCATCACCAAGGAGACCAACCGCATGAACCGCACCATCAGCAGCTACCTGACGGGCGTCGACGCACTGCTGGAGTCACAACGCATAGAACTCAAACTACTGAACATCGACGAGGACATGTGGGAATACTAGAAAATTTTGAATTTTGAATATTGAATTTTGAATTGGAAATAGTAACCACTGACCACTTTTTAGTTTTTACTTTTTAGTTTTAACAACAAACCATGCTCTCCTCCACTAAATCCCAATGGGTGGCGGTATACACGCAATCGCATGCCGAGCGGCAGGTGCTGAATCGGCTGACGCAGCAGGGCTTCGAGGCCTACCTGCCCATCGTGGAAGTGAAGCGGCATTGGAGCGACCGACTGAAACTGGTACAAGTGCCGTTGTTCACCTCGTATCTCTTTGTAAAAATCAAGAAAAACGAGCCCATCCTGATACGCAACACGCAGGGAGTGGTCTACATCGTATCGTTCCGCAACGAAATCGCCACCATCTCCGACAATGAGATCGAAAGCATACGGCGATTCATAGCACAGAAACAGGAGCTCTTTGTCGAAGAGACACGTCAACTGCGCAAGGGTGCCGCTGTCAAGATTATCGAAGGACCCTTCGCGGGAATGACGGGTACGCTTGTAGACAACTGCAAGAACGGCAACTTCGCCGTGCGCATCGAAGCCATCGGGTTGTCGCTGGTTACGCACATCGACCGGCTTATGCTGGAGTATACCCCGGAGGAATGAACCTCCTAGCCGCTGCGCGGCAAAAATCTGGTAAATCTTGTAAATTATTGCGCAACGCTGCGCGTTGCATTCGGGGCGTTGATTACGAGGGCGTTGCCCCCCGCCTTAATTCTTGCGCCCCTGCGGGGCAGATTGGGGTAATTGGACCTATGGCGGACGTACACGGGGGTACGCCCCTACGACTAATTGAACTTATTGGACCTATAGCCCATCCATCGGGCGTACCCCTAGGGTACGCCCGATGGCAATTTTTAGAAGCTGTTTAAATTTGTTAGAATAATTTGTTTAAGAGCAACATAATGAACGATGTTTGCAGCATGGCTAGAGACGATTCGGAAAGGAACTCAAAGTCCAAAGAGAGGCGTCTGAGATTTTCAATCCAAGAGAACGTCCGTTCCACAATCCAGCGTTTCGGGATGACGGAGAATTTTTTGGGGGATTCGTCGGACCTTAGCACCACAGAAAGTTCCAAGCCGAATTTTGCGGCCTCGCTGGACAAGTCTTCGCCCCTATATCCTCCATCCGCCAATCTTTTCCTAAGTCTCGGGTACTTGTTTGCGAGATTTTTGAAAACCTCTTTCGCCCCTACACCGTCAAAAACATTAGCTGCATGAATAACAATAGCCAAAGGAAGCCCGAGAACGTCTGTCACTATGTGTTCCTTGCGTCCTTTTATCTTCTTGTTGCCGTCAATGCCTCGGTCGGAATCGACGTGGTGGGAGGTTTTGACGCTTCTGGAGTCGATGATGCCAAGGCTAGGACTCTCGTCCTTGCCCACCGCAACCTTGACCGCTCCAACAAGGACGGACAATATTTCCTCAAAAGTTCCGTTATTTTTTCACTTGCGAAAGTAGTAATAGACCAGATTCCATGGAACAAAGTCCCGAGGGAGCATACGCCACTGGCATCCAATCTTTACGACGTAGAAAACAGCATTAAATATCTCTCTGAGGGGATATTTGCGTTTTCTTTCGACAAGGTTTATGTACGGAATAATCATCTGCCACTGCATATCAGTGACGTTGGTTGGGTAGGATGTCATAACTTAAAAGATTTGGAATTACTTTATAAAGTTACGACTTAATACCTAACCA
>JAFSYK010000027.1 GCA_017449975.1 Bacteroidales bacterium
GCATGCGAGCCCAATCCCAGTCACGGCTGTAGGCGCTGCCGCCGCCGATGATGAGCTTCGGACGGAACTCGAGGGCCTTCTTCTCCATATCCTCGTAGTCAACGGTACCGGTCTCTTCCTTCACCTGATAGCCAACCACCTTGTAGTTGATACCGGAGAAGTTGACGGGGCTGCCATGCGAAAGGTGACCGCCGTGGTTGAGGTCCATACCCATGAAGGTGTCGCCGCTGTTGAGGCAAGCCAGAAAAACAGCCATGTTGGCCTGTGCACCACTGTGGGGCTGCACGTTGGCCCAGCAGGCACCGTAGAGTTTCTTGGCACGCTCGATGGCGATGGTCTCGCTCTGGTCCACCACCTGGCAGCCGCCATAGTAGCGCTTGCCGGGGTAGCCTTCGGCATACTTGTTGGTCATGACGGAACCCATGGCTTCCATCACCTGTTCGCTGACAAAGTTCTCGGAGGCAATCAGTTCGATGCCTTTGGTCTGACGCTCACGCTCTTTCTGGATGAGGTCGAAAATCTGGGTATCTCTTTGCATAGCAATGTATTTTTGAATATTTGTTGATTTGTTTATTTGTTGATTTGTTGCGTTGTTTACTCGATGGAAAGTTTACTTAGTAGGGTGCAAAGATAAGATTATTTTCGGACAATTGGATAATTATTAGTAGATTTGCAAAATAATTCCACAAATAGTAACGACACGCATGAGAAAGATTCTCATACTTCTATTCTTCGCGGCGATCAGTCTGCCGCATCTTGCTTGGGGCCAGACCCTGGCCACCGACACCAAAAGTCATCTGTACGGTTTCCGCAACAGCAACGGTGACTGGCAGATAGCGCCTCGCTATCAGAAAGCTTTCGATTTCACCACCGGCGCCCGTCGCTATGCCGTGGTGAAGCTCGACAACCGCTGGGGCTGCATCGACGTGGATGGCAACATGGTGGTACGCAACATCTTCAACACCCGTGAAGAGGCCGAGAACGCCGGCAGCGAATGGGTGCGCCACGACGAGCCCGGCAAGTGGGTCTATCCCGCCCGCAACCCGGCCGACGGCCGCTGGGGTTTTGTCAACTACTACGGTCAGTGGAAATACCAGCCCGTATACGAAGCCGCCAACCCCTATATCGGCAAAGACCCGATGTGCTTTGCCACTGTGCGCGACAAAGGTCGCTGGGGCTGTATCGACGGCAAAGGTATCCTCATTATCAACAATATCTTCCTCAGCCAAGAGGAGGCCGAAGAAGCCGGCCGTCAATGGATTAGCGGCAAGCTGTACGAAATCTGGCGTATGCCCGCCCTGCACCCCGTCACCAACCGTTGGGGCTATGTGAACTATCTGGGACGCTGGGTTATCGAAGCCAAATATGAGGACGCCCTCCATTTTGGCAACGACAACAAATACCTCTACACCCAGGTGAAGATGGATGGCCGCTGGGGCAACATCGACCGCAACGGCAATCTGATTTCCGACTATATCTTCTCCAGCCATGAGGATGCCGCCTACGCCCTTGTGCAGTTTGAGCACAAACGTCCCTTGGTCGACTGGCGTCTGCCGGTCTGCCATCCCACCAGCGGGAAATGGGGCTGGGTGGACTACAAAGGCCAGTGGGCCATTGCACCGCAGTATGAAGAAGTGAGCCACTTTGCCAACGATACCGGACGTTTCGCCACCTGCAAAATCGATGGCCTGTGGGCCAGCATCGACTCGCTCGGCAACCTGCTCTCGAAGCCGGTATTCATCCTCTCCAGCGAAGCCTGGCAGGCTGGCAACGAATGGGACACCGACCAGGAACTGGGACACTGGCTCTACCCTATCTGCGATGCCAACTCCAAACACTGGGGCTATGTGGACTTCGAAGGAAACTGGGTCATCCAGCCTGTGTTCGAGGATGCCAAACTCTTCATCTACACCTGGAACAACCGCGTGGCGCCGGCCAAACTGGCGGGACGCTGGGGCTGCATCGACCATACGGGACGCTTTGTCGTCACCAATCAATACAACACCTCGTCGGAAGCCTACGTGGCGGGACGCCAGTGGGCTGAAAAGCAGAAATTCTAATGGCCGACACACTTATACGCAACGCCACCCTCGTCAACGAGGGAGCTGTGTTCGTAGGCGACCTGCTGATACACGACGGTCGCATCGCCGAGATTATCCCCGCAGACGAAGCCGCCGAAAAAAAATTCTCAATTCTCAATTCTCAATTCTCAACTCCCCAAGAGGTCGATGCCACGGGATGCTATCTGCTGCCGGGCATCATCGACACCCATGTACACTTCCGCGACGGCGGCGATGGCAGCAACCCTGCCGGCGACTTCGCCACAGAGAGCCGTGCCGCCCTGGCTGGCGGCGTGACATCGGTTATCGACATGCCCAACACGCAGCCGCCCACCGTCAGCTTTGAAAACCTGGAAGAGAAGGAACGCATGGCGTCGGAGAAGAGCGTGGTGAACTACGGATTCATGCTCGGCGCCACCAACGGCAACATCGACGAACTGTTGAAGGTCGACCCCAACCGCTACGCCGCCATCAAACTGTTCCTGGGCAGCAGCACCGGCAACATGCTGGTGGACGACACCTCGTCGCTCGACCGACTCTTTGAACAGAGCCGCCAGCTGATTGTGGCCCACTGCGAGTCGGAGCCCATCATCCGCAACAATATGGCCAATCTGCGGGCCGAATTTCAAGGCACCGACCAAGAGACGGCCGCCTTGCACCCCAAGGTACGCAACACGGAAGCCTGCTTTGTGTCGACCTACCAGGCCATCGAACGGGCCCGTCGTTACCATACACGCCTGCATATCGCCCATATCAGCACAGTCACTGAACTGAGCCTGCTCAGCAACCAGTCGCTTGCCGAAAAGCATATCACCGCCGAGGTCACTCCCAACCACCTCTGGTTTGACGACCGCGACTACGCCACACTGGGCAACCGCATCAAATGCAACCCCGCCATCAAGCGCAACGAGGACAGGTTGGCACTGTGGGCGGCATTGGAAGACGGCCTTATCGACACCATCGCCACCGACCATGCGCCACATCCGTTGGCAGCCAAAGAGAAGCCCTACTTCGAAGCGCCCAGCGGCATTCCCTCCATCCAACACTCGCTGCAGATGATGCTGGAGTCCGTCTTCGCCGACAGCGTGAAGCAGAGCACGGCGGGCGACGAACTCACCCATCGCGGCTTGACGTTGCTGGTCGAGAAAATGTGCCACAATCCCGCGCAGCTCTTCGGCATCCGCGAGCGCGGCTATCTGCGTCGCGGCTACCATGCCGACCTGGTGCTGGTGCGCCCACTGCCCAACGGAAAGACGGTGACACACGATACGCTGCGTTACAAATGCGGCTGGTCGCCATTGGAGGGCATGACCTTCCACAGCCAGATAGAACAAGTCTGGGTCAACGGCGACAACAGCGGAAGCACCGCCGCCGCACAAGCGCTGGAATATAAGAAATAGAGATAATAAATAATTCGGAATAACGTTATATCGTTATATCGTCCTAACGAGAAAAACACATTATACATGAAACGTCTATCCACCCTCCTCCTCACCCTGCTCTTTGTCGGCACCTGCGCCATTGCGGCCAACGGTCCCATCAACAAGAAGCACCTGCCCAAACAGGCGCAGACCTTTATCCGCGACTACTGGCCCAATGTCGAGATTATCGACGCCGAGCGGGACAACGGACTCTACAAAGTGGAGATGGAGGACGGCACGGTGCTCCGTTTCGACAACCGCGGCGAATGGCGCTCTATCACCAACCAGTACGGCTTCCCCACCCACTACCTGCCCGACGGCATCAGCGAATTCATCCACAGCCAATACCCCTCGTCCTATATCGCACGGGTCATCCACAACGCCAACGGCTACATCGTCATCCTCAACAGCGGACTGGAGCTGCAATACGACAACGGCGGCCACATCCAACGGGTGGCAGACTGATATACCTTTTATAGAAAAAGAAAGCGGGACGAAATCCATCGTCCCGCTTTCTTTTTTGTCGTGCAGCAGGGTCAGACCATCTGCTCGATATTCCAGACGAAGGCACGGATGCCCACCTCTTCGTTGCGCTTGTCGAGCTTGCGCACGGCGGTGAGCAGGTCGGAAACCTTGTCGTCGGCAACGACCGTCATGACAGCATTGTTCATTTCGGGCCAGGTGTGGGTGCCGCGGTGCGGGTCACCGTTTACGTTGCCACGCCCCTGCACATTCTCCCAGAAAGTGAAGCCACGGATGCCCAAGGTGTCGAGCATATATTCCACACGTTCGTTGTTGGCTTGATTATATACGATTAATACGGATTTCATAACATAATTATTTTGGGGGAGTTAAGAAGTAAAGTTGTTAAGACAAATGTATATACACAACACTATCGCCAGTTGCATTGTCTTAACTCCTTAACTACTGCCTTCTTAACTACTTATTATCATTAAGATCAATATTCATAAACACGAATTTCTTGCGCATCTGCTCTTGCTTCTCCTGGTCACCCTTGCGGTTGAACACGCCGTACAGGACGGGGACAATGATAAGCGTGACAAAGGTGGAGACCGTAAGACCGCCGATAACGACAAGACCCATGGTGGTCCAGACCTCCGAACCCTCGGAAGTGGAGGTAGCCATAGGTATCATACCCAGAATGGTTGTCAGTGCGGTCATGAGCACCGGACGAATACGGCTCTGACCACTAAGGGCGATGGCCTCGTTGAGCGGGATACCACGCTCACGCATCAAGTTGATATAGTCCACCAGCACGATACCATTCTTCACCACGATACCGATGAGCAGGATGAGACCGAGCAGACCCACCGCATCGAGGTTGTTGCCGGTGAAGAACATCATGAGAATCACACCCGATATAGCAAAGGGGATGGAGAACATGATGATGAACGGCTTGGAGAAACTCTCGAACTGCGACGCCATGACAATGTATACCAGCATCATGATGAGCAAACCGAGAACCAGCATATCGCGATTAGAATCCTGCTGATCCTGATAGTTACCGGCAAGGGCGACATGAATATCAGCCGGTACCTCCATCTGGTCGATTTCGCCCTGCACACCCTTGGCCAACTCCTGCAGCGAGGTGTTGAAGGGCATTACCGTCAAGGTGAGATAACGCTGGCGGTTTTTGCGCTCAATGGTGGGCGGGCACCAGTACTCTTCGACCTTGGCGAGCTCTTCCAGTTTGATAATCTTGCCAGTGGCCGTCGGGATAGAGAGCTGCTCGATGTCGCTGATGGAGGAGCGGTATTCCTCACGGAGACGGACCACAATGTTGTATTCCTCGCCATCCTCCTTGAGGAAGCCCGCCGCCATACCGTTGACACGGTTGCGGACATAGAGCGCCACCGTGGAACCGTTGAGGCCGTGGAGGGCAAGTTTCTGCTTGTCGAAGGTAATCTTCAACTCGGCACGATCCTCGTCGCGCGAAATCTTGGTGTCACGGGCACCGACAACATTCTTTTCGACACGATTCTTGAGTTCCTGGGTGAAATTGGTGGTCTGGTCGAAGTCATAACCGTAGACCTCCACCGACAACGAGTTGTTGCTACCCATACCAAAGCCGCCCTGCGAAACCTGGAAGTTCACAATCTCGGGGTATTCGGCAAAGCACTTGCGCAACCTCTCCTGCATCTGGAAGATGGATTCGTCGCGGTCGTACTTCTTGGTACAGCGAATGGTCATGGAAATCTTGTTGTTGGTCGTGGAGTTGAACAAGGCGGCGAAGCCTGCGTCGTCGTTGGAACCGGCAGAGGTCGAGATGACCTGCACATCCTTGCCGAGAATACTATAAATATCCTCTTCCATGTGGCGCGCCGTCTTGAGCGTCTCCTCGATGCGGGTACCGCGCTGCAGCTCCGCCGTCACCGAAATCTGTCCGTTATCCTGCATCTTCATAAAGTCCATGCCGATGGCGCCGAACATCATAGGCAGAAGGGTCACCACAAAGAACGCCAGCGCGATGAGCAGCGTGACCCGCTTGTGCTGCAGACACCAACGCAGCAGGTTGGCATAGGCCGCGTCGACAGCATTGAACGCGCGGATAAAGGTGCGGTTGTAGAGGGTGTTCTCCTTCTTTGCCAGATAGGCCTCCTCGTCTTCTTTTTTGAAGAAGAAAGGACGTTCCTTAAGCAGCTTGGAGGAGAGCATAGGGATAAGCGTGATGGCCGCGCAAGTGGAGACACAGACCACGATGGTGATAATCCAACCCATCTCTTTCATAAAGATACCCATCATGCCGGGCAGCATGGTGAGCGGCACGAACACCGCCACAAGCACCAGCGTGGTGGCGATGACGGAGGTCCACACCTCGTTGGTGGCACAGATGGCCGCCTCGCGCGGATTCTCACCACGGTCGATATGTTTGGAAATATTCTCCAAAACCACGATGGCATCGTCGACCACCATACCGATGGCCACTGTCAACGAAGCCAGCGAGATAATATTGATTGACGAGTCGGCTACAAGCAGGTAGATGAACGAGGTAAGCAGCGAGATGGGGATGGTGAGGGAAATGATGACCGTGGAACGCCAGTTGCCCAGGAAGACGAGCACCACGAGCACCACAAACAAGAGCGCGTAGAAGATACTCTCCGAAAGGCCATTGATGGCGTTGACAATCTCCTCGGAACCGTCGCGGATAAGCGTAGGCTCGATGTCGGGAGGAATTGTTTTCTGGATTCGCTCCATCTCGGCACGCACCTGCTTGGCGATGGCCACCGTGTTGGCACCGGTCTGCTTGGAGATAATGACACGGGCGCCGTCGTGACCGTTGATTTTCTCATCGAGCGAGAGGTCCTTGATGGTGTCGCGCACCGTGGCCAGGTCGCGGACAAAAATCTGCTTGCCGCCATAAGTGGCAACGGCGATGTTGGCAATCTCGGAACTCTCCACATACTCACCCTTCACACGCATCTGATACTGTTCCTTGCCCATCTTGACCGTACCCGAAGCCAGGTCGAGGTTGTTGGTGGAGATGGCGTTGCCCACCTGCTCGACCGTCAAACCGTAGGCGTCGAGCTGTTTGGGGTCGAGGTCGATATAGACATAACGCTGCGGGGCACCGCTGACCGTGATGTTACCGATGCCGTCGATGCGGTTGAGCTCGTTGACGACATTGTCTTCCAGGATGCGGTCGAGACCCGAATAACTCTCCTTGGCCGTGAAACCGTAAATCATAACGGGCATGGCTGAAGAGTTGAGTTTCAAAATCATAGGACGACTCACGCCGTCGGGCAGATTGTCGAAAACGATATCGACATAGGATCGGATATCGTTGAGCGCCTCATCGATATTCTCGCCCCACTCAAACTCGAGGGTCACCACCGAGATATTGTCCTTGGAAGTGGAGGTGATGTTTTTGAGACCGTCGACCGAGTTCAGCGAGTTCTCTATAATCTTGGTGATATTGGTCTCAATATCGCTGGCGTTAGCGCCAGCGTAGGTCGTCATCACCGTGACGTAAGGCGGATCCATCTCGGGCATCTGGTCGATGGGGAGACGGGTCAACGAGAAAAGACCCAGCACGATGACGGCCACGAAAATCAGTCCCGTGGTGATGGGCTTTTGTATAGCAGTTTTGTAAATAGCCATAATATTATTGCTTGATTGTGTTATTGCTTGATTGCTTGAGTGTTTGTCGCTTCAGCCACTTACACAATCAAACAATCAAGCATTCAAACATTCATTCAACGATTTCCAGTGCGTCGCCGTCGGTCAGACGGGCCTGTCCCGTCACCACCAGCTCGTCGCCCTCCTTCAGCTCACCCGCCACAACGGGCAACACCTCGATGCGATCGTCGAAACGCTGACCCAAGGTGACTGCCACACGGTGGGCGGCACCGTCGCGGTTGACAAAGACATAGCGGTCGTTGCTGCCGGTCAGCTTCAACACACTCTGGTAGGGTACCACGATGGCATCCACCTCACCCAGCGCCAAAGCACAGCGGACAAACATGCCGGGACGAATTTTCTCGCCCCCGTTGGGGATGTTGAGCTTGGCCTGGAAGGTGTGGGAGGCAGCATCGATGGTAGGATAGACAATCTCGATGGTGGCAGGGAACGTCTGGTCGGGATAGATATCACTGACCACCTGTACCTTCATGCCCTGCTTGACCAACGGAAAATAGCTCTCGGGGATATTGATGATGGCCTTCAGTCTGTTAATCTGCGTCAGCGTAAGAATCGGCATACCCGAATACATCTCACCGTCCTCGTAGTTCTTGGCGCTGATGACACCCGAGAACTGGGCACGGACGAAAGTATTCTCTGCCTGGAAGCGTTCCGCCTCAACCAGCTGGTCGTAGCCCGCTTTGGTCTGGTCGTAGACCTGTTCGCTGACACTGCCCGAAGCCTTCAGCGCGGTGACGCGATCCAGCTCGGTCTTGGTGCTGGCCAGATTGATGCGGGTGGTGTTGAGCTGTGTCTGATCCATGCGAACCAACAGGGTGCCTTTCGTCACGCGGCTGCCCACCTCGACAAAGATGTGCTCGATGTGACCCGTGATGCTGGGCGATATGTTCATTGTCTCGTAGCCCTCCAAAGTGGACGACAGTTCGATGGTCTTGGCGACGCGCTCACTCTGGAGCTTCATCACCTTAACTTTTTCAGCCTCTTTCTTGGTTGTCGTGGCCTCGTTTTTTTTGCCGCCACAAGCCACCAACGTAAGGGTAGCCAAAGCCAGTGCGGCCAGTTTAATGGTATTATTCATATCTATTTTGTTTTATTTATTCAACATATCTTCCAGCGCCACCTGTGCGGCGATAACATTCATCACCGACTGGATGTAGCTGCTCTGGGCCGTAATAATATCGTTGGATGCCGTGGTGACCTCCAGACTGCTGGCACGACCATATTTGTATTTCTCTGAAACGCTAGCGAACACACGCTGGGTCACATCGACGTTGCGACGCTGTATGTCGTAGGTCTCCAATGCGCTGGTGAGGTCGTAACGAAGCTGGTTGTACTGCATCTGCAGTCCGTCTTCGGCCTGACGACGGCTGTTGCGGGACTCTTGCAAAGCGATTTTAGCGCTCTTGACATTGGCCAGACGGGTGCCGGTGGTAAGCAGCGGCACACTCAGGGAGAAGCCCACCATATTGGGAGGCGTCATATCCATACCCTTCTCACCAAAATGATATTTCTTGCTATACTGATAGAACAGCGAGACGGTCGGCGAGAAATCCATCCATGCCATGCTGACCTGACGCTTGGCCAACTCCTCGCTCTTGGCCAGCAAACGATAGCTGTAGTTGTTCTCCGGATTGAACGACTCGTTGAGGAACTTCGCCGCATCCTGCACGTTGAGAATCTGATCGAGCGGGGTGGTAAGTTCAACGGTGGCGTTGACATCAGCACCCAACTGGAGCAGCATCGAGTTGCGCAGCAATTGCAGGGAACGACGCGTTGTGTTGATGCTGCTACGCAGCGTAGCCACCTGCACCTGCAACTTGTCAGCATCGACCTGCTCGGCAGCACCCACATTGACAGCCTCCTGGCTGGTGGCGGCCAGCCGTTCGAGGTTGGCCAGACTGGAGTCGAGCAACGTGACGGTCTGTTCCATCACGAGGATGGAGACATAGGTATTCTTGACCTGCGAGCGGGTCTGCTGTTCTGTCTGCTGACGGCTGATGTCGCTCATCTCCAATGCCGTTTTCTGCATCATGGTGCCGACAATCTGACTACCGGTGAGTGCGACGGCGGCGGTGACGCTGAGGCTTCCAGTGGGATCCATGGGGATGGAAATGGAGGCGCCGCCCATGTTCATCTCCATCTTGTAGCCACACATGTTCTGGTAGTCGTAGCCAGCCTTGACCGTCGGGAGCATGGTTGAAAAGGTCTTCCAGCGGTCCGCTTCGGCTTTCTTGACATCGAGTTCGGCGTTGCGCATTGTCTGGTTGTGCTCGACAGCATACTGCTGCGCCTCGGAGAGCGTCATCCGAAGGGTCGACTGCGCATTGGCAGCAAAAGCAAGGCCGACGAGTGCCAACGTTAAAGTTAATCTTTCGAGTTTCATTATTTTTTAATATCTAATTCTTCATTGAACAATTGTCCGTATTCGGCTTCGTGCTCCTCATAGCGACGAATGGAGTCAATGGTCATCATTCCTCTCACATACGTGAAGCCTATATCCTTGATGCGACGGGCGTACTCCGTACTGTTGCCATATTCGCACAAACGTCGGCGCTGCACCAAATCGCAGATAAAGTCGGTTGCCAGCTGGATATCCACTCCCTCACGCAAGTAGTTCTTCTCTTTGGCATACAAGATGCCGTGTTCCACCATGGTGCGAAACGACGAGGTGTGGATTTTGAAGAAGCGGTCGTGAATCTCTGGATAGTAGCGTTCAACATCCTCGATAACCTTCTGGTACTTATAGGAAAAGACAGCATTCACACGCATCATGTAGAGCGCAACCAATAAAGGTTCATCGACTTTCTCAAAGAAATTGCGGTGCATGGCCTCCACCTCTTCATGCATACTCAACACACAATCGGAAAGTAACTCCTCCTTGTTGGCAAAAGTCTCATAAAGAGTACGTTTAGACATGTGCAACTCCTGCGCAATATCGTCCATCGTCACACCTTTACAGCCGCGACTATTGAACATTTGCAGCGATGTGTCTACGATCTTCCTTTTCAGTTCCTCGTTGTTCATCTGACCACAATTAGCTGAATACCATGTATTAAAAACGCACTTATTTCGTTTTCTTTCTTGAAAAAACTGCGCAAAGATACAATAAAACCCTGAAAACCTTTTGGGTTTCCAGAGTTTTATTTGTTAAAAAACTATAATAGTGGACTACTTCTGCTCCGTTCCAGGAATCGGACGCAAAGTGGCCGTCTGCACCTTGGCACGCGAACCGGGGGCCAGTTCGACGGTAGCCATCGGTCCTTCAACGCTGACAACAGTGACATGGATGCCGCCGGCAGTCATCGTACGGTCGCCTTTTTTGAGACTATCACGATAGGCGGCCTCCTTCTTGGCCTGTTGGCTCTGCGGACGGATTAGAAAGAAATAGAAAATTGCGACAAGCAATACCAGCATGATTATCGTCTTCACGCCATTGGGTACATCGAGCAGAAACATAGATTATAGTATTAAAGGTTTTAGATTACAGATTATTGATTTACATTAACGCTGCTTTTTCTGGGGTATCAGCCATGAAAGAATCACGCTGGAGAGAAGAATGCCCAAAATCACCATCAACGACACCGTAGTGGTAATCTGCACATGGAACAGTTCGTGGAGGATCATCTTCATGCCGATGAAAGCCAACAGCACACCCAACCCATAGTGCAGCATCCAGAATCGGTCGGAGATATCGCTCATCAGGAAAAAAAGCGACCGCAGTCCCATGATGGCGAAAATATTGGACGTGTATACAATCATCGTATCCGTGCTCACCGAGAATACGGCAGGTATCGAGTCGACAGCAAAGATGATGTCCGAGAACTCAATGACCAACAGCACCAGAAAAAGAGGCGTGATATAGGTACGGCCGTCGATTTTGGTGAAGAAATCATGTCCGTCGCTGTGAGGTGCCACACGGAAATGACGCGCCGCAAAGCGCACAACGGGATGGTTGTCGGTATCCACCGTCTCGTCGCTCTTGCTGGTGAACATCTTCACCGCACTGTAGAGCAGTATGACTCCGAAGATTATCAGCACCCATGAGAACTGATGAACCAAGGCGCCCAAAGCAAAGATAAAGACGAAACGCAGCACGATGGCTCCCAGGATTCCCCAAAACAGCACGCGGTGGTAGTACTCCTTCTTGACACCAAAACTGACAAACAGCATGATCATGACAAAGATGTTGTCAATCGAGAGCGACTCCTCAATGAAATAGCCCGCCAGGTACTGGCCGAACATCTCCTTACGGTAGATATCCAACGCGGTGGCGAAATCCATGTCCGGAACAATTGCCTTGCCCCAGTCGGTTCCTGCAGCAAAGGCCAACAAGTCGTCCATGTTCCCGATGCCGTGCAGCCATTCCGCCTTCAGCCTGATTAAAAGTGAGAAAAGAAGTGCCAGCGACACCCAAATGAATGTCCACAAACCAGCCTCGCGGACACCGACCACATGGTCGTCCTTGTGAAACAAACCCAGGTCCAGTGCCAGCATTACACCGATAAAAAAGAGAAAAAACAGAAAAAATAGTGACATAAGAATGCAAAGATACGAAATAACTTGGGAAGTGAAGGACTAAAATCACTAATAGCCATTTATTAGAAGCTGTTTAAGTTTGATTGATGAGTTTTATTATGGACATGGGCGAGCAGATTTTTTGCCTTTTCCGATGGAACAATGGTGTGAACAAGTCCTGTGGACTTGTGAGCCGAGCCTCGAAAAGTTCCCACTTTTCGAAGAAGGTGAGGAAATTGTGACTGAGATGAAGAAATGCCAGTGGCATTTCGATAGCGTAGCGGAGAACAAAAGATGCCGTTCATGTACTTTAAGAAAAACATTGAATTAAATTTAAACAGCTTCTTA
>JAFSYK010000028.1 GCA_017449975.1 Bacteroidales bacterium
AAAACTAAAAAGTTAAACGAACACGGATTGAACGGATTAAACGGATAAAAAAAGATTTGCTAATCTGTGTAGATCCGTGAAATCCGTGGTCAGAGGAAACTAAAAACTAAAAGCTAAAAAGTAAAAAGTAAAAACTAAAAACTAAAAAGTTAAACGAACACGGATTGAACGGATTGAACGGATTGAACGGATAAATTTATTCCGTGTAGATTCGTAAGATCCGTGGTCAAAATCAAAAATGGATAATCCGTGGTCAAAATCAAAAATGGATAATCCGCGGTCAAAATCGAAAACGGATAATCCGCGGTCAATATCACTAACGCATTCCCACATTAACACATTCAATAAACATGGAAATCCTAAGCAATAGAATCCTCAACATGGCCGAGAGCGAAACGCTGGCCATGACCGCCAAAGCGCGTGAACTCAAAGCGCAGGGCAAAGATGTCATCAGCCTCTCCATCGGCGAGCCCGACTTCAACACCCCCGAGGTGGTGAAAGAGGCCGCCAAGAAGGCTATCGACGACAACTTCACCCACTACCCTCCCGTGCCGGGCTACCCCGACCTGAAGGAGGCCATCTGCACCAAGCTGCTACGTGACAACGGACTGGAGTACAAGCCCGAGCAGATTGTCGTCAGCACCGGTGCCAAGCAGAGCCTATTCCAGGTGGTGCAGTGCCTTGTGAACCCCGGCGACGAGGTGATCATCCCCACCCCCTTCTGGGTCAGCTATAAGGAGTTCGTCCGCTTGGCCGAAGGTAAGTGTGTCTTCGTGAAGACGAAGCTCGAGAACGACTTCAAGGTGACCCCCGAGCAGCTCGAAGCCGCCATCACACCGCGCACCAAGCTCATCATGTTCTCCTCGCCCAGCAACCCCACGGGTATGCTCTACACCAAGGAAGAGCTGAAGGGCATCGCCGCGGTGATCGCCAAGCATGAGAACCTCTTCGTGATGGCCGACGAAATCTACGAGCACATCAACTTCGTGGGCAAGCACGAGAGCATCGCCCAGTTCCCCGAGGTGAAGGATCGCGTCATCACCGTCAACGGCGTCGCCAAGGGCTTCGCCATGACCGGCTGGCGTATCGGTTTCATCGCCGCCCCCACCGTCATCGCCAAGGCTGCCAACAAGCTGCAGGGCCAGGTGACCAGCGCCACCTGCTCCATCGCCCAGAAGGCCACCGTCTGCGCCATGCTCATGGACCCCAAGACCAGCAAGGACATCATCGACATGCGCGAGACCTTCCGTCGCCGTCGCGACATGGTCTATCAGCTGCTGTGCGACATCCCCGGTCTCAAGGTACGTCTGCCGCAGGGCGCCTTCTATTTCTTCCCCGACTGTAGCGCCTACTACGGCAAGAGCTTCAACGGCAAGAAGATTGAGAACAGCACCGACATGGCTTTCTACCTCCTCAACGAGGCCAACGTGGCCACGGTGATGGGCTCCGCCTTCGGCGACGACAGCTGCATCCGTCTCAGCTACGCCACCAGCGAGGAGCTACTTCGCGAAGCGCTGCGCCGCATCAAAGAGGCGCTGGCCAAGCTGCAGTAATCCCTACCGCATAACAGTAGCGAGGGCAGCCCTGCGGGCTGCCCTCGCTTATTTTTTAGTGACCGGTGATTCGGTGCCAGCGTGACTGCAGCCACGCCCAGCAGCGGCGCACCCAGGCGCCGATGTCGAGGAACGACGCATCGGTGGTGGCTTTCAGCGTCAGGAAGAGGCCTATGGGCAGGAACACCAGCGACGACAGCCACATGCCCGACGGCGGCAGCGCACCCTCGCGCACCGCTTTCTCGGCAATCATGCCGATGACGTAGTAGAGCACGAAGAAACCGACCGAGGCCACCAGCGGCAATCCCAAGCCGCCCTTGCGGACGATGGAACCGAAGGGGGCGCCAATGAGGAACAGCAGCAGACAAGCCAGCGAGAGCGTGTATTTGCGCTGCCATTCGATATGGTGACGGTTGATATACTCCTGGTCGTCGACCAGCGAGGCGGCATACATGTCCGACTCCTGCTGTGTCGTGCGTGCCATCGAGCGCGCATGATCCAGCGCACGCTGCCGCTGGACGGCCGTCAGCGAGTCGTAGAGTTGGGCGACGGGCACTGCGGCAGCGACCGTCATGGTGTCGCGCGACAACTCGCAGTAGCGGAGGTAGGCCTGGAGGCGGTAAGAGAGGGCGTTGACATACTCCTTGGCGCGCGCCATATGGACCGAGTCGAGCGACGCCACCGTGGAGTCGAGCTGCGACACGTTCATCATCTGGTAGTTGCCCTTGAAGAAGTCCTCGTTGGACTTGTCCATCGAGAAGGAGGAGATGTCGAAGGTCATCACCTGCTGCTCGAAGGAGACACGGGTCAGCGGCGCCGCCACGGCATCCTCGCCGGTGGTGGACTCGGAATAGGTGTAGCCGTCGTTGAGGGTGAAGACCAGATAACGGTCGTCGGGGCTGGTCTGCATGTAGCCGGTCTGCGCCACCACCACATTGGTGCGGTCGAGTCCCTGGCTGTGGTCGTATATCAGGATGTCGCTCAGCATGCCGTCGACGGGACTCTTCTCGTTGATGCGGATGACATAGCCGTCGATGGCGTCGAAATATTCGCTGGGACGCAGATTGATGGCAGGCTTCTTGTGGGTGATGTCGTAGAGCGTGGTCTTGTATTTCAGCACGGCGGTGGGCATCACATTGTTGGCGAAATAGAAAGCCACGGTGGTCATCAGCAACGCCACGAAGACCATCGGTATCATGACGCGGCTCAGCGAGATGCCGCCGGCCTTCATCGCCACCAGCTCATACTTCTCGCCGAAGTTGCCCATCGTCATGATGGAGGCGAAGAGCACGGCGATAGGCAAGGCCATGGGCACAAAGGTCGCCGAGGCATAGAACAGCAGCTCCAGGATGACGCCGAAGTCGAGCCCCTTGCCCACCATGTCGTCGATGTACTTCCACACGAACTGCATCAACAACACGAACACCGAGATGGCGAAGGTGAGCACCAGCGGTCCGACGAAAGACTTTAATATGAGCCGGTCTATCTTTTTCATGGGACGTTAGAACATGCCCCGTATGGCACGCCAGAGGTCGTTGCCGTTGGCCAGCACCAGCAGTGCCAGCAGCACGATCATGCCCACATTCTGGGCATAGGTGAGGAATTTGTCGGAAGGTTTGCGACGGGTCACCATCTCCCACAGTGTGAACATGATGTGGCCGCCGTCGAGACCCGGGATGGGTATCACATTCATGAAGGCCAGGATGAGCGCCAGGAAGGCGGTGATGTTCCAGAACTGGAACCAGTCCCAGCTCTTGGGGAAGAGGCTGCCCAGCGTGCCGAAGCCGCCGAGATTCTGCGCGCCGTTCTTGGAGAAGAGTATCTTCAGCGAGCTGACATAGGTCACCATGGTCTTCCATCCGTGGCTGATGCCGGCCGGTATGGCCTGCCACACGGTGTAGTCGATATGGTTCACCTCGAACAGGTCGCCCAGCTCCGACACCAGCTGCACGCCCATCTTGCCGTCGGCCGGCAGCAGCATCGTCACGCTGTCGTAGGCGGCGCCGCGGTAGAACGCCACCGTCACGCTGTCGCCCGCCGAGGCGGTGAGCTCGGCCGATATCTCGCTGAAGGCGGCCATCGGCTTGCCGTTGACGCCCACCACGCTGTCGCCCGGCAGCAGTCCCGCCGTCTTGGCGACGGAGCCCGCTATGAAGTCTTTGACCACGAAGGGGGCGCGCACCGACATAATCTGTTTGGGCTGCTCCGCGCTGACGCGGTCGAGCAGGTCGCCCGACAGCGACAGGTCGACCAGCGAGTCGCCACGCAGCACGGTCACCTCCTTCGGGTTGTCGAGCAGCAGCGTCTGCTGCAGCTCCCCAAAGTCGTACATCTCCTTGCCGTCGACGGCATAGACGATGTCGCCGTTCTGGAAGCCCTCGTCGAGCAGTATCTGGTGGTATTCGTAGCCCAGCTTGGCGTTGCGCAGCGGCAGCTCGTCGCTGCCCCAGTGGGCGAAGATGCAGGCGTAGATGACCAGCGCCGAGATGAAGTTCACCAGCACGCCGCCGGTGATGATGCAGAGGCGCTGCCAGGCGGGCTTGCTGCGGTACTCCCAGGGCTGCGGCTCGCTGGCCAGGTCCTCGGCCGACTTGGTCTCGTCGATCATGCCGGCGATGTCGCAGTAGCCGCCCAGCGGTATCCAGCCGATGCCCCACAGCGTATTGTCCTTGTCCTCCTCGCGCAGGTTCTCCTCCTGCCACGACGCCGGCGTCTCGGCGTTGAAGAAGAGGAAGTGCCACTTGCCGTCGAACTTCTTGGCTTTGAGGATCGAGAACTTCCAGTTGAAGAACATATAGAAGCGGCGCACCCGTGTGTGGAACAGCTTGGCAAAGCCCAGATGTCCCAGCTCGTGGGTCACCACCAGTATGGAGAGGCTTAATAAAAGAGCAAGTATTTTCATTTAGGGAATTGAGAATTCTGAATTGTGAAGGTGTGAAAATGTGAAAATGTGAAAATGTGAAGTTGTGAATCTCTTAACATCTTAACATCTTAACATTAGAGCGCTAACTGCTAACTACTTTTTAGTTTTTAGTTTTTACTTTTTAGTTTTTAGTTTTCTCTTACCATCCGGTCGGTTTCGAAGAGGTCGTCGAGGGTGGGGTTGGCGATGAAGGGAGTCTGCTCCATGACGCGCTCCACATAATCGGCGATGCCCAGGAAGGTGAGGTCGCCTTTCAGGAAGCGCTGCACCGCCACCTCGTTGGCGGCGTTCATGATGCAGGGCATGTTGCCCCCCTTCCCTATCGCCTTGTAGGCCAGCGACAGACAGCGGAAGGTGTCGGTGTCGGGCTTCTCGAAGGTGAGGCTTGGATAGTGGGCGAAGTCGAGACGCGGCAGATGGCTCTCGATGCGCTCGGGGAAGCTGAAGGCGTACTGGATGGGCGTCTCCATGGTGGGGATGCCCAGCTGCGCCTTGACGCTGCCGTCGCAGAACTGCACCATGGAGTGTACCACCGACTGCGGGTGTACCACCACCTCGATGCGGTCGACGTCGACGCCGAAGAGCCACTTGGCCTCGATGACCTCCAGCCCTTTGTTCATCAGCGTCGCCGAGTCGATGGTGACCTTCGGACCCATCGACCAGTTGGGGTGCTTCAACGCCTCGGCCACGGTGACCTGCTCCAGCGACGCCCTGTCGCGGCCACGGAAGGGGCCGCCCGAGGCGGTGAGCAGTATCTTGTCGAGGGCGCCCTCCCCCACCAGACACTGGAAGATGGCGCTGTGCTCCGAGTCGACAGGCAGGATGGGCACATGGTGACGCAGGGCGGCGTCGGTGACGATACGGCCGGCCACCACCATCGTCTCCTTGTTGGCCAGCGCCACAGCTTTGCCGTGCTCGATGGCACGCAGCGTGGGACGCAGACCGGCGAAGCCCACGATGGCCGCCAGCACCATGTCGATGGTGCTCATCTCCATCAGGTCGGCGACAGAGTCGCTGCCGGCGAAGACCTTGATGTCGTGGTCGACCAGGGCGTCGGCCACCTCACGGTACTTCGTCTTGTCGGCGATGACCACGGCGTTGGGCGTGAACTCCAGCGCCTGTTGTATCAGCAGCTGGGCGTTGCCGCCGGCACAGAGCACCTCGACGGCATAGCGGTCGCGGTGACGCCGTATGACGTTCAGCGCCTGGGTGCCGATGGAGCCGGTGGAGCCCAGGATGGCGATTCTTTTTATGGAGCCTGTATCTGTTTTCATTGTTCTACACCTTTAAACGGTATCACCGTGCTGGCCTCCCGCTGCTGGCGCATCTCCACACGCAGCAGGCTGTCGGCCACGGAGTGGTGGTAGTCGTACTTCTGGACAGCGGCAGCCGTCGAGTCGGACAGCCGGCGCACCTCGTCGGCCGACGGCATCTCCTTGCCCATGATGATCTCTTTCATATTGGCCACAAACTGCTCCTGCCTGTCCAGCTCACGCTCCAGCGAGTCAATTTTCTGGGCGTTGCGGTAGGTCTGCTCCACCATGTCGTTGTTGATGTAGCCCGGGATGAACTCCCGCAACGGGGTGAAGACGATGAGCAGGTTGGTGATGAGGATGAGCACGAGGACGATGATGCTGACGGTGACGATAAGGTTGGTGCCCGTGAGCTGGAAGGAGAACTTCTCTTTGTAGGTCTCGCTGTCGATGACCACAAAGCGGTGCTTGTTCTTCATCACGTCGCGCAGCGGCCCCGCCAGCGCACGCATACGGTGGCGCAACAGCTTCAGACGCTGCCACAGCTGCGACAGCCGTCCACGGAACCCCTGGTGTTTTTTCTCCTTGCTCATCTATGAAGAAAAGCGCGACGCATGACTGTGTCGCGCTTTTTATTTGTTGTATTGCGTGGTGCGCGAACGCACACTCTCTCTTAGAAGAACTTGTTGCGCTGGTCAACAATGGTGGTGTTGTCCTTCAGCACCTGGCTGATGTAGCGCAGCTTCTGCGAGTAGGCCTGCTGCATGCTGTTGCGAGTGGCATCGTCGTTGACGGGGTTGCTGCCGTTGGCATAAACCTGCAGCATGTAGACACCCTGGGCACCCTTGACAGGACCCACCAGCTTGTTGGCCTCGGCGGCGGTCATGGCACCCAGCACTTTGGGCTCCATGCCGTAGCGACCCAGGAAGTAGTCGCCAAACGAGATGCTGTCGAGCGTGTCGGCGGCAACGTTGAGCTTGGTGGAGAGGGCGGCGATGTCGTTGCACGAAGCCTTGGCCTCTTCGGCGCGAGCCATCAGCAACTCAGCCTTCTTCTCGATACGCACCTGCTGCTCCATCATGTTGCGCACCTGCTCCAGCTTCGGATAACCTTTCTTGTAGACTTCCTTCAAGGTAGCGACAACATACATGTCGTCGGCCTCGAAGACCTGCGCAGCGACGTCGCCGACATTGGTCTTCTCGTTGAAAGCCCACTGGACGATGCTACGGGCGTTGTTGATGCCCTGCAGACGGTTCGACATCTGGTTGGCCATCGAGTTGCGCACCTGCATGTTGCTCTGCTGTGCGGCGGCGGTGAACTCGGCAAAGGTGCGGTTCTGGCCGGCGAAGGCGTTGGCCTCGTTATAGATGTTGCGGGCGGTAACCTCGCTGGGGACAATCTCACGGGTGATGAGAGCCAGACGGTATTTCTTGACGGCGGGCGTCTTGTCGGTGACCTTGACCACCAGGTAGCCCACCTCGTTGGGGTGCTGGATGGTGAAGACGTCACCCACATGAGCGTCGACGATGCGCTCGTTGAGGAAGCCGAAGTTGCCATCGGTCTGCCAGTTCATATCGCCCTTGGTGTCGTTCTTCTGCGGGTCGTCGGAATACTGGGCCACGGCCTCTTCAAACGACATCTTGTTGCCTTTCAACAGGGCCTCGACGCTGTCGGCCAAAGCCTTGGCCTGGTCGTCGCTGCGGCTGATGTTGCCACCGGCACGCTGGTTGAAGATGTAGATGGCGCTGGCACGCATGCTGTCGGGACGCATGGCGGTGGCCATCACCTTGGCCATCATCCACTGGTTGCCGACCAGGCGGGGAGCCACCAACCCACCTTCGGCCGTGGCAGCGACTGCCGAATCCATCGGGGCGGGCAGCGTGTTGACGCGCACATAGTTCGAATCATAGTTGCGATCCGACTCAGAGTTGACGAGGAAGGGGATGTCCTCCTTCTCGGCGTTGGTCAGCATGACGAAGGTGCTGTCCACCTCACGCTGGATGTTGGTGAGGTCGGCGGCCGTCGGAGTCAGCGGGAAGGTGATGAAAGCCAGCTCGCGGAGCTCTTCGCGCACACGGTAGTCAGCCTTGTGCTCGTCGTAGTATTTCTGGAAGTCCTGATCGGTGAGGGTGATCTCCTCGTCGGCCACGGTCTGGTAGGCGAGCTGCATGACACGGCCGCTGGCGATGCGGGCGTTCATCTCGGCCACCTGGTGCGCCAGAGTCTTGGGCATATAGAAGCCACGCGACACGAGGGTGTTGTACTTCTGCATCTGACGGTCACGCTTGACATATTTCTCCAGCTCCACCCACTGCTGACGGGCCATGGTGTCGAGCTGCTCGAAATTCTCGGTATAGTAACGGATGATCTGCGTGTTGAACTGACCGGTCTGCGGATCGGTGAAGGTCTGACGGATGTAAGGGTGGATGAAATGACCCGTATACATGTCGCTGAGCTCACGTGCCGTAACGGTGAGGCCCAACTGCTCGTACTGCTCACCCATCAGGGTCTCGTCGACGAGGTTCTGCCAGACCTGCTCACGCAGCTGATACTCGACATCCGACGGAATCTGCTCCACGCCCTGCTGGCGACGGTAGTTGGCTTCCGCCTCGTCCATCAGCGTCTCAAAACGTTGTGCTGTGATGGTGTTGCCGCTGATCTTACCCATGTCCGGCACACCACGGTTGTTCTTGGTCAAGTCGCCAATGATAAAGGCCACGATGGCAATACCGACAACGGCGACAGCAATCCAGGAATGCTTTCTGATAGTTCCAATAATACCCATTTCTTACAATATTATTTGAATGATTATTTGCACAAAATCTGCATAGTATACACTCTATGCACTATAAACAAGATTGCAAAAATACGAAGAAAAATCAGTGTGAGAAAATTTTTCCTAAAAAACTTGAAAGAAAGGGGGAAGAATGCGGAAGTGCGGGGAGGGGAAAAACTAATTGGTCCAATTGGACTAATTGGACTAATTGGACTAATGGGTGGGGTTGCGGGCGTACACGGGGGTACGCCCCTACGATTGGGGTGGATTGGACCCATTGGACTAATTGGACTAATTGGACCAATTGGTCTAATTGGTTGCGGGCGTACACGGGGGTACGCCCCTACGGTTGGGGTTG
>JAFSYK010000002.1 GCA_017449975.1 Bacteroidales bacterium
AGGCTTTTATTTGACAGATATTCGCAGTCAAGCCGAGGCAATGGCTGTACGCCGCTGCGAGTTTGAGGAGTCGGGTGTCCCTATTGTGCAAGAGTACGAGTTTGACGAAAGCATGCTTTGCGGTGGCGTTTTTGATGTGCTGAAGTTTGATAGAGTGAGTGCTGAATGGGCGGAGTTTATATTGAAGAACCGTATGGCCAAAGGGAAGCGAATGCACAATTATGACATTGTGGTTGGCCCTGTGGCCGACGATGGGGTGGTGTTTCAGCTTAACCTCTATATGCAGCACCTGATAACGATTGAGACCCTGGTGAAGGAATTGACATACAGGCAACTCAACAACCAGTATTTCTTTGGCACCGAGCGTGCCATACAACAACTTAGAAGGGTATGAGTATAACACAAGATCAGTTGCAGTTTATCATCAACAGCGATGTGGAGCAGATGGTCAGTCGCCTGCAAAGCGATAAGGGTATGCCGCTCGACGATGCTTTCAGCTGTGTGTATAATTCCAATATCTACAAGAAGTTGTTGAATGTTGACACCGGGCTGTACTTGCAGAGTGCCGATTATATCTATGACTACCTGAAAGAAGAACTATAATTTATTACAGTTGAAATAAAACTAAAACAATGATATAAAGACAGAATAGACAACATAGACATATATTAAGCGTATTCGCTTTTCTGTGCTAACGGAAATTCTGGTAAAATTTCTCACAAACAATCAGCACCTGAAAGGGGAAACGCTCACGGCATCGTGAGCTTTCTTGTTTGCTGATTGGGTTTACCAGAGCCTCCGTTAGAACAAAGAAGATTAAGTTCACGGCTTTTTTTTGCACGCTCCTGTAAGAATCAGGGGTATAAAATCAATTATTAGTAAACTGCACAACGAAGAAAAAAACTACTCGATGAAGCAACGAATCTTTTTGGCAACTATGTTTGCCTTGACCTGCGGGATGGCGACGGCACAGAGCCTCGCCATCCACGGCACGCTGCGCGACGCAAAGAGCGGCGAGCCGATGGCTTTTACCAACTGTGTATTGCTGCGGACGACGGACAGCACGTTTGTGGCGGGCAGCACCACCAACGAACGCGGCGCGATGCGCTTCGAGGCGGTGGCGGCGGGCGAGTACCTGCTGCGCATCTCGGCGGTGGGATACGACACCCACTGGCAGCACCTCAACGTTCCGCCCGACACGGCATTGGGCGTGATAGACATCTTCCAATGCAGCACCACGCTACAGGCCGTAAGCGTCACCGCCCAGCGTCCGCTCTACAGCGCCGACGGCGAAAAGGTGTTCTACCACGTGGAGGACGACCCCAGCGTGCAGACTGGCACGATGGCCGACGCGTTGCAGAATGCGCCCGGCGTGGAGGTGGATCCCGAGGGCAACATCACCCTGCGCGGCAGCAGCGACGTGACCATCTGGCTCAACGACAAGCCGTCGAACCTCAGCGGCGAGGCGCTGAAGCAATACATCAAGACGATGCCTGCCAGCAGTGTGAAGCGCGTCGAGGTGCTGAGCAATCCCTCGGCCCGATATGGATCGACGGGAGCCATCATCAATATCATCACCGACCAGCGCGTGCAGCTCAACTCGCTGCTCTCCGTGGGTCTCAACGCCAGCACCACGCCCTACCTGCAGCCGTGGCTCTCCTACGTGTGGGCCAACGAGAAGGTGAGCGTCACGGCGTGGGCCAACGGCAACCTCAGCAATTTCGACGTCAGCACGGAGAACCAAGAGCAACTCTACGACTCCATCGGCCGCCTTTCTACCGAATACTCCTATGCCGGTACGGAGAAGCAACGCAAGGTGAGTGGCAACGCTGGTGCTTTGGTGGACTGGCAGATAGACAGCGTGACAAGTCTCAATGCGTGGCTTAATATCTCCCCCGGTTGGAGGAAAGTGGAGAGCCACTACGACATCGCCCGGCAAGATTATATCTTCAACCCAGGCGACCATTCCTACCTATCCAACATCCTTGTCCCCAACAACTGGATTGGTGTCTTCGGTGGCGTCGGTCTTGACCGCAAGCTTGACACCCTCGGACAAAAAATTCAACTCTATATAGGTGCCAACTATAACCCCGATCGCACCATCCGCGACAGGGAACGCCTATACACCGTTATGCAGCAGTACAACATGCGCAACCGTCGCACAGAGGACTATCTATCGCAATGGAATTACATCGACCTCGACTATACCAAGCCTTTTGGACAGAACACCACTATGGAGGCCGGCATTGGGGCTGTGCTGGGGCGCAATTCACAGTCTGTGCAGTGGGACACGATGAGTTTTGCTACTGGCCAATGGATGCGCGACGCCGACCGCACTTACACTACTCGGATGGTGGACAACGAGCTGAATGCCTACGTGGCCGTGCAACAGAAAATCAAGCACCTCACTCTCAAGGGCGGTGCCCGGGTGTATCGCAAATGGAAGCAAGCCTACTTCACCGACCTGCCCGTGGAGACCACGCAGTATGACGTCGACAAGGCCTTCTGGGACTTCATCCCCTCGCTGCACGCCAGCTACAGCACCGACGGCGGCCACAACTTCACCCTCAGCTACACGCGCCGCTTCACTTCGCCCGGCAGCAAACTGTGGAGCACATACACCTGGCTCGGTACAGAGGACTACGAACTTGGCGACCCCAACCTGCGTTTCAGCCACACCCACAACCTCGAAGGCGGCTGGACGATGTACAAGAATTGGGGCAGCGTGGGATTGACGGGCTACCTCCGCGCCAATACCGACGAGATACAGCAGCTCGGCGACGTGGCTTACCACCCCTACTACGGCCGCATCGTCAGTTTCAGCCAGTGGGCCAACATCGGCGACAGCCGCACCCTCGGTGCCGAGGCCAACGTCACGTGGCGGCCCAAACCCTTTATGAACATCCGCTTCTATGCCAATGTCTGGGACTATTACTACAATATGGAGTTCCGCCCGGGCGAATGGGACGAGCGGCATCTGCCCACATTCAGCGGACGGCTCAACGTGACGGGCAAGCTGTGGAAGGTGCTGCAAATCTATGCCAACGCACGCTATTCTACCGCTGCCCTGTCGCTGATGAGCAAGAGCCAGCCCTCGTTCCAGCTCGACCTCGGAGCCAGTGCCGACCTCCTCAAAGGGCGCCTCTCGCTTTTCCTCAACTGGCAGGACATCCTCGCCACCGCAAAGAGCGGCGATGTCGGTCTCAACCCCTACTACCAAACCAACTATAGCTACACCTGGGGCAGCCGTGCCGTCTCTTTCGGCCTCACCTGGCGCATCGGCAAGATGGAACTCCAAAGCCTCGCCCGCGAAGGCGTTAACGCCCCGACATTATAGACTGAGCGAAGACTGTCGACACACCGCCGAGGGTTTGTCGAGAGTTTGTTGTTTGGTAGTAGTTAATATATGGTTGTTGCAAAAAGAATCGGAGATTTTTCTCGGAAGATTTGAAGATTTTCTGTTGGAGATTTGAAGATTTTTAGATAAAGAATCGGAGATTTTTTTTCGAAGAATTGAAGATTTTTTGTTGGAGATTTGAAGATTTTTTGTATCTTTGCAATCGGAAATACAGATGGTTATGATAGTAAGAGGACAAATAAACGAGTTGATTTCCAGGTTGCAAGAGCCGAGGAAGACAATCCAAGTGGTTGCAGGTCCCCGTCAAATTGGAA
>JAFSYK010000029.1 GCA_017449975.1 Bacteroidales bacterium
CGGACGGTTGGGGCTTTCCTTCATCGTCTTTTCCAGCACCCACGCCACCGCATCGGCAAAGAAGCGTCCCCGCATCGTGTCGCTCGGTGTGTAGTTCACGCCCAGCGTCACCATCGCGTAGAGGTCGTCGCCATGACTGAAATCACAGCCACAAAATACCCGCCAACCGTCCTGATAGTGGCAGTCGGTGATGCGCTTCTGCACCTGTAGCGGTCGGATGCGGTCGCCGGTTATCCACTTGGTCATGCGGCCCGTCTGGTAGATGTTGAAGTACTTCGCCAGCAACTCCGGCATCTTCGTCTGGTCGCCTCGCGCCTCGCTGATCCATGCGTCGTAACTGGAGTGCTGAACGATTTTTCCGAGCATTGGATTGATTTTGTTTCGGAGTGACTTCTTGGTTAGGATTACCTGCTCGTCGCGCTCCCATTGGTCAACTTCGAGGCACAGGCACAGTCGGCGGTCGTTCTCGAAGTCGGGCGGCTCGCCCGTGTTCTTATCAATATACTTTCTCATTGTGGTTTGGATATGAAAAAGGGAGCAATCTCTTCGTGAGGTTGCTCCCTTCGTCGGGGTTGATAAAATGTCTATTCTTCAGCGTATCGCCATCGGTAGCCTCCGGCGCGTTTGTGGTTTTTCTTGCATCGACAAACTGCTATAATTTGAGAATGACTAATATTCAATTCTTTTGATGCATGTTGCGCACAATCCCAGACCTTTATGTCATTGCCTTGTAAATCCATTTGCACGACAGCCTTCCAATGTTTTTTACCCATCCTTTCGCCACATGTTCCATGTTGCATATTCCCGGACTTCGTAACCCACTCAAGGTTTGTGACTAAAGAATTAGACTTGTCTTCGTCTATATGATTTACTTCTGGTAATTTATTCGGATTCGGGATAAAAGCTTCTGCTACCATTCGATGAACTGTTTTGGTTTGATGAAAAGTGTCTGTATATAATTCAACACTCCAATAACCTGCTGGATGCCGTTTTTGTTTTAATATACGGCCCTTCATTATATAACGCAATGTCATTGATGTGTTACGCGGGTGAGGTTTAACAATCACCCTATCAAGACTACGAACACGTCCAAAGTTGCTCACCTCGTAGAAATCTTCGAATCCTTTAACTGGCTTCCAAATCTCTTCCATAGCTTATCCTCTGCTTTCGTACTTACCGAATGCCTCATTACACATCTTGATGGCTGGGTTGTCGTAGTTGTTACGAATCAGCGCACTAAGCGGACCAAGCAGGTCAACGAACTTTGTCAGATAGTAGATGGCACTCTGCATGTCGGTTGCACCAACGGGCAGATAATGCCGCTTACTCTCGTCCTCCTCCTCGTCGGCTGACTTGATAACGTCGAGTGCAACCGATGCAAAGGTTACGTTCACGGTGTTCATTGCGCTCTGCAATCCTGTAAGCGAACACTCACGGAAGAACGGGATGATCTCGCGCAGGGCAAACACAACGTCATTGGAGTTGTTTACGATGAAGTCTTTCAGCAACATGTGAGCTGCTTTGGCTGACTCGCCATTGTCTTTCTTGTTACTCATAACTTATGATTTGACAATTAAATAAAATGACCGCACTACGCGCTGTCAGGCTCATAAGTGCGATGCCTTGGGGGTGTTTCCACTTGCCCACGCGGTTGCGGTCGTTTATATTTCTTATGCTGGCAAAAATAAATGCCGCCTATGTTGGCGACATCATCCTGCCGCACTTATGATTTTGACGTTGCAAATATAAGCATTTATTTTTGAAACGTCTCTATCTTTTGCCAAATAATTAAAGTTATTTAAGAAAAATCGCCCTTTATTCGTCGGTTTCTACCATTACATAATCCAATTCTTTCTCCAAAATGCGGTGCAGCGCATCCAGTTTCTCAATGAAAGGGCCTTGAGTTATACATCCAGCGGTGGTGGTGGTGAATAACATTGGCTCGCGCCTCGGGCCCATAGAGCTGGTAATTACGTTGACCAACGAAAGCATATCACTTCGACCGTTCGTATAGGGTGCGCTCCCGAACTCGTCGGCGCAACACAGGGCAGCGTAAAGACCATCTTTCGTGCGCCCTCCGGCGGTTAGCGGCATGATGAGCGAGTCGTGGATTGACTTGTAAGCTTGTCGCCAGTCGGTCACGGTCTGGGTGCTTCTGATGCGGTTGCCCTGCCCGTCCATCTGCATGATGAGTTGGCGGGTGCGGTTGTAAAGCAGCTTCGCCTGGTCTGCTGAGTTGGCACAGCAGTATATCTCAGCCTGAAAGTCCTCAAAGAAAAAGAAGATAAACTGAATGTATGCTGCCAGTCCAGTCTTATCACATTTTCTCGGAGAATAATAGGTGAAGTCGGTGCATACGCGGCGGTAGTCCCAGATAGTGCCATCTTTCTCCCTTTCGGTGGGCAGCAGTTCGGTGCGCTCTTCGGCTTTCACGCTGGTATCTACCCATGAGTAGAAGCCGAACACGGAGGCCAATATGAACACTTGAAAGTTCTCCCATCGATACACCTGTGCGCCACTCGTGCCAGGGCATTTCAGTCCGCCCGAGATGTGTCGCCACCGTCGGCCCTCGCGTCGCCACTCACCTTCTCGCAGTCGGATGACCGTTTGGACTTTCTTCGTGTTGAAGTTGTAGGTGTCGAGCATCCGCAGGAACTTGGCGGCTCCCAGCAATTCATACACGTTGTGGTAATCGTCGGGGCTGTCGGGGTCGGCATTCGAGTGGGCTATCAGGTCGGCGAAGTATTCGTCGAGCCGTGGGTCGATGTCCTTCAGCGTGTCCGCCTTGCCCTCGTAGCGCGTCTTCAGCAAGTCGATGGCGGCGAGTTTCTGCTGTTGAAATTCTGTCAGTTCGTTGTTCATAGTTCGGGTACTTCAGTCATTCCTTGTCGTGCGTCGCTCAGCATGTTGGCCAGTCCGTCCTTCTCAGCGTCCA
>JAFSYK010000030.1 GCA_017449975.1 Bacteroidales bacterium
CACGCCGCTTGAGGACGTCACGATCGCGTGCGCGCACTTCGAGATGCTGGCCAACGCGGCGGGCATCGCCACGTGTTGGTGCGGCTTCCTCAAGCTGGTGCAGCAGGAAATCCCCGAACTGCTGGAGCAGACGATCGGCCTCCGCCGCACGGCGCCGTTCTACGCGATGCTCTTCGGCCGCCCCGCCGTGCGCTACGCGCGCGGCGTCCAGCGCGATTCCTACGCCCGCATCGACTTCCGCGGGTAGGGACGGCGTTCCATCGCCGTCCGCCATCTGGGAGACTCGCGTTCCCCCTCCGCATGACCGCCTAACTGGGAAAGCCGCCATCCTGGCGGCGCATCCCCCACCCACCACCGAATGCATTTCACTGACCGATTACTATTGTCACCTGAAAGAGAATGATGTATAATGTCCACGTTGCTTTTGAGAGGTGTTCGTTTCCTCCCAGGGGGTAGGTTTCCCTAAACACTCCTTGATTGTAACACTTTTAGGTCTCGTTCGGTGGGCGAATGGGATGCAAATGGATACTGAAATGAGAAAGACCAAATTTAAAGCATTCGTGATTGCCATGTGTGCAATGAGTTCGATGTGGAGCTTGTGTTCGTTGGGCGATACGTACAGAAGATTGTGTCCACAATGTGGTAAAACATGGTGGACCGACAGTCCGTTAGACAATTTTTGCGGACAATGTAGAAGATCTGCCAAAGAAATTGACCATAAATTTGACACAGGCACAAGTGCAACATCTACCTCCGACATCTATTGGCAGGGTTTGCGGAACATGCAAAAAAACCGACTTGACCGAAATAGGAAATTCAATCAGGCAATGGGGGACAGACTTGATCAGCATACCACGCAAAAATTCAGGATGTTGCAGCAACAAGCAGAAGAAATCGCACGAACTCAGGGAGGAGATCGTGCAAGAGAGTTTTTGTTGCAAAAATTTGAGGAAGACAGACGCCAGAAGGAAGCTCTTCTGCGTATTCCTAAATGGAATCTCGGCACCTACCAGCTGCAAGAGCAAATGAAGCAGGGGATGTTTAATCAGTGGTTCCGCAGTGGGCGCCCTGATGAACTACAAAAACTTCAAGCCGAACTGTCGCCTCCAATGGGTAACTATCATGCTCAGTACAACCCGCAGAAGTACCAGATGCTGTGCCAGCGCTATCAGGAACTGACCGGGCAACAGCCTACTAGATATGGTGAGGGGCAGGTTGCCATGTCACAGTCTCCTGCTATGTCGAGTATGGGAATGGTAACACCTCAGAATGCACAGCAGATGGTGGGAGGGCAGATGCAATCAATAGACCCGTTGCAGATGGAAAAGTTGCAGCAACTTTTTTGTACATTTATGCAGCAGTATGGGAGGACGGAAGTGCCTGTTCAGGAAAGGGTTGCCAACCAGCAGGGTACACGGTCTATTGAATGGTATGAGCAGTCTATGGCCAAGTTCAGGGACGTCCTGGCCCAGAATGATAATTATCGAATAGAGACCCGAGCGAGGTTTAAGAGGTTGGCTAGGCGCCTGGGGGGATCGCGCTGCCAGGAACTTTGGGTGAATGATGACGATCTGATGTATCTCGTCCTATCACAGGTGTTGGTTTTTCGCGCAGGTTTTGAATTCGTCTTTTATGCCTACTCCAATGGGACGGTCAAGCGTTGTCGGAACGAAGGGATCGATGTGGTGGAGGGTTTTGCCGATGCAATCGATTTGGATGGTAACGGCATCATTTTCGAGAATGAATTTGTGGCGGCGAGTCTTGCTTTTAATCATTATGCGCGTGACGCAGGATACGATTACAACAATCCTCTCAATGTGCTTCAATGGCCAATCATGATGAAGGAAAAACAAAATGCTAAGGATGAATATCAGATTATGATCCAACTGCACAAGGGAAGAAGTAAGACAATAACTAAGCGATATCTTGCAGAGTATATCCGCGTTCTTCTCACAGTGATAGAGATGTTCACATGACAACTAATACGGCAAATCGCTTCTGGTGAATCTGATGACACCGCAGGTGACGGAGTTCAAGGACACGCGCAAGGCGGTCTACTTCGTGGGGAAGACGCTGGGGGGGGGCGAGCCGATCCGCTGCGACCCTCGGGGAAGCGGCATTCATGCCGCTTCACTTGGTGGGGCGAGCCGTCCCCGGCGAGCCGCCACCACCCACTAACCACAAACGGAAAGTGAAACCATGAACGGCGTCATCTCCTGGTATGCGGCCCATCCATGGGCTTTGATACCTACGGCGTATCTCGTCATGAGCCTCGTCACGTTTGCCGCCTATGCGGCGGACAAGCGCGCCGCCAAACGCGGTGCGTGGCGTACGCCTGAATCCACACTGCATACGCTCGAACTGTTGTGCGGCTGGCCCGGTGCATGGCTCGCACAGCGACTGCTGCGCCACAAGAGCGTCAAGACCTCGTTTCGGGTTGTGTTCTTTCTGATGGTCGTGTTGAATCTCGCAGCCCTGGCATACGTCATCTACGGCATGACGTCCGGCGACTGATCCTTCTCGCGCCGGTAGGGCGAGCCGTCCTCGGCGAGCCGCCTCCCGCCGAACGAGATTCGACATGCTTTCCGTTGTCAACTCAAAGAGAGATTCCAAGGAGAAAACAGATGGCAAACGACACGGACAACGTGACCCCAAGACTGACCACGCTTTGCTACATCGAGAAGGACGGCTGCTACCTGATCCTGCACCGCACCAAGAAGCAGCACGACGAAAACGGTGACAAGTGGATCGGCGTGGGTGGCAAGTTCGAGTACGGCGAGAGCCCCGAGGAATGCGCCCTGCGCGAGGTGAAGGAGGAAACGGGCCTCACCATGCTCAATCCGCGCTTCCGCGGGCTCGTCACGTTCGTCTCAGATGAATGGGGCGTGGAATACATGCATCTCTTCACCTGCACGGAGTTCTCCGGCGCGCTCACCGATTGCGACGAAGGCGAGCTCGTGTGGCTGCCCAAGGCCGAACTGCTCACGAAGAAGATGTGGGAAGGGGACAGACTCTTCCTCAAGGCCCTTGACGAGCGAAACGACTTCTTCACCCTCAAGCTCCGCTACGAAGGCGA
>JAFSYK010000031.1 GCA_017449975.1 Bacteroidales bacterium
AGCCAGGATCAAACTCTTCATTGTAAGAATTGCTTTTTTACCTTCTTGACTCATCTTCGTGTCCTCTCCCCCGCCTCGGCGGGAGTTCCGACACACGCTATCCCTTGTCTCAATTGTTTCAAATAACGCTCGCTTTTTATCAACAGGCATCTGTTATCTCAAAAGCGGATGCAAAGATACGAGGAATTCTCAAACTACCAAAATTTTTTTTCTTCCAAAAATCAAAGAAAAATACAATTCATTGTTTTACAGCATCAAAAGTTGGAAATATTTTTTCAACAAAAATGAGGAAATGGAAGAATTAGGGATAAAAAAGGTGATCCTACTGCCTCGAAACCCAGCCAAAAAGAGAAGAAAACAACAGATAGATGTTGATAATTATACAAAACACTGATATTTGGAACGTTATATTACAAACCACACAGAAATTATAGGGATAAACCAAGGGGATGCGGCTTATTATTACCCAATTAGGTTACTGTGATACAGCAACCTACGCAACGATTAGGGAATTGAAAATTATTGCCCGATGTCAAAAATAGGCGGTGAGTGGTATTAAATACGCTGGCAGTCGCCGCTAAACGCGCTGGTAGTTGACAAAGGCGTATTCCAGACCTGATGCGGGATCTTTCTGTCGCGGAGAGGCTGAAACCTCTTTGAATTCCTCCTGAGAGATGGGCGGGAAATAGGTGTCCGCCTCACAATCCTGATACACCCAGGTGAGATACAATCGGCTGACATAGGGCAACAACAGCTTATAGATGGCCGCGCCACCAATGACAAAGGCTTCCTCTTCCCCCTGGATGGCCTGCATAATTTCCTCCACCGAATGAACAACCTCTACCCCTTCATAAGAAAACGACGTATCGTGGGTAAGCACAATGTTGCGACGCTTGGGCAGCGGCTTGAAGGGCAACGATTCGAAGGTGCGACGTCCCATGATGACGGGATGCCCTGTGGTGAGGGATTTGAAATGCTTTAAATCGTCAGAGATATGCCACAGCAGGTCGTTGTCTTTGCCGATGGCACCATTCTGCGCCACGGCGACGATAAGAGAAAGATTGGATTGCATGAGGTGAACGGTGTTAGATGATGGGCTGTTGTCTGGGTGTTTATTTCTGAAAGATTTGCATGGCACGCTGGAAAATGCCGGCCAGATAGGCCAGCGCCATGCCGTAGTTGGAGACGGGCACCCCGGCCTCGATGGCAGGCAGGAGTCGTGCACGCAGCTGCTGCGGCGTAGCGACACAGCCTCCGCACTGGATTACCAGCTGGTAGTCGATGATGGGGCGCGGCAAATCGGACAGTCCCGCCACCGTTTCGCACTGGATGTCGCAGCCCGTGAACTGGCGCAGGCGCGCCGGCAGCTTCACACGGCCGATGTCTTCGCAGGTAACATTGTGCGTACAGGACTCGAGCATCAGCACCCGGTCGCCGTCCTTCAGTCCCGAAATAGCGGGCGTGCCCTGTACATATTCATCAAAGAGCCCCTTGGCTCTCGCCAGCACAATGCTGAAGCTGGTCAAATAAATTGCGTGTTGATAATCATCAAGGATGTCACGTACCTGATTGAACACCTGGCTGTCGGTGATGACCAGATACGGCGGCTGGACAAGGGAATGGAGTGTGGCCTGCAGCTCCGTCGGCTGACAGACGCTGACACAGGCGTGGCTGTCGAGTAGGTCACGCAGCACCTGCACCTGAGGGAGAATCATGCGTCCCTCGGGGGCTGACGAATCGATGGGCGTCACCATCACCACCTGTTGTCCTGCAGCGACCACGTCACCCAGCAACGAAGCGTGACGATAGGAGGTCTCGGGGAGTATCTGGCGGATTCGCTGTATGAGCGGTTCCCGCAACTGTTCATTCTTGACAGACAAGACGACGACCGATGTGTGATAGTCCGACTCCAACGTCCGCAGCAATACCTCGTCGGGACGAGACAGGTCGGACTGCGAATAGATAAGCAGATACGGGATATTCCGTCGACGGCAGCGTTCCACCAGCGACACCTCCTCGGCCTCGAAGAGATTTTTTGTAAAAAGAATGAGGGCCAGATCCACCTGGTCGAGCACCGCCAACGACTTTTCAATACGCATGCGTCCCACCGTTCCTTCGTCGTCGAGACCCGCCGTGTCAACCCATACGACAGGACCGATGCCAGAAATCTCCATCGTCTTGCGCACAGGGTCCGTTGTCGTCCCCGCCACGGAAGAGACGATGGCAATATTCTGACCTGTAAGGTAATTCACCAAGGCACTCTTGCCGTAGTTGCGACGGCCGAAGATGCCGATATGCGGTTTGCGTTCGTTTCCAACCATAATGTTGCAAAGATACATTTTTTTGTTGAGTTGTCGAATTGTTGAAATGTTGAAACGAAGGTGTAAGACAGAATGTGTATCTTTGTCGTTGAAATCGCCTACAACCATGAATTACCTTAACGTTGACACCGCACTCCAGCAATATGTAGCGCAACATATCTTGCCCTTGCACGACCACTACGACGAAGCCCACCAGCGGAGCCATATCGAGACCGTCATCTCCAACAGCATGGCCATGGCGCAACACTATGACGTGAATCCCGACATGGTGTACGCCATCGCCGCCTACCACGACACAGGCATCTGCGAAGGACGCGAGCGCCACCATCTGGTGTCGGGACGGATTGTCCGCAACGATGTGCAGCTACAGCAGTGGTTCAACGCCGAACAGACAGAAACCATGGCGCAGGCCGTGGAAGACCACCGTGCCTCGTCGCAACAAGAACCCCGAAGCATCTACGGGAAGATTGTCGCCGAAGCCGACCGCGACATCGACAGCGAGAAGATTGTGCTACGCACCCTGCAATACGGATGGGATCATTATCCCGACCTCGGAAAAGAGGAGCAATGGCAGCGCATGGTCGACCACTTGGAAGAGAAATACAGCGAGAACGGCTATCTGCGTCTGTGGCTGCCGGAGTCGCCCAACGCACAACGGCTGGAGGAACTGCGTCAGCTTATCAAAGACCGTGTCGCACTGCGCGCACTCTTCGAGCGGCTACAGCGCCCACAGCAGGAGTCCTGAACAGATAATAATGCCCGACACAAACAGGTCTATCAGGCAGAAGCCCATGATATCCTTTGCGTTGAGTTTGGCGATAGCCAGCGCCGGCAACGCCCAGAAAGGCTGAATCAGATTGGTCCACGCGTCGCCCCAGGCAATGGCGGTGCCCGTGAGACCTGGGTCGACACCCAGATTGGCGCCCGCGGCAAACATGATGGGCGCCTGTATGGCCCAGTGGCCGCCACCCGACGGCACAAACATATTGAGCACCGCAGCACAGAGGAACGTCAGCAACGGATAGGTGACCGGTGTCGACACTGCTATACAGGCGTTGCTGATGACCGTGCCGAAGCAGATGCCACTCTCCCCCACCCCGGTGATGATACCCATAATGCCCGCATAGAAGGGGAACTGCAGAATAATGCCCGCGGCCCCTTTGGCCGCCACTGAGAAAGCCTGCACATACGACTGCGGGGTGCCGTAGCACAGCACGCCCAAGCAGAGGAACAGCAGGATGACCATGTTCAGGTCGAAAGCGCCACCCTGCCAGCCCAGGTGCAGTACCATGTAAGAGAGACCTAGCAATGCCGCCATCCATGCCAACAGACGCGAATGATCCATGCGTGCCGCTGGCGTCGTGGCCTTGGCATCGGCTGGCGCCGTGGCCTCCTCCTCCAACAGGTGCGGATCCACCGTCACTGCATCGCGTTTGGGATGCATCAGCGCATTGACCGCCGTGATGGCGGCGATAACCACGACGACAATGACAAGGTTATAGCCGTTAAAAATAGTCTCAGAGACAGGAACCGGACTGGTCAGCACCCCATTGGTAGCCTTGGCGAGACTGTCGCCCGGCGTGGCCATCGTCAGCGGAATGGATCCCGAGAGACCGGCATGCCAGACCACAAAACCGCTATAGGCTGAAGCAATCAGCAGACGGTAGTCGACGCCTTTCACCTGACGGGCCACCTCCTTTGCCAAAACAACACCCACGATGAGACCGAAGCCCCAGTTCAGCCAGCACGCCACCGCCGACACCAGCGTCACCCACGCTATCGCCGCCACCGGTGTCTTGGGCAACGCCGCCAGCCGACGGACAAAGCGTTTGACGACAGGTGCCGAAGCCAGCGTGGAGCCACACAGCAGCACCAACGCCATCTGCATAGCGAAAGCCAGCAGATTCCAGACGCCGCCACCCCAATGTTCCAACACCTCGACAGGGGTCTGTCGGCAGATGGGCATCGCCAAGATAGCGGCGACAAAAGTGAGAATGATGGCGAAAACGAAAGGCTCGGGCAGCCAGCGCTGCACCAGGCGTACACAGAAACGGATAATCTTTTGAAACATGGGATAGTGGGGTTATAGGGATATGAGGGGTTGCCGTGGCGCGGCAACATACGTGACAATGGAATTAGGTTTTATTGGTACGGCGCACAATGGCGACACTCACTTCATATAAGAGATAGATAGGCAATGAGACGACGGTGAGCGTAAACGGGTCGCCCGTGGGTGTGATGACGGCGGCCACGATGAGTATGACCACCACTGCATGTCGGCGATAGGCCGCCATCCAGTCGGCATGGAGCACCCCTATCCGCGCCAGCAGCCACGACAGCACCGGCAACTCGAACACCACGCCCATCAGTAGGCAGAGCAGGAGCATAACCGACATATAGTCGGACAAAGCAATAATGTTGGGAATCGACTCGCTGACCTGATAGGTGCCCAAAAAACGAAACGTCAGCGGAAACAGCACCCAGTAGGTCAACGCCACGCCCAACATAAACATGAGGTAGCCGCCGCCCACCGCACACACCGCAGCACGACGCTCGGATTGATACAATGCCGGTGAGATGAAACGGAATAAAAGATAGAGCACATACGGCGAGACGGCCAGAAAGCCCATATAGAGCGACGCCTTCATGTGTACGATGAACTGCTGCGCCAGATTCGGGTTGAACAGTTCCACCTTGAAATGCTGCGGCACGCCGGACAGCCGCTCAATCAGCCGATAGGTTATAAAGCTGTCGTGCGACGGCGCCAGAATGATGGAGAACAGCCAATCCTTGCAACAGAAAAAGGCGACGGCGACCACAACGATCGCTATCGCCATACGAAGCAAGACGCCCCGAAGTGCGTCCAGATGGTCCCAGAAAGTCTGTCCGTCAGACACGGAAATCACTTTTTGTCGTCAGTGGCATCGCTCTTCTCGTCGACACCATTCATGCCATCCTTGAAACTTTTGACACCCTTGCCAAGTCCCTTCATCAACTCAGGAATCTTCCTGCCGCCGAAGAGCAACAGAATGACGAGGACAATGACGAGAATCTCCCAAGTACCCAAAAACAATAGTTTCATATTCGAGTTATTTAGTTTTGCTGTTATTTATTGGCTCCTATGCCACAAAAGACTGATTATTTTGAGAGTGCGTCTCTCCGAGACGCTGGTACTGAGTTTTTTTACCCCAGACTGCACTTCGTTTTTCTGGGGTTATTGAGAGTCAGCATCTTAGATGCTGTGGAAAAATCGGTCATTTGTTGAACAAGAGCGTTTTTATTTCAATTCCTTGCCGTTATCACAGACGCGGATTTTAGTTACACCAACGAATCCTTCAACTTGTTGGTGTAGTCCTCTATCATGTGCATCTTCTCTGGAATTGCAATATTCTGCGGACAGTGGGTGACGCAGGCGCCACAGTCGATGCAGTGGTCGGCCTGACGCAGGCGTTCGACGCTGGCATCATAGCTGGTGAGGAAGGCGCGTCGTGCACGGCGGAACTCACGCTGCTCCACGGTACCCTCGGAGGCGATATCGCCCTCGTTCAGACATTTGTTGTAATGGGCAAAAATGCCTGGGATATCCAGCCCATAGGGGCACGGCATACAATACTGACAGGAGGTACACGGGATGGCAGGGAAATGGGCGAACTCGTCGGCCACACGGTCGAGAAGTTCCAGGTCTGCCTCGCTGAGTGGTTCGAGCGGCGCGCAGGAACGGATATTGTCCTGCAGATGCTCCATCAGATTCATGCCGCTGAGCGCCGTGAGGATGCGCGGGTACATACCCAGATGACGGAACGCCCAAGAGGCCAGGCTACGATTGGGGTCCTGCTCCTTGAGCATCGCCGCCATGTGTTCGTTGAGCTTACCGAGACGTCCGCCCAGAAGGGGTTCCATGATAACGATGGGAATGTCGCGCTCCAACAAAGCATTGTAGAGATACTCGGCATTGACATTCTCGGGCTCAATCTCGTGGGCATAGCGCCAGTCGACATAGTTCATCTGAATCTGGGCAAAATCCCAGTGGTACTTGTCGTGCATCGCCACCACCTTGTCGAACTCTTCCTGTTGACCATGGAACGACCACCCCAAATTACGGATACGGCCAGCCTCGCGCTCCTTTACCAGAAAATCCAGCACGCCGTTGTCGACAAATCGTTTCTCGAAATCGCTTTTGCCTTCGGAGTCCACGCCACCGAAAGAATGCAGCAGATAGTAGTCGATATGGTCGACCTGCAGATACTCAAACGACTTGTGGTACATCTTAACGCTGGCTTCATAGGACCAGTCACGGAAGTTACTCATCTTGGTAGCCACGAGCCATTTGTCGCGCGGATGACGGCTCAACGCAATACCGGTAGCCTCCTCGGACATACCCTTGAGATAGACCGGTGCCGTGTCGAAATAGTTGACGCCATGCGCAATGGCATAGTCCACCAACTGATTGATGGCCTCCTGGTCGAGTTTTGCCTCGGGGTTGCTACGCAAATCGCCGCCGCCCTCGACAGGCAGACGCATCATGCCGAAGCCAAGGAAAGAGACCTGTTGTCCGTGCGCGTCGGTGCGCATAGACATCTTGTCCGTCGGCACCTCGCCAGGCGTGTAGCCCTCGGCCTGGACGGCATTGGTATGATTGCAGCCCGCCGCCATCGCCGCCGAAGCCGCGACAGCACCGCCAAGACCTTTAATAAATGTTCTTCTGTCCATAATATGGGTAATGGGCATTAATGGTTAATCAGCATATCAACGCTTGTCCACCTTCTCCTTGAGGGCTTTCCGCTTCTTGCCGGAAGACCAGTAACCGTAGACTTCGCTGACATTGCCAGCAGTGGAGAAGGCCTCAATCTTTTCCTCCTTCATCCAAGCCATAATCTTGCTGAACTCGTCCTTGTTGAGGAGTACCTCCAGCTCAATGCTTTTCTCACCGCTATAGCCGCCAGTGACCTCATAGAGGGTGCAGCCACGGTGAAGGTCCTCGATGATAAACTTGCGGATGCGCTCATAGTCTTTCGACACAATGCAAAGCCGCTTGTGATTGTTCAGCGTAGCGGTGAAATAGTCGACCACCAGACCATTGATCCAGGTGCCGATGAGACCGATGATCACCATACGGAAGGGGTTGATTGCAAAAGCGGTGCAGCAGATGACCGCACCCGCCACGGAGACCGAGGCACCGATATCAAAGTGCAGATATTTGTTGACAATCTTGGCCAGGATGTCGAGGCCGCCGGTGGAGGCATTGATGCTGAACATCAAAGCCTGCGAGGCCGAGAGCAGCAGCACAAAGCAGCAGAGGTCGAGCCAAGGATCACCCATGACGGAGGCGGAGCCAGTGACGAGATTATCATTGGCGATATTCTGCCACGGATAAATCTTGTCCCAGAGATCAATCATCGGACCCAGAATCAGCGCGGTGTAGACCGTTTTGAAGCCAAACTCGCGATCGATCAGCAGGAATGCGAGGACCAGCAGCACAATGTTGATGACAAGCACGAGGGTACCGACCGTGATGTCGACACCCATCGATGCCAAGATGTTGGTCAGCACGATAGAGAGACCCGAGATGGTTCCGATAATCAGTTTGCTCGGCACCAGGAAGTAGTAGACGGCGGCGGCACACACCATCATGCCGAAAGTCATGATGAACAGCTCTTTCCAGAACTTAAAAGTGCCGACATACTTGACAGCCTCGTTCAGTTTTTCAGATATAGTGCTCATAGGATAATGTTTAGAGTTTAGAGTTTTACGTTTAAGGTTTAACGTTTAAGGTTTAATGTTTAATGTTTAACGTTTAACGTTTAACGTTTAAGGTTTAATGTTTTACGTTTTACGTTTAATGTTTAACGTTTAATGTTTAACGTTTGATGTTTAAAGAGCATTTTTAAATAATCAGTGCCTTCCTTATATTTCCACATGACGTTCACGGCCTTCCACGTAGATGGCGGTCATGGGACGGGCGGGACAATAATATTCGCACGCACCGCAGCCGAGGCAGCGACTCTCGTTGACGGCAGGCACACCCTCCACCATACTGATTGCACCGGAAGGACAATGGCGGGCGCAGGCGCCGCAGCCAATACAGTTGTCTTTCAACACTACAGCATGACCAATGCTGATGGCGGCCTTCTGTTCCTTAGCGATGGGACGGATGGCATCCGAGGGGCAGAGCTCGCTACAACGGGTACAAGCCAAACGGCAGTAGCCTTGGTCGAAAGCCATATAGGGCTGCATAAAAGTGCCCAAATCGGTAGATGGGCGCAGCACCTTTTCGGGACACTGGCTCACACAGAGCTGACAAGCCGTACAATGTGATTGAAAATGTTTCAGGCTCACGGCCCCCGCAGGCATCAACGGCATATTGCGTTGGGGCACCTGCTTGTCCTCGATGACAGCGAGGCCACCGTCAAGCTTCTGTTCCTGGGCACGGAGAGCCGTGGCGGCTCCCACTGCGGCAGTGGCTGCCAGAAACCTACGGCGAGAGGCATCTACGGGGCTGGCGTCCTCAGCGGGACCCGTCTTCTTTGCATTTCCAGACATTCTGGCCATCGTTATCGCACCCTTCTCACACTTGCCCAAGCAATCAAAGCACATCACACAGCGACTGCCGTCGACCGCCTTGTTGTCGACGTCGATACAGTTGGCCTTGCAACGTTTCTCACATTGATGACAACCCACACACTTCGTCTTGTCGATACGAATGCCGAAAAGCGAATGCTTGCTGATCAGTCCCAGCAGGGAACCCACCGGGCAGATCGTATTGCACCACAGACGGCCATACAGAAAACTCATCACGCCCACACAGCAGAGCGTGGCAATAGCCACCCAATGCACCCAGCCCGTGCCGTGGATATTGGAGATCATGCGGGCGTAGGCGCTATATGGGGCCACCAGCGAAGCGATACCGCCCAAGCCCAACAACATCAGCAGCACAAAGACGCCAAACACCGTATAGCGCAGCCAGCCGTTAGGCTTGCGATAGCGATAGGGACGCTTCTTGCCAAAGATGATTCGGTGCGCCCATATCAACAGATCCTGAAAGACACCCATGGGACAGACCACCGAGCAATAGAGGCGACCAAAAAGGAAGGCGACGAGCAGCACAAGTGCCACCACACCGACATTTATCGCCAGGATAGCCGGCAGCAGCTGCATCTGCGCCATCCATCCCAAATAATGACGCAACACACCTGTAGTATCCAACACCAGCATCGTGATGCCCAAGAAAAACAGTGTAGCAAAAACAATTCTAAAAAAACGAAGCATAGTTTATAAAATTGGGAGTTAGAACGGGAGTGATGCGGAAGTCCTAATAATTAGTTTGACAGAAAGTTACGGATGGTTTGTTGTGTTTTATTCTTTGCTGCAAAGGTACGGAAAAAAGAAGAAAACAACAAGGGTCGGCGTGATGCCGACCCTTGCTTTTAGAAAACTTATTGTAAAGAAGTTACTTCTTGACAATCTTCTGGACATTGACACCCTCGGTGGTGGTGGTGCGCAGCATGTAGACGCCGTTGGCCAAGCCACTCACGTTGACGGTGTTCAGAGCCTGCGTGTTGCTGAGGACGATACGGCCAGCCAGGTCGATAACATCGATGCGGGTGATGCCGTTGGCCTCAACGTGGAGCATGTCGGTAGCAGGATTCGGGTAGACACTCACCTGAGCGTTGCTGACGGTGTTGATACCACTCTCAACATAGTTCATCGTGATGTGATAGCAGACATTGTCAGTGCAGAGCACATAGGCCTCACAGTTGTAGCCGTTGGCGGTGGCGGTCACAAAGATGTCAGCAGAAGCGACAGACATCGTAGTGCTGTTGATGACAAGAGCAGAATAGGTGGGGTCGCAGTCATTCCAAGTGAAGGAACCCGTGACCTGAGCGCCAAAGTAGTTGAAGGAAGCCATCGTGGTGCTATCGGCGGAGTTGCCAATAAACTGATAGGAACCATCATATTCAGAGTAATCATTGAAACGGACCTGCGGGAGGACGATGTCAACCGTATCGGTAGCCATCGGAGCGGTGTAGATCATCGTGAGGTGATAGCAGTGATTGTCGTTGCAGAGCAGGTAAGCCTCAAGGGTGTAGCCCGTAGCGGTAGCCATCACGGTAGCGTTGCCACTCTCGAGATCACTATAGGTGGTATCGATAGCCGTCATGTGAGCCAACCAAGTATACTGCGGATTGAAATCGGAGGTCGTGTAGGTACCAACCACTTGATTTGAATTGATAACAATCGTTGCATAATTGCTCTGGTCAGCCGTGTAACCCAGCATCTGGTAGACACCATTGCTCGTAGTGTAATCATTCAGCGTAGCCGCGGGAATCGTCACATCGATGGTGTCGTTGGCAACAGGGAGCACACGGCTATAGCTGAGGTTGTAGATATCACCATTGTCGAGGGTAACCGTAGCCGCAACATACTCCGTACCATTGCTGACGGTATAGGTAAACGAGGCGGCAGTATAATCATTCCGCACATTATTGAGATATGCATACGAATAATCAATGATCATATCATTCAAAGTATAGGTTGTGCCAGAGACGATTTGATTAGCAACAATGTCAAAAGCAAAGCCATTGCTATCCTCATCCATAAGGACACAATACCAATCATTATCCGCAGCATAATACTCTGCATTATAACTGGTCATTGTCAAATTGTAGGTGGTTTTCGGAGCCTGTGCAAAGACCACAGACGACATCAGCACTGCAAAAAGAACTGATAAAACTTTTTTCATAATACTACGCCCTGTTATCAACCATCGGGCCCATCGGCGCTTAATTTAGTTAAATAATTATTTTTCAATCAAATACTATACCATGTAGGTATAATGACGGCGCAAAGGTACACAAAAAGATGAAATAAGGAGAAATTTCCACTCATAAATTTTAATAACAGCGAGGGCCGACATCGTGTGTCGGCCCTCGCTGCATAAAACTTGGATTGTTGAAAAGAAGTTACTTCTTGACAATCTTCTGTACATTGACACCCTCGGTGGTGGTGGTGCGCAGCATATAGACGCCGTTGGCCAGGCCACTCACGTTGACGGTGTTCAGAGCCTGCGTGTTGCTGAGGACGATACGGCCAGCCAGGTCGATAACATCGATGCGGGTGATACCGTTGGCCTCAACGTGGAGCACGTCGGTGGCAGGATTCGGATAGACGTTCACATCAACCTTGTTGGCGGTATTGATACCATCCTCGGTATAGGTCATGGTGAAGTGGTAGCACACATTGTCGGTGCAGAGCAAATAACCCTCGATGGAATAGCCGTTGGCGGTAGCCGTCACGGTGAAGTCACCGCTGTAGACCTCCTTCGACTCACCGTTGTAGACAACACCGGAGTAACTGGCGTCGCAGTCGCCCCAAGTGAACGAGCCCGTAATCTGAGAAGCATAGTAGTTCACAGCAACCTGGGAGAGCGAGTCGGCGGTGTAGCCCACAAACTGATAGGAACCGTCATAGCCGGAATAGTCGTTGAAAATAGCGTTCGGGGCAACGATATCGACCGTGTCGGTAGCAACGGGAACCGAGTAGGTCATGGTAACATGATAGGCGTGCAGATCAACACCCAGGAGATAAGCATCCATCGCATAGCCGTCGGCGGTGGTCGTCACGGTAGCGTGACCGGCAACGACATCAACAGCATCTTCGAGCAGCACGTCATAGACATAGGTGTAGTCAACATAGAAATCCTCGAACTCGTAGCTACCCGGAATCTGGCTGCTATAGATTGCAACCGTGACATAGGTAGCCTCATCGGCTGTATAACCACGCATCTGGTACACTCCGCTGGAAGTGGTGAAGTCGCTCAGCATAGCGGCGGGGATCACGACATCAATGGTGTCGGTGGCATCCTCCATCGTGGGGATGGTGTAGTTCATGGTGATGTGATAGCAATGCATATCGGAACCGATAAGATAGCTTTCCAACGCATAGCCATCATCAGTAGCCTCAACTGAGAAATGGCCATCGACAAAGTTGATGTTGTTAATATTGGAAGAAGAAGAGAGGTAGATAAAAGCAAAATCACCAATAGTATCCGAACCGGTGTAAGTGATGGCAACATTGTAGGTGTTGTCGCTCGATGCACCAGTCCAATTGTGCGAGGTAGGTGTATAGTAGCTACCAGCCACGGTCTGCAGCATAGCGGTCGGGACAAGCACGTCGATGGTGTCGGTAGCCACAGGAACGGTGTAGCTCATAGTGACATGATAGCAGTGCATACTGCTGGCGAGCAGATAGGCATCGACATTGTAGACACCGTTGAGATCGGTAACGGTCATGTTGGCAGCCACGATGGTTCCAACGGAAGACAAACTGCCGGTAGTATCCATGGCGAACACTGCCGTATAGTTGGTATAAAAATCATCCCAGGTAAAGGTACCGTCAACCGTCGTGCTGTAATAGTCGATCCGAGCGGCATACATGCTGTCGGCGGTATAGCCCACGAAATAGAAATCACCATCCTGTGAGCTATAGTCGGTGAACGAAGCGTTGACAATCACCACCTCGGTGGTGTCGAGTGCGCCATCCATGGTAGGAGTCGAGTAGGTCAGATTGTAGACATTGCCATTGGAGTCGACAGCCTGGGCAACAACATTGACCGTACCGTCGAGATTCTCGGTGAAGGTGAACGAAGCCGAAGCGTACAGCCAACCAATAGACTCCGAGGCAAGTCTACCCCAAGAATAATCAGTCAACATGTCGCTAATCGTGTAGGTCGTACCGGAAACCAGTGCCGTGCTGCAGATAATATCGAAATGGAAAACACTTCCATCTGCAGCCGTAAGGGTTGTCCACCAGTCATAGACATCACCATTTTCAAGAGATGTCTCATCGCCGTCGTAGTTATAGGCCAAAGCTGTGTACGAGACACAAGTGATATCGTAAGCCTCCTTGGCTGCGGTCATCGTGCCAGCATGACGGGAAGAAGTCGTCAAGGCCTGCTTGGTTGCATTACCATTGGCACGCACCGAATTCACAGTGCGAGTGGGAATCTGGGCATAAACCGCAGACATCATCAGCACCGCAATAAGAACTGATAAAGTTTTTTTCATTTTTTTAATGCCCTGTTATTCACCATCGGACTCGTCGGCTTTAATAATAAAAAATTGATGATTAAATTCCTACAATTATGCTATTATACAATAACGGTGCAAAGATACGTCTTTTGTCTGATACGACACCATTTTTTTTTAACATTTAACGCACCATCGGTGAACAACCCCATTGAGAATGGTGGCAATCGCTGTACTACTCTTGGAAATAGACCCGTTTCACACGTGGTGAGACGGAAGTCAGAATCTCATAGGCGATGGTGCCGGCATCCGACGCCATCTGTTGCAACAACGTGGCATCGCCAAAAAGTGTCACCTCGTCGCCCTCCTGACAATCGATGCCCGTCACGTCGACAAAGCACATATCCATGCAGATGCTGCCAATTATGGGCGCTTGTACACCGTTGACCACGACCCGTCCGTTGCCATAACCCAAATGACGGCTTAGTCCGTCGGCGTAGCCGATAGAAAGGATGGCCAGCTGTGACTCCCGCTGTGCCACCCAGCGACGATTATAGCCCACACTGTCGCCGGCGGGAATGGTCTTCAGTTGGGATATGCGCGTCACCAGCCGACTTACGGGCAACAGATGCACCTGCACCTCCGGCTCGGGAGAGATACCGTAGAGTCCGATACCCAGTCGCACCATATCCATCTGCGCCTGCGGGAAGCGTGTGATGCCCGACGAATTGAGGATATGGCAACAGATACCGTCGTCGTGCAGCAACGTCTTCAACTGTTGACAGCTGCGTTCAAATTTCCGAATCTGACCCTGTGTGAAATCATCCATTGCCGCATCCTCGCTGCAGGCCAGATGCGAGAAGACCGACGCCACCTTCAACGGGCAGTCGGGCCGTTGGAACCACTGTGCCACCTGCGGCATCTCGCTCTCGTCGAAACCCAGCCGGTGCATGCCCGTATCCACCTCGACGTGGACCGGCATCCGTTCGCCATCGTTCACATAGCCTCGCGCCACCTGCGAAAAAGCATCGAGGATGCGGAAGCTGTAGACATCGGGCTCCAGTCGGTAGCGGATCATCTCCTCGAAACCGCCCTCTTCGGGGTTCATCACCATGATGGGCACCGTGATGCCGCACCGGCGCAGCTCCACACCCTCGTCGATATAAGCCACCGTGAGGTAGTCGACATGGTGGTATTGCAGCACGCTGGCCACCTCGGCCTTGCCAGCGCCGTATGCGGAGGCCTTGACCATTGCCATCAGTTTGGTGGTAGGCCGTATCAGCGAACGATAGTAGTTGAGGTTGTGCACCAATGCGTTGAGGTCGACCTGCAATGCCGTCTCATGGGAACGTTGGCGGAGCAACTTGGCGATACGTTCAAAGCGGAACGAACGGGTACCTTTGAGTAAAATGGTCTGATTGTGAAACGACGTCGTGTCGATTTGCTGCAGGAACTCGTCGGTGGAGGCATAGCAAACGCCCCCAAACGGAGCGAACAGCGCCTGGTGGCGCTGCATGGTTTCGCCAATGCCCACGAAGCGGTCGACGCCACTCCAGCGAGCCAGCGACACCACACGTTGCAGACACTCTTCGGTGGTATAGCCCGCCTGTTCAAAATCACTCAGTATCAGCGTGCGATGCTGCTGCAAGGACTCCTGTTGCATGAAATCGAGTGCTATGCCCAGCGAGTCGAGGTCGAGACTATAGGCGTCGTTGATCAGCAGACAGCCGTTGACGGCCTCGTCGAGCTGCAGCCGCATGGCCACCGACGACAGACCGGCGCAGCGGCGCGCCACCTCGGCAGGAGCGTAGCCCAACAGCAAAAGCAACGTGGCACACTGCATCACGTTCTCCGTCGACGCCCTGTCGGTAAAGGGGATAGAAAGCTCAAAGAAATCCTGCTGCCGCCAGCAGAGCGACAGCGTAGTCTGGTGTCGGTCGACCTGCCGCTGTTGCAGGCAAAGGTCATCGGAGGGATGCGACCCCCACGGCACCAGCCGCACCGACCGCAGCGCCTCTTCGCGAGCAATGGCGGCCCCTATGCGTTCGTCGTCGGAACAATAAATCAGATACCGACAAGCGGTGAACAGCTGCAGTTTCTCATTGATTTTCTGTTCCTGCGACGTGAAATTCTCATCGTGCGACTCAGCGATATTGGTCAAGATGCCAATATTGGGCTGTATCACCTCACGCAGCCGCGCCATCTCGCCCGGCATGGAGATACCGGCTTCAAAGACCGCTATCTGGTGCTGCCGCTCCATCTGCCAGACGGAGAGCGGCACCCCTATCTGTGAGTTGTAGCTGCGTGGCGACGCCACGGGGTTGCGGTCGGGCGACAGCAGTCGGCGGAGCCAGTCCTTGACGACCGTCTTGCCATGGCTGCCCGTGATGGCCACCACCGGCATATCGAACTGGGCGCGGTGAGCGGCTGCCAGTTGTTGCAACGCCGCCACCACGTCCGCCACATACCATATATTGGCCTGCTCCAGCTGGTCGATGCGGCGACGCAAGTCTTCCGAAGTACCCTCATCGACAACGAAATTGCGAACACCCCGCTGATAGAGCGGTTCCACATACCGCGCGCCATCGTTGCGGCGCGTGCGGATGGCAAAAAACAGGACACCCTGTGTGTCGGCCACCCGTCGGCTGTCGGTGGCGAGATGCCGGATCGGACTCTCGGCCTCGGCGACACGCTGTGACAGCGGGTTTATTATCGATGACAAATCTTGAGCAACCATAGTCAAATAAAATTATACAGACGGGGAGGTATCTGCCACATCGGCCGCCGTGAGCACATAATAACCCAGCGGGCACTGCAGACAGCGGTGCTGCTGGCAATACTCGTTGTAGAGCTGCAACAGCGCCTGCGACTGTGCCGCATTCTCGGCATCCACCGACACCGAATGCCATATTCGCGACACACGGTTCTTCTCGGCAGGCAGCTGCTGCAACAGGTCGAGCGCTTGCTGCCGGCAGCCATCGTCGTCGTGTCGCTGTCCGTATTCAAACAAAAGTGGTATCCAAGCGTTAAGTATCAATCCGTCGACAAAATCCCGACCCACGCCTTTGTGGCGTGCCGTCGAGGGCTGGTCGAAGCGGTAGTGCGTCGTCCAGTAATCCGACGCCGCAACGTCGAAACAATCGCGCAGTTCCTCCACCCTATCCATCTCCAGCAGACGCGAGAACAACGACTGGGAACGACCCAGCAGCTGTGCAAACTGGCTGATGCGCAATGTCGGGAAACCCGACGGACGCAGCCGGAAGAACTTCCACAGATGGGCGGAAATCGGCTTCAGGCCGGCGCCCTGCCGCAACGCTTGATAGTCGGCCTGCAGCTGCCGAGGATATTCGTCCTCGAAAAACTCCTGCAACATACCCGCCTGGCCAAACAGCAGCGCTTCGAGCCGTCGGGTGTCGTCGCGCCAGCGCGCCAGCAGGTTCATGTCGATGCTCTTGGCCATCAACTCAAACGGGAAAGCGTTGACACGGCCTCCAAAATAGTGCGCCAACAACAGGTAGCAGCACTGCTCCCAGTTGCCGCGCGACTCGTCGAGCATCCGCGCCACCACCTGCGTCTTGCGTTGCATCCGTTCCACGCTCAGACTGTCGAGAGCGGCACGGCGCACCACCGACGGCACCTGTGTGATGCGGCCGGCACAGCCCACCGCCATCTCGGACGGCGGCGAGAGCAACGTCTCGTAATTGTGCCACACCATCTCGGGGATGACCTCACGGACTTCCAGCGTCGGAAGCACACTGCCATCGGGGAGCCGTATCTCTGCGTCATGCTGGTAGACCACATGGAGCAGCACACCATTGTAGGCGTAATCGCCCGTATGGTGATGTCGATTCCAGTCGGAAGAGCGCAAATGGACCTCCACACTACCCGCCCACAGGCAACCGTCGATACGCAGACGGACATCCATGAAATCGGGACCCGCATCGGTATTGAGCAGGCCCGGCCGCAGCACCTCGACCGACAAACCGTCGACCGTGGTCAATGGCTCATCGAACAGACGATGCTGCCAAAGGTATTGCAGGAAAGCCTCGGTCACCTGGGGAATTTTAAGGGTTAGAGGGTTGGAGGGTTGGAGGGGGTAGAGAGGTAATTGGACCAATGGGACTAATTGGACCAATTGGATTTGGGGTGCTTTGTTTAATTGAAGAGGTCTTTCATCTTGTCGAAGAAACCGCGTTCCTGTTTGGTAGGCTGGGGCTGGAAATTGGGGGCGGAGCCCAGCTTTTCGAGCGTCGCCTTTTCTTCACGGGTCAACGACTTGGGAATCCACACATTGATGCAGACCAGCAGGTCGCCACGACCGTAGCTGTTGACCGACGGCAAGCCCTTGCCACGCAAACGCAGCACCTTGCCCGACGGCGTGCCGGCGTCGATCTTCACCTTCACCTTGCCGTTGAGGGTGGGAATCTCCACCGAACCGCCCAACGCCGCCGTGGAGAAGGTCACAAAAAGGTTGTAGTAGAGATTGGCCTCTTGCCGTTCAAAAGTATCGTGCGGCTGTTCCTCAATAAGGACGATAAGGTCGCCCGGCACACCGCCATGCGGTGCGGCGTTGCCTTTGCCCGACAGCGAGAGCTGCATACCGTCCTGTACACCGGCAGGGATATTGATTGTGATAATCTCCTCGGCGCGGACGATGCCCTCGCCGTTGCAGTTGGGACACTTGTCTTTGATAACCTGACCCTGTCCGCCGCAGTGCGGGCAGACCGACTGGGTCTGCATCTGTCCCAAGATGGTACGTTTTACCTCGACCACGACACCCGAGCCGTGGCAGTGCGGGCAGGTTTCATAGGCATTGCCCTTTGCGCCGCTGCCGCCACAAACCTTGCAAGGCACATATTTGTTGACCTTGATTTTCTTCTCACAGCCCTTGTCTATCTCCTCCAGCGTCAGCTTCACCTTGATGCGAAGATTGGAGCCGTGCATCACCGGACGACGATGCTGACCGCCGCCACCAAAGCCTCCAAAGCCACCGAAGCCGCGGCCGCCACCGAAGAAATCGCCGAAGATGTCACCAAAATGGGAGAAGATGTCCTCCATATTCATGCCACCGGCGCCGAAGCCGCCCTGACCATCGAGTCCGGCATGGCCAAACTGATCGTAGCGCGCCTTCTTGTCGGGGTTGCTCAACACATCATACGCTTCGGCAGCCTCCTTGAACTTCTCCTCCGCCTCCTTGTCGCCAGGGTTACGGTCGGGGTGATATTGGAGTGCCAACTTGCGGTAGGCCTTTTTCAACTCGTCGGGGGTAGCGTTCTTGCCCACACCCAACACTTCATAATAATCTCGCTTTGCCATTGTAGTCTGTGAATGGTGAATTACATTGCGTGACCGGTGACCAGTGACCGGTGATACGATGTATTCTTTTGGATTGGATTAGATTACGTGACCGGTGATATAATCAGATTGCAACCACCACTTTGGCGTAGCGGAGCACCTTGTCGTTCAAGAAATAACCTTTCTCCACCACGTCGACCACCGTTCCTTTGGGATGGTCGTCGGAAGCGGGAATCTGCGTCACCGCCTCGTGGAGCGCCTCATCGAATTTCTCCCCTTTCGCCTCCATCGGCTTCAGTCCCTTTTGGGCCAACGCATTGAGCAACTTGTTACAAATCATCGTAACGCCCTCGCGCGCGTTCTCGTCGGTCATCGCCTGCAGCGCACGCTCCAGATCGTCGATGGTGGGCAGCACCACACGCAGGATGTCTTTGCCGCCGCTCATCACCAGCTCGGCTTTCTCCAGCGTGGTACGCTTGCGGTAGTTCTCGTATTCCGCTACCGTGCGGAGGTATTTGTCGTTGAGTTCTGCCAGTTTTTCACCCAGCTGCTGCACCTGCTCCTTGCTGTCGTCGCGACGCCGACCTCTGTGCCGACGTTGGTGTTTGAGGTCGCGGTTATCGTTGTCTTTCTGCTGGTCTTGTTTACAGGAGGTCTCTTGTGCAGTTTCCTGTTCGAGTTCTTGATTCAAATCCTTGTCAGATTTCATGTCGTATATAGTTAATTACAATTATCACACAATGGCACTATCAAACACATTGCCATTGACTGAATGGTATGACACTTTGTCACCATATAAAAATATCGTGACGTGTCTTCGGTCGACGGTCATGGAACCATTGGAAACCGTGCAGACGTTGCAGCTCCTCGGGCAACTTGTCCACGGGATAGGTGTGCATATCGGGGTTGACGTAGGAGAGCAACCGGTGCAACTTCCTATTCTGGAAATAGATACGCATATCCGACGAGATGCCTGCGTTGACACCCATCAGCGAGGCATTGCCCACGCTGTCCTCCTCGGTGATATAATAGACCATCTGAGCGTTGCCCAACACATCGCCGTAGGAGGGTTCCCCTTCGGAGAAATAAAGCACCCCGTTACGGCCTTTCAGCTGGTTGAACTTGGTAGAATCAACCCATTCGGCGATAAAGAGGTTGTGGCGCATCCAGACACGCGAGAGTCCTGTGGTGTCGTGCCGCAACACAATCGTGTCGGCCATGCACTGGTAGTTCTCATACCACAGCACAGGCTTGCCAAACAGCGTCAGCAGCGAGTCTGCCACGGAATAGTGGGCCGAGTCGCACATGCCCTGCAAGTCAAAACGGTAGACCTTGGCGTGATAATAGGATTGTATCGAGGTGAACTGGTTGTTGGTGTCGTTGTAGGCAAAGACCGTGTCGGCATGCATAAACAGCGAATCGCCGTTGTCATCGATGAGGTAAACCAGCGCACTGTCGGTGACATACGAATAGTTGTAGTGCTGGTCGGTCACGCCGATGGCACCCGAGCAGGTGATTTGGTTGACGGTGTCGACGATAACCACATGGCCGTAGGCGTCGCCATGGCGCACGAGACCGTCGTAGTACAACGAGTCGCAGGTCAGCACGCGCGCCCCCGACTGGATGTGCGAAGCGGCCCGCGAGACCGCATAGCGCGTGTCGGTGTTGTAGGTGCCGCTCTCGCTGTAGATGTGCGTGGAGTCGGAATAGATATTGGTGGCGCTGACAAAGGTTGCCAGCTTGGTGTCGGTGTTGTAATACAACGTATCGGTGTAGAGCACCATCGAGGAGTCGCTCAGCTCCACCTTGCGGAAAATCTCCATCATCTTGGTGTCGGAATAGTAGTAGCCCTCCCGGCTCTTCAGACTTTGGTCTCCACTGGTGGTATGCCCCCAGGTGTCGTAGTTGGCAATATTGCTGTTGCGGTCGAAAGCGAGATGCGCCGCTTTCAGCACCGTCCCACCATCGATAAACGTCACCGTGTCGCCATAGATATCCACCACACGGGTTTCTGCATCGTAGAAGAGATTGTCGCCATAAATAGTAGTGGTATCGCTCAACTGGATTTTCACATGGTCGTAGGCGGTGAAATTGTTCTGGTTGATATTCAGCAGTGCCGAGTCGGCAAACAAAACCATACCCTCATGTTCGGCGCGCACCCCTTTATAGAGAATCCAGATATCCGCATCCTCCGGGTCGCGCGAACCCATGCCAGATTCATAGGTAATCAGCTTTTGCCCCCACGAAGCGGCGGCGAAAGCCAGCATAAACGACAAACAGACAAGACGGCGAAGCACAGTCACAACAGGTTATTGCGTTATTGAAAAGAAAGGCCGCCCAAAGGGGCAGCCTTTCGGTATCATTCTAATTCATACAAGACAATCTGTCATACTACTCGTTAGCGGTACGCGAGCCCAGACGGTCCATGGCGCAGCGGAAGCCAATCCAAGCCGTGGAGCGATCCTGGTCGTAGAAACGACGGGTGCCAGCCTGCATCCAGTATGCGCGGTCGTTCCATGAGCCACCCTTGACCACACGGACCTTGTTGTTCAGCAACGAGGTGACCTGAGAGGCATCGCTCACATTGCGGCGATACATCATATTGGTGACGCTGTCGGGGTTGGACATATCGAAACCACCGTCCTCGCTGTCGTAGCCTTCTTCCTCGTCGCCCTCGTTGTTCACCCATTCGGTGATAGAGGTCTGCGTGTTGTAGTCGTAGATAGCCGAGGCATAGTCGCCGTCGAGGTAGTTGATATTGTCAGCCTGACGGTAGTTGCGACGGTTGAGGTCGTCGTCGACGTTGCGGTAGTTAATGCTACCCGTGGTGTCGTTGATGGAGATCTCGTCGTCGACATAGATCGGCGTGCGGTAGACGTTGCCACGGAACGGGTTCATATCCTCGCCTCCGATGGGGTTGGCGTCCTTACGATAGACGTCCATACACCACTCGCTGACGTTGCCAGCCATGTGGTAGAGACCGTAGTCGTTGGGGAAATACCACTTGACGGGAGCCGTATAGTCCCAGCCATCGTTGAGGTTGCCGGCGACACCCATAGCGTCACCGCGCGAACGCTTGAAGTTGGCCAAGAACTGACCGTAATATTTCTTGTTGGCCGAACGGACACTGGAGCCAGCCCACGGATAGGCCTTGTGTTCCACGATACGCTCGTCATAGGTATTGCCAATCAGACCCAGAGCGGCGAACTCCCATTCCGCCTCGGTAGGCAGACGGTAGGACGGGATGAGGATACCGTCGGTGCGACGCACCTGACGGGGCTCGCCACCGGCAGAGGGGTCGAGGTTCTCGAGCTCCTCACCCGCCTCGCCACGGTACTGGCCAGCCAGATAGACGTCGGTCTGGAAAGCGGACTCACCGCGGAGGTCAGTCTGGTCGAGCACGATGATGCCACGGTCGACGAGAATCTTCTCATTGACGCGGTCGGTACGCCAGGTGCAGAATTTGCAGGCCTGCTCCCAGGTGACACCGACAACGGGATATTCGTCGTAGGCGGGATACTGGAAATAGTAGTCCACAAAACTCTCGCGCCATGCCAATTTGTCACGCCAAGCGTTGGTATCGGGGTAGATGTCGCGCACGCGCTCGGGATACTCCTCGCCGTAGGCACGCTGCATCCAATAGACAAATTCGCGGTAGCTGCGGTTGGAGACCTCCGTCTCATCCATATAGAACGAGGAGACCGTCACGGTATGCGCCACATTGTTCCACTGGAAGCGGGAATCGTCGGCCACGCGGCCCATCGTGAACGAGCCGCCCTCGATAAAGACCAAACCCGGTGCAGTAGGTTGCTCCGTTTCACTGGAGACCTCAAAGCCACCCCACTCCGGATCGTTCAAATCCCAACCCGTAGTGGAAGAGACGTCACTACTATTTCCGCAGGAGGCCATCAGCCAGCCGGAGAGAAGCAAAAGGCATGAATTTCTGAGAATTTTCATAATCCTATTTTGAATTGTTGATTGACTATATTATACGTAATAAATGTTGCTTTGTTTCAGACAGTACTTAGAAAGAGGGGCAACGGATTGCCTTCACCTTCTTACGCTGCTCGGGCACCGGCAACAGGAAACCCAGCGTCACCTCATGTGCGCCGGCGGTCTGGTTGGCCAGCTTGGAGACGGTCACGTCGTAGCTGTAGCCCACCTTGAAGAAATCCTGCTGGAGACCCACCATAAAGATGAACGCATCCGAGTTCTCCACACCGTTGCGGTACCACACACCCACCAAGAACGGCATCCAGTCGAGATAGAGACCGTAGTTGAAATAGTGGAGCGTACCTTGGTACTGATAGATGAAGTTGGGCGAGATAACCGGTGTGCCGAGACCCAGCGAGGAGGTACGACGACGCTCCTTGGCCACATTGATCAAAGCACCGGCGTGGAACGTATACTTAATCGGCAAGCGATCCTCGCTGTAGAGGCCCTGAGACGGACGACTCAGGTGCGCCGCAGCGATACCGGCATACCAAATGTCGCCATACGCCATCAAACCGGCACTGAAGTCGGCATACCACTTGCTGGACTTGTCCGGCTCCTGCGCCTGGGTCTGATAGATAAATCCCTGGTTGGGATCGATCTGGTCACCAAAACGCAGATTGTTGTAGTCCCAATTGATAGAGACATTGGACAACGACGCCTGGAGACCCGCATTGATGTAGATATCACGGAACACCTGGAATCGGAACGAATACATGGCGCCGAAGAATCCCGAATTCAGGATGCCGTGGTCACCTTGCTTGTCGGCCAATGCGATGGCACCGATACCACCGTGCAGCGCAGGGATATACTGGTCATACGAAACCGAAACCGTCTGGAACGCCGACACCAATTTAGGCCACTGGTTACGATAGGACAGCGAGAAACGCGGAGCTATCTTGGAACCGGCAAAAGCGGGGTTCAAATAGAGTGGATTGGCGTAGAACTGCGAAAAACCGATGTCCTGTGCATTGACACTCAAAACAGACACCAGCATCAGACATAGCAGTGATATACGTGTTCTTATTTTCATAGCATTACAATATGCACAAATAGTCTAAATTGATTGGCAATATTACGACTTTTTTAGCACATAGAAGCAATTTTGCATAAATATTTTCTCAAATATCATAAAACAAGATAGTTACAAAATGTTAATTTTTTCTTAAAATAGCAATTTTCACTATACAAAGAGGTAGAAAACAGGTAAGTGAGAAGAAAAAAGAGGGGAAGAAAAACGGAAAAAAAGAAGGTCGCCTGACGGAAATCGGAGAGACAAAACAAACGTCACGGGAACAATAAAAAGAGAAAAAAAAAGTTATTATACAAGATTCTGTTTTTGAAAATAAGAACATGAAATATATCATGCAATTGTTACAATGGGGCTGTTTGGCCGGACTGCTGTTCCTCTCCACCCGTGGCGGGGCGCAGCCCTACCCTGCCCATTCGCCCTTAGCGGGACACAGCACCTACCGCATCCATGTGACCACGAGCGGCATCTACACGATAACCCTCAACGACATACCCGCGCTGAACGGCCTCTCGACCGACGAGGTGGCGCTGTACGGAAACACAGGTGCCATGCTGACCGATATCAACGGCAGCGGGATGGCGCATCCCCTGTTCAACCTGCCCGTATGGATTGCCGACAACAACCGCAACGGACTGTTCGACGGCAACGACTATCTGCTGTTCTACGGCGAAGGAGTGGACCGCTGGGTGAACCGAGATGACACCTACCGCTACTCCCGTCACGTCTACGCCACCGACAACTGCTACTACCTGACGCTGCACAGCGCAGGGCGCATCCTCGACACCCTGCCGGCCACAAGCGGCATCACCGACACCATCAGCCACCACACGGTGGTGGCCACCCACCACAACGACTTGGTCAACCTCTACCAGACCGGACAGGTGTGGCTGGGCGAGCGGTTCAGCGCCACCCAAACCTCACGCACCTTCACGCTGACATTGCCCAACGCAGCGACGACACCCACCGTCGACGTCCGCTTCGCCATGGCCAACGATGGCAAATACGACGCCACCCTCAACGTGACGATGAACGGCAACGCCATCAGCGCCTACATCAACACGGCCACCGTCTACCGCACCTTCGAGTCGCAATTTCCCTCCAACAACGCATCGACCTACAGTCTGAAAGTCAACTACTCACCGACCAACGGCACCGCCAGCGCTTATCTCGACTATATCGAGCTGACCGCCACCGCACAGATGCGCTACAACAACAGCCAGACTTGGCTGCGCACCACCGACAACGGCATCGACAACGAGGTGCTGTACCGTGTGGAGAACGCCAACAACAATCTGAGAGCATGGGATGTAACCGTCATCGACAGCATCTACGAAGTGCCCATCCATTCGGATGCGACCGGCACCCATCTCAACATCAAAGACGGCAGTGCGCGACAGCTGCTGCTCTTTGAAGCGACACAGGCCTACCATCCCCAGCGTATCGAAGCCATCACGCCAACCGACCTAGCCGGTGCCGCCCTGCCCGACATGATTATTGTGGCACCCGCCGCCTTCTTCGCACAGGCGGAACGGCTGGCCGACCTGCACCGCGAAAACGACGGCCTCAGCGTGCTCGTCACACAGCCGCAAGCGGTATACGACGAATATAGTGGCGGCAAGCAGGACCCCCTCGCCTACCGTGAGCTGCTGCGCAGCTACTACAAACGACACAACGGTCAGCATCCGCGCTACCTGCTGTTGCTGGGAAAAGGCACCTACGATCCCCGCAACCTGCTGGGCAACAACAGCAACCTTATCGTTACCTGCGAAGCCACCGTCTCGTTTTCCGACAACGGCAACGCCTACTGCAGCGACGACATGATGGGCTTTTTGGAGGATGGCGAAAGCGGTCGGCAGACGGAAAGCATGGATGTCGCCATCGGCCGCCTGCCGGCGAAGAGTGAAGCCGAGGCCTCCCATCTGGTGGACAAGATAGCACGTTACATCGACCGACAGGACCTCCTCCAGAACGACCCGCGCGGCGACTGGCGCAACAACATCGTGCTGCTGGCCGACGACGCAGACCCCGGCAGCATCTACGACACCATGTTTGCCCACGACGCCGAGAAGTTGGCCACACGCATCAAGACGAAGCACCATCAATACAACATCTCACGGGTTTTCGCCGACGCCTTCACGCAGCAGTCGGGCAGCAGCGGCTCCTATTACCCCGACGTGAACAATGCACTGAAACAGCAGATTGACTACGGATGCCTGCTGCTCAACTACATCGGGCACGGCTCGACGCAATATATTGGCACGGAACGCTATATCACCCCCAACGACATCAGCGACTACACCAACTACGACCGACTCGCCTTCTTCGTCACCAGCACCTGCAGCTTTGGTCGCTGCGACATGGTGGACGACATCTGCGGCTCCGAGCGTTTCCTGCTGGCCGACGGCGGCGGCATCGGGCTGGTGACCGCCACCCGTCCCATCGTCCACCACGAGCCCTTCAACACATTGGTCTGCATGAACCTGCTGGACCCCGACAACAGTATCGGCGACGCCTGGCGGAAAGCCAAAAACACCTATGCCGTATCGCACAGCGTCGTCCTGTTGGGCGACCCCGCCCTGCGGCTGTCGATTCCCGCGCACAAGGTGGAGGTCACCCACATCAACCAGCATCCTGCCGACACCGTGCTGGGCGACACCGCCACCGTGCTCTCCGAGGTGGTGGTGGAAGGCCACGTCGTGGACATCAACGGATTCGAGGACAACAGCTTCAACGGGCCGCTCTATATCACCGTCTACGACCGTGAGAAAGAGAGCCACACGCAAGGCAACGACAACGACGACACCGGCGTGCGCTTCATGCAACAGAAAAGTGTGCTCTTCCGTACCCGCGACAGCGTGCGCAACGGCCTGTTCCAGTACCGATTCGTGGTGCCCATGGATGTCGCCTACGACTATGCCGCCTGCAAGCTGAGCCATTTCGCCCACGACGCGGCGACCGACGCCACCGGCGCCTACACCCACCTCTTCCTCGGTGGCTTTGACACCAGCGGCGTCACCCATACCTGCCGCCCCTCCGTGCGGCTCTACCTCAACGACACCACCTTCCGCTCCGGCGGCAGCTGCGACGAGAACCCCACCCTGCTGGCCTATCTGGAGGACAGCATCGGCATCAACGCCGTGGGCAGCGGCCTGGGTCACGACATCACCGCCGTGTTGGACAACAACGGCAACAACCTGATTACCCTCAACGACTTTTACACGGCCGACATCGCCGACAGCCGGCGCGGCATCGTCACCTACCAACTAAGTGGCCTCACCGAAGGCTGGCACATCATCACGCTGAAAGCGTGGAACATCTTCAACCGTTCGGCCAGCGCCACGCTGCGCTTCTATGTGCAGGGCAGCGAAAATCCCGAGGTCATCCACTTCACCGCATCACCCAACCCCGCCACCACACGCACCGTCATCCGGGTAGAGCACAACTGTCCATCTCAACTCGAAAAGGCGACGGTGGAGTTGTTCGATATGCGGGGCCGACGGGTGCGGAGCTGGCAGCCCACCCTCGACAACTCCTACGTGGTCGGCCCCATCGAATGGGACTTCCGCGACGAGTCGGGCAACACTGTCCCCAACGGCATCTATGTGGCACGTCTGCGCTACACCATCAACGGCGAGGAGGAACAGACGCACACAAAAATCGTCAAGACAAACTAAATTCATACAATAAAAGAAAGGAAGTGGCGTTTTATTGAAAAAGATTGTGTGTTGAGAAATGAGACATGAGAAAAAATGAAAACGAAAAACAAAATATCATAATGAGAATAATGAGGACAAAAATTAAATGTGCCACGTTGGCACTGCTGCTTACAGCAATATCCTCGGCAGCTTTTGCACAGAACGAATTGGGACAATCATCGAAAAACTATATCTCGACAGGTATGCCGGTCCTGCTTATCGCCCCCGACGCCGTGTCGGCCGCCATGGGTGACGCCGGCGTGGCCTCGAAGCCCGACGCCTATTCCGCCCATTGGAACAACGCCAAATTCGCCTTTGTGGAGAACGACATGAGTTTCAGCACCACCTACACCCCTTGGCTGCGCAAGCTGGGCGTGGGCGACATGAACCTGCTCTATATCGGTGGCTACAAGCGTATCAACAGCCGCAGCGCCGTGGCGCTGTCGCTGACCTACTTCTCGCTGGGCGACATCGAGAGCATGAACGAAGAGGGTGTGGAAACGGGCAACATGCACCCCAACGAGTTTGCCGTCGACCTCAGCTAC
>JAFSYK010000032.1 GCA_017449975.1 Bacteroidales bacterium
GCTCCGCCCCTCCCTCCTGGGCCAACAACCTGTACCCAATTGCAAAGATACGACATTCAATCTTTTTCTACCCCTCCGTGTCTACTTTTACGTGAGCAGCAAATTGTACTGCGCGCGAAAAGTAGATGTACTGCGTGCGAAAAGTACAAATAGTTTTCTCAATTAATTTATTATTAGTATTTTCGCATTGTATTTGTTCAAAAAAATAGATTTGTTTAAAATTATTGAACAGCAATACAATAATGAAAATAGCATGCGGAAATCTGAGGTTCAAACTATCTTCTACCAGACTGAGGAACTCAATTATTCGATGTTTTGTAGATATCCGACTAAAACAGGTCGGAATGGGAGCCGGTGTCAATCATAAGCAGGATCAACTCTTCGTCATATTGTCGCCATACAAGTAGCCAATCGGGTTTGATGTGATACTCCCAGGTGTTGTCTCCGGAAAAACCAGACAGTTTGTGCGGGCGGTACTGTTATGGAAGGCTGCAATAGAAGCCCCCAAATGCTCTTACATCAGTCGCAGCACGTCCTGGCCGATGTCGCGGCGCATGTATTTGTCTTGCCAGGAGATGGCGTTGGCGCGGGCGTAGCTGTGCTGCAGCGCCTCCTCAAGGCTGCCAGCCAGGGCGGTGGTGCAGATGACGCGGCCGCCATTGGTGAGCAGCGTACCGTCGTCGCCGCGCTTGGTGCCGCAGTGGAACACCAGCACGTCGTCCTTGTCGTCACCGAGGGTGATGGCATGCCCTTTGGCATAACTCTCGGGATAGCCACCGGCCACCATCATGACGCAGGCGGCGCTGCGCGGGTCGACCTGCAGCGTGCAGCGGTCCAGCGTGCCGTCGGCGGTGTGAGCGAAGAGCTCCACCACGTCGCTCTGGATGCGCGGGAAGACGCTCTCGGTCTCGGGGTCGCCCATGCGCACGTTGTATTCGATGACGTAGGGGTCGCCGTTGCAGTTCATTAGACCTACGAAGATGAAGCCGTGGTAGTCGATGCCGTCGGCCTGCAGTCCCTGCACGGTGGGACGCACGATACGTTCTTCCACCTTGCGCATGAAATTGGCGTCGGCAAAAGGTACAGGACTCACCGAGCCCATGCCGCCGGTGTTGAGACCGGTGTCGCCCTCGCCGATGCGTTTGTAGTCCTTGGCTTCGGGCAGCACCAGGTAGTGCTGGTCGTCGGTGAGCACAAAGACGCTCAGCTCGATGCCGCTGAGGTACTCCTCAATGACCACGCTGGCGCTGGCGGCACCGAATTTGCCACCCAGCATCTCTTCGAGGTGCGCCTTGGCGGTGGCCAGGTCTGATTCGATGAGCACGCCCTTGCCGGCTGCCAGTCCGTCGGCTTTCAGCACGTAGGGTGCCTGCAGTGTGTCGAGGAAGGCGCAGCCGTCGGCCAGCGTCTCGCGGGTGAAGGTGCGGTAGCGTGCCGTGGGGATGTTGTGGCGCGACATGAAGGCCTTGGCGTAATCCTTGCTGCCTTCGAGCATGGCACCTTGGCGCGAGGGACCGACGACTTTGACGTGACGCAGGTCGGCACGACCGGCGAAGTAGTCGGCGACGCCGCCCACCAGCGGGGCTTCGGGGCCTACCACCAGCATCTCCACCTCGTGTGTCAGCACGAAGTCGGCGACGGCGGCAAAGTCCATGGGGTCGAGTTTCACATTGCTGCCACAGGCCGCCGTGCCGGCGTTGCCAGGGGCGATGAAAAGTTGGCTGCAACGGTTGCTTTGCGCTATTTTATGGGCGATGGCGTGTTCGCGGCCACCCGAACCAAGAAGGAGGATATTCATGAGTTGATTGCTTGATTGTTTAAATGCTTGAGTGATGAGGTAACTATAAGACCAATTAGACTAATTTGTCATATTCGTCCCATTGGCCTAATTAAAACCCAGTTCCCCTTTTACTTTTTAGCTTTTAGTTTTTACTTTTTAGTTGTATTGTCATTTCTTTTTTACCGGGTCGCTGGTCATGCCGATACCCAGTTTCTTGAAGATTTTGCGATCCACCTCGCTGAGCATCTCGGTGGCGTGACCTTGGCAGCCCTGTAGCTGCGGTATGGCGGCCAGCGCGCGACGGCAGTTGTCGTCGTGGAGCGACAGCATGGAAAGCGCCACCAGTGTCTCGTCGGAGTGCAGCCGCGGGTTGTGGCCGTGCAGCAGCTCTACCTTGGTGCGCTGGATGGGCTCGATCATCTCCTGCGGGATGAGCTTCACGGAGTGGTCGATGCCGGCCAGGTGTTTGAGTGCGTTGAGGATGAGTGCCGCGCTGGATCCCAGCAACGCGCTGACGTGGGCGGTAATGATAGTGCCGTCGGCCAGCTCGATAGCCGAGGCGGCGCATTGCTCCTGCTCCTGACGCTGGTGGGCGGCCACGGTGGTGCGACGGTCCTGCGTGCTGATCTTGGCTTGTTTCATCAGCAGGGCAATCTTGTTCACCTCGTTCTCGCTCGACTTGCCGTCGGCCAGGTTGCAGAGCGCCGTATAGTAGCGGCGGATGATCTCATCCTTGGAGGCCTGGCAGCAGACGTCGTCGTCGCAGATGCAGTTGCCGGCCATGTTGACACCCATGTCGGTGGGCGACTTGTAGGGGTTCTCGCCGTAGATGCCTTCGAAAATGGCGTTGAGGACAGGGAATATTTCGATGTCGCGGTTGTAGTTGACGGTGGTCTTGCCGTAGGCTTCCAGGTGGAAGGGGTCGATCATGTTCACGTCGTTGAGGTCGGCGGTGGCAGCCTCGTAGGCGATGTTGACGGGGTGTTTGAGCGGCAGGTTCCAGATGGGGAAGGTTTCGAACTTGGCGTAGCCGGCCTTCACGCCACGCTTGTTCTCTTGATACAGCTGGCTCAGACAGACGGCCATCTTGCCGCTGCCGGGACCCGGCGCCGTGATCACCACCAGCGGACGCGAGGTCTTGACATAGTCGTTGCGGCCAAAGCCGTCGTCGGAGTCGATGAGGGCCACATTGGTGGGATAACCCTCGATGGTGTAGTGGTAGTAGACGGCGATGCCCATGCGTTCCAGCCGCTCGCGGTAGGCGATGGCGCTGGACTGGCCGTTGAAATGGGTGATGACCACCGATCCCACCATCAGGCCGCGGTCCATGAAAGCTTCGCGCAGACGCAGCACGTCGACATCGTAGGTGATGCCGAGGTCACCGCGCACCTTGTTCTTCTCGATGTCGCGGGCGCTGATGACGATGACGATCTCCGCCTCGTCCTTCAGGTGCATCAACATTCTGAGCTTGCTGTCGGGCTGGAAGCCGGGCAGCACACGGCTGGCGTGGAAATCATCGAAGAGCTTGCCTCCAAATTCCAGATAGAGTTTGTCGCCGAAATGTCCGATACGTTCCTTGATGTGGTCGGACTGCATTTTGAGATACTTCTCGTTGTCGAAACCTTGTTTCATGATAAGGAACATTTGATGATGAATAAATTGCAACCACTAATTATTTGTTTTTTTCAAACACGAATTGCACGAATAACACGAATATTAATTCGTTAGATTCGCCTGATTCGTGTTCATAATAAATAATATTAGTGGTTTTCTAATATGATGGAACCATACGGTTATGATTAAACTTTACAATTGAATGATTATAAACATCGAAAAGCGCTAATATATTTTCGATTGTTTCGTGTTTTTAGATGTTGCCTTTAAACGATACCACATAAACTAACCAAAAAAGCCAATTCTTTTCGAACTGGCTTATTTGGTATTGTTGCTTTGAGGCGAAGAGCCGATTACATTGCGTTGACCTGTTTCATCAGTTTCGACTTCAGGTTGGCGGCCTTGTTCTTGTGGATGACCGAACGTTTGGCGAGCTTGTCGATGATGGAGACCATCTTCGGCAGTTTCTCGGTGGCGACAGCCTTGTCCGTCAGTGCGCGGAAATCGCGCAGAGCATTACGCATGGTCTTGGCGTAGTATCTGTTCTCAACTCTTCTTCTCTCCGTCGAACGGATTCTCTTTTTTGCAGAAATGTGGTGTGCCATAATTTTTAATGGATACTATATATTGTTTTTTCTTCGTACTCCGAGCGGGATTCGAACCCGCGATTTTAAGAATGAAAATCTTACGTCCTGGGCCAACTAGACGATCGGAGCATACACCCTCAAAAGGCGGTGCAAAGGTACGAAGATTTTCCCACTCACCAAAATTTTTCACCATCCAGCGGTGAAAAAAATCCTTCCGTTAGTCTGTATCTGACTGGAAACGAAAACCTAAGCGTTTTCCAGTGACGATGGATTTTTTATCCATCGAGGCACGCATTTCACCCACCGAAACCAGCTTAACCTCGTCGTAAGGGGGTGTCAAGAGGTCGAAATTGGTGGTGTATTCGATGGCCGATTCCACGATGCTCTGCACCGACGTGTTGTCGATGACCGATGTGTTGAAGTTGTTGAACAGCATACCCAGCTCGCGTTTGCCTTCGATGAAGTAGTGGCGTTCGCGGTTGATGAACACGCGACCGATGAGGTAGCCCAGGTCGTTGTCGCGCTGGTAGGTGAAAGAGTCGGCCAGGAAATTATATATATGTATAATGCCGCAGTAGGAACGGGTGGCGTCCTCGCGGATGTAGGGGGTCTTCATCACCTGGTGGTCGCGCGAGAACTCGAAGATGTTGCTGTGCATCATAAACAGTAGGATGTCGCCGCCGAAGGAAATCTGGAACTCGAAATCGCCGCGGTCGGCAAACTCGAAATGGATATTGCTCTGCTGGGCCCGTTTCTGTTCCTCGAAATGGTTGTTGATCTCGCGCGTGGTGGTGCGGAACAGGTCGAAGCTCTCCTTGGTGGCGCGATACACCTTCTGTTTCAGCTCGCTCTTGTCGAACACCAACTGTGTCAGTTCCGGTTTGACTTGCATAGGGGATGATTATAAGTCAGAATAATAATGTATAAATAACGCTGTCCGCTGAATAATATTGCATTCCGTATAATCGGATTCAGATTGTTGTCAACTTTTGAGTCATTTCGTTCGGCTACATCTCATCCATACTTAGGTAACCCATTTTCACCGTATGTCCGCGGAAGAGATGGCGTTGCATCATTTCTACTTTTTCCTGAAGCCGTTTGGGACTATATTTTTTTGGATTGCATTTCACTTCATAGGCTTCCACTTCGCCCTCCACCGTCACAGCCACGATGTCTATCTCGAAATCATCATTGTTTCCCTTGTTATTTACGCCAGATTGCCACCATCCACCTATCGTCTTGTAGCGCAGGCTCTCCATCATCTTCTTCCTGAACCATCGTTCCAAAGCAATGCCCGAGAATGTCTGATAATCGTTCACCATGATTTGCTCCAGCGCTGGCAAATTCTGTATCTCTATCAAGGATGCGTTGCGGTGGATATATCTGAACCAAAATCGGAAGAAATTATCCTGTATTTCGTATCGTACTGTTTGGCTGCCTTCTTTTGCACCCACTGGGCGTTTCTTCTTGATGATGTTGTATTTATCTTCTAATAATTTTAGCTGCCCCCCCAGACTCTTCACACCCAAAGAAGACTCTATCTCACTTTCTGTCACGTCGCCGTGTGCAATCTGGTCCAAGATGCTGAAATATGTTCCGTACTGTTTCCCGAACTCCTGAATGAGAATAGAGCGTCCTTCGTCGATAAAGAAACTGTCGCCGCTGGAACACACGTAACGTAGCATCTTATTCGTGTTTGTACATCGGTTGTTCATCAGCTGCTCTATATAGCGTGCTACACCTCCTGTGATGGTCCATAGTGCCAGCAGATCTTCGTTTGTATAGTTTGCCTTATAGTCGCCCAAAATTTCGCGTATCGTCGCCGTTGTGAATGGTTGCAGCCGTATTGTGCAATCGTCGCGTCCGAACAGGGGCTGTTCTTCATCCTTGAATATCTTTTCCATCATGCGGAATATGCTGCCCGATACAATCAGGCACACATTTGATACTTTCTTATACTTGTCCCACAATTCCTGTATGTCGCTGAAAACGCCCGAATTGATGTTGTCGAACTCCTGGAACTCGTCTATGAACAGGGTGAACCGTCTTCGCTTGCCTATCTCCAGCAAAAGTTGCATCAAACCGCGGAAACTTGCGATTTCTTCCGGTACAAACTCCTCCAGTTTTGTTCGTACTTCTTCGCAAAAGGATCTTATCAGTGCGGCCTCTGCTTTCCGGCCAACAAAAAAATATAGACTTGGTGCTTTATCCCGCGTCTCCTCCATCAGTCGATACACCAGGCTTGTCTTCCCCACACGACGCCTTCCAGTCAGTACCACAAATCTGGAATGATCTTCAAATGCTTGCCGCTGCATTTCACGCAGCTGGTTCATCTCAGCCACCCTGTCATAAAACTTTTTCATAGTCACATTATTTTATGGCAGTAAATTTTACAGCCATTAAATTTCACGGCAAAAATACATTATTTTTTTGACATGGAAAAAGATGTAATTTTTTTCTCGAAGTGGCTATTGGGCCTTATCGGTAATCGTTGCATCGTCCAGTGTCAGATATTGTATTTTCGGTATAGTTTAGATGAGGGTTGTCGAAGCGATTTCATTATGTATTCTCCTTTTCCGCCAGGAGACTGCCTGCAGTCATGATGAGTTGAATACGTGACGGGGGGATACCCAATAATTTGGATTGAATTGAATTTGAACGGTGGGTTGCTAATTTAGAATAATTATGTGACTTTGCACCTGTCAAACGTCGGAGTCCGCAAGGGCAATGGCGGGCGACAGACATATTGAAAAGACGTTGGGAAACACCCTTCCATTCGGCGGTTCGGCAAAGCAGGCTTGCTTGGCTCTCACACTCAAGAATGGTTGGAGTTAGACGTTAATCTGCGGTTACTTGAACTTCGCAACTTCAAAAACACCAACCGCATGATAACGCGATGACCGGTGTCCATGGGTATGATATACATAGTGTATCTTTTATTACTATAGGTAACCACTAATTATGGTAGTGTTTCATCCAGTGTGTCTGGAGTCTGAGTACTCTAGGGTACGATGCAAAACTAAATAATTATTTTCATATTAGAATTATGTTTGTGAGATTTATTGTGATTTTTCTTTTTTATCAAGCTGATTTACTGCAAA
>JAFSYK010000033.1 GCA_017449975.1 Bacteroidales bacterium
CCTCATCGGCATGGGAGCCACGCTGCTGGACGACTGCGAGGTGGGCGAAGGCGCCATCGTCGCCGCCGGCGCCCTGGTGCTGCAAGGCACCAAGATTCCGCCCCACGAAATCTGGGGTGGCGTCCCCGCACGATACATCAAGCCCACCCGTCCCGGACAGACAGACAACGCCGCGCACTACGTCGAGTACGCCAAAGAATACATGAAAGACACCCAATAAAAAGGGGCATATCAACTGACATACCCCTCTTGTTCAAAAGATACACTCTTTCCTCTGTCTATCGCACTACCACCACCCGGCGGGCAGGATGGTCGCCGACTTTGACCAGATAAGTTCCCGAAGCAGGAACATTGAATTGCAGAGGCGCGTGTTCGCCCTGCGCAGTAGCGAGCAGGCGGCCGTTGATGTCGTAAACACTGACCGGATGGTCCTCGGCTCCCTCGACTACTATCGCTCCGTTCTGGATCGCGATGACGGCCGACATGGGTTCAACATCGTCGATACCTTCCGTGCCGCAGTCTTCCACAATGTTGAAGTAGCTCCACAGCGTGCTGCGGTAGCTCTCGGCTGTGCCGCAGGGTACCACCAGCGTGGCACCGCCGTTGGCATAGCTGAATGTGTTTTGAGTGCAGGCCGGCGGCGTGGTGGCAGCCACCCAGATGGTGTCGAGGCTTTGGCAGTACGCCATCGCGATGTTGCCAAGGCTGCGCAAGGTGGACGGCAGGCGAAGCTTGGCCAGGTTGAAGTCGTTGTAGAGAGCCGTCTCACCGATAGAGGTTACGCCTTCCGGCACATCGAGGCTCTCCAGGGAGTGGCACTGCATCAAGGCCCAGCCTTCGATGCGGTTGATGTGCTGCGGCAGGTCGACATGGCGCAAGGCGGTACAGAAGCGCAGCAGCGAGGTGTCGGCATACTCCAGCGAGTCGGGCAGATGGACATAGGTGAGGCTGATGCAACTGTCCATGAGGTTGCGTCCAAGGGTGCGGATATGGTCGGGGAAGACAAGCGAGTCGAGCGCGGTGCAATACCAGAAGGCACCCTCGTCGAGCGCGGTGAGCGACTGCGGCAGGTCAATCCGCTCCAGCGACGAGCATCTGCCGAAAGCATACCGGCCGATATGGGTAAGTGTACCGGGCAGTGAAACTGAGGCCAAATTGCTGCACCCCAAAAATGAATAATATTCAATATCGGTCAAACCATCCTCAATAACAATTGATTGAAGGTTTCTGTGATTATTGAAACAGGTGTAGTTCAACTTCCTGACGCTACCGGGCAGGTGTGCGTTGTGGAGCTGTGGGTGGCATCCAACCACAGTGTCTTTTGCCGCCGACGTGTAATATATACTATCTTCATAGAAAACATGATAATCCACAATGTCAATATCGACCCATTCATTAATTCTGACAGTATGACCGGCAAAAACATCAAACTTTGCCAACTCCGAAACTATCCCATATCTGCCTGCGGTATTTATCACAAAAGAAAGTGAAGTATCCGTCTGGGCAACTATTCTTTCATCGTAGATCCAATTTCCAGTGGCATATTCATATACTTCTTTGGTAATATAATCATAATTGTCACCATCAGGGAGTTCCGCCCGAAAGATGGCCGTTACAGTGTCGCCGACACTTGCCATACCAGGGCAATCTATGGTCAAGCTCATGGGATATTGAAATACGGCGACGTTGGTTAACTGGAATGAGGGTATGGGGGTGCTGCCGACATACTCAAATCTCACACGGACAAGGCCGCCCGGACTGGTGAAATATGGGGTAAACTCAGAATAATCCCCTGGGGTAAAGTGAGTATAATAGATTTCGCCATCCTCGTTTTCCACCGTCATGAGGCAATCTTCAGTTCCATCCCACAACGGTTCGCCATCGCGACGCGTGGTGAACGCCACAAAAACATTGCCTGGGAGCGTCTCTATCCAGGGACTCTCAATCTTCTGTCCCTGCCCCATCAGGGACACCGACTGGGGCGAGTTGACAACAGCCCCGTTGTCCGCAGTCCAGCACCTGTTGAAGTTGGCAAGATAGGGCAGTTGGACAGTGTCGCAGCTGCCTGTGTCGCAAGATTCGACGATATTGTTGAACTGGTTCCAGCCCTCGGCAGCACGATAGGCCTCGCCGCTGCCGCAGGGGACAGTCACCGTGATACTGCTATCGATACCCTTAAAGGGCCAATTATAGTCGTAGAAGTGGTAATCACCAAACATGGTATCGGTGATGTCGATATCCAAAGCCGGGGGAACACTACCGCGCAATTCAATTGAACTAATATTTGTATCTCCAACAAAAGCTTCCATGCCAATAGAATCCACCCCACTGCCTATGACCAGATTGGCAAGCCCAGTACAATAATAGAATGCACCATCTGCGATGGTTCTTACCGAATCGGGGATTACAACGCTCGTCAAAAGAGTGTCGGCCCAAAAACTATACTCGCCTATATAGGTAAGCGAATTGGGAAAAATGACGTTTGTGAGATTGTAACAGAACGCAAACGCATCGCCAGGAATCCGGCGCACGGTGCTACCAATGTTCAGATTAGTGATACCCGAATAGGCGAAAATAGCAGACATGCTGCTTGCGGGAGCATAGCAACTATCGGCATTGAAGTTGACGGTAGTGAGACTAGTACAGTTTTTGAATGCACTACTACCAATACTAGTAACCGTACGCGGGATGGTGATAGAAGTGATTGGGCATCCTTGGAAGGCTTCACCTCCTATGAAGACAAGCGAGTCTGGAAGCATCACATTGACAAGCGAAGGGCAACCTTTGAATGCCAGGTTGCCAATACTGGATATCCCTGTCGAGATTGTGACTGATGTTAACGGAAAACCGGTAAATGCATAATCACCGACAGCGGTTACGTTGTATGATATTCCCGCGCTGTCGGTAACCATGGCAGGAATAGTGAGACCTCCTGTAATGGTTGTGTAATCAGGATGCCTGATTACCTGAACACCATTAGGCGTGATTCCGTAATACAGCGTCTGGCCCGAAGGCGCCACTGCCGAGAAGTCATAGTTCTGCGCTTGCAGCGGCATTGCCAGTGCCATCATCATGACGGCGAAGAATGTAAATTTGTGTTTCATAATGGTTATTTTAATAAAAAAAGGCGTTGAATTATTCACTTGTTTAAAAACTTCCACTTATCATCTTGAAAGGCTCTGCATTGCCCGGATACTGGTAAGTAGAGAATAATCCACGCCAAAAGCGCGAACCTTCACTAACTTATTCTCGTATCCTTTCAAATTTGCAGATTCTTCAAGAGAGAACAAGAGCGTCAGCTCAGTATATGTCAATATTTTATCGTTGTTTTACATCATATTTCCTGTTTTAGTTTCACGGTGCAAAGATACATTAAATTTACAACATCTCGACTTCTGTCGTCAGTATTCGTTCGCCACCCTGATGGAGAGCGGGGGTGTTGATTCGGATGTCGCAGTCGACAACAACAATGGTGCCATTGGCTGTCTGTAACACATTCTCGTCATGCATATCGCTGAGGTAAGGTTGTAGACTTTGGCCTCGCCGCCCTCGGCAATCTGCTCACCGAGCGAAATGGAGAGGGTTTTGTCGACGCAATCCGTCCAGCACCCCACACAGCGTGCCCATTGTTCTATGCATTCAGCCTGCTGCGCTCCGCATTCGAGTTCTCCTTTGAAATTGTCGCCATACGGCGCAACTCCGATATCTGAGCCATCTTTTGCTCCCGCGATAAGGGATGCAATGACATGCGTTGCACCTCCCGCTGCGCAGCCATACTGTTCTCGCGGTGAAAAGCGTTTATATACAAGCCGTCCATTGATAAATTGTTCTGCATAATAATCAAGTACTTGCAGTCCTTCCGGAGAGAAACCGCCACTGATGACGGTATCCATTCGTTTCCAAAAGTCTGCATTAGTCATATTTGTCTTTTTTTCGTTACTAACGTATTTTTACGATTTTTATTGTACCGAAACAGGAGAACTCACACCTCTATCTCGCCGCTGATGCGGTCGTCGCCCCAGACGGAGTACATGTTGGAGCGGCCTTCGTCGAGGGTCATCTTGCCGGCCTGCTCGAGGTGGAGGCGGTAGAAGACGCAGCGGTGCAGGTCGGCCTGGCCGCAGACCACGTCGGTGGCAAAGGCCTCGCAGGTGGGAGCACCGCAGACACCGCAGTCAATCTGCGGCAGGTGCACCTTCATTTTCTCTATCTTCTCCATCTTCTCCAGGGCACGGGCGATGTTCTCGTCCAGCACCATCATCGAACGGGGCTGCACTTCGTCGACAAGGGCGTTGTCGATGAGATAGTCCTTGTACTTGTCCATTTCGCGGTCGCGCGGCATCTCGCCGTTGCGTTCGCGCTCGGCGGCCTTGCGCGCACGGGCATACATACGTTCGCCGCAGAGGAAACGGTTGTCCACCCTCAGCAGGGCGCCGGCGCAGCTCTGGTCGCAGGCCCTCAGTTCG
>JAFSYK010000003.1 GCA_017449975.1 Bacteroidales bacterium
CACCTCGTCGGCCTGTGTCACGGTAGTCACGGTGTCGAACGTCCACGTGATTTCAGTCATTCGGAAGTCGAGGGCTCTGGCGCTGAGCACAGAGACCATCATCAGCAGCAGTGCTGCGAAGCGTCGTGTGGGGTTGAGTAGCTGTTTCATTGCCGATATTGTTTTAGATTGGATTAATGTTCAATGTTCAATTTTCAATCTTCAATGATTAAAGATTTCGTCGGCAAAGGTAGTACATCTTGCAGCGTATGGCAGGTGTGCCCCGTTGTTTTCAATAGGCAGAAGGCGTTAAAACGGCACTTTGCAACATTTTTATACTCTCGTTGGCAACGATTCCAAACTTTTTTCGTACCTTTGTCGGCGCAATGAGAAGGTTAAGGCTTATATTCCTATTTGCATGTCTGCTGATGAATCTTCCGCTTTGGAGTCATCAGCAGGGCGACACCATCCTGCTCGACATGCGCAGCGGGTTGTCGGAGAGCCGTGTGCGCAGCATCCGGCAGATGCCTGACGGTCGCATAGCCATTGCCACGACCACTACCATCGACATTTTCGATGGCACGCGCTTCTACGCTTTCCACCTGCCACCCGACGGGGCATACCCGCTGCCGGAATATATGGGCAACCGACAGATGAACTGCGACTCGCTGGGCTACATCTGGCTGCGCAACAAACAAACGCTCTATGTGTTGGACAGCCGCCATGGCCGGGTGGTCAGCGACGTAAAGGGACTGATGCGCGAGCGGGGCATCACCAACAACGATGTCGCCCGTTGGCCCACGGCTCCGCCACCGCCTACCCCCTTGACATGGGAGGGTGTGTTCCGCGACGAGACGGTGACGGCCTATACGCACGACCAGTATGGCGGACTTTGGATAGGCACCAAGGACTACGGCATACTCTATATCAACCCTCGGCGCAGCCACCAGTTCACTACGTCCAACACGGCCTTCCCCCATGAGCCACGCCCCATTTTCTGTTCGCCACGTGCCAGTCGACTGTCGGCCCGGCTGGCTCCGTCGGGCACCAACTGCTCCTACGAAGAAAGCGAACGCTACCTCTATATCGGTACGCTTAACGGTCTACTGGTCGTTGACAGTCGTGACAGCATCGTGGCCACCATCAGCGAGACTGATGGTCTGAAAACCAATAACGTGGCGGCTATCGGTCCCGACCGCCGTGGCGACATCTGGATGACGACGGCAGGCGGTGGTATCTCACGTATACAGGTCGTAGGGCGCGACAGTTTCGAGATTGTGAACTACGGACTGATTGACGGCATCAGCACCGAGGGCCGCGAGTTTCAGAACGGACATATTCATACCGACAGCGATGGTCGCATGGCGGTAGGTTTCGTGGGCGGCATGGTGACGTTTCACCCTGACTCACTGGCCAGCGTGAAACGATATGCCTTTCATATCCCCCGTGTCCAGATGGCAGTCGATCATGAAACAGAACCGACAGAAGACCACTCCCCGTGGTGGTACTGGCTGCTGCTGATACCCGTAGTCGCAGGTGCAGGCTTTTGGTACATGCGAAACAGAAGGAAGCCAGAGTCTTCTATTGCAGCCAAGCCAACACCCACAACAGCCAGCGATGCAACCGTAGAACGACTGAAGAACATCGAGACACCTTCGCAGGACGAGCAGTTCCTGAAGAAACTTCATCAGGCGGTAGAGCAGAACATCGACAACGAGGATTTCTCCGTGCAGCAGTTGAGCGAAGAGATGGCGATGGACCGCACTGTGCTCTACCGTCGTATGCAGTCTCTTGACCTCGGCACACCCTCAGCCCACATCAAGCGCATCCGCATGGAGGTTGCCGCCCGCCTGCTAAAAGAAACAGGGCTACCCGTCAATGAGATAGCCCTGCGCACTGGATTTTCCAATCCCAAATACTTTTCTATTACCTTCAAGCAGGAGTTTGGCAAATCACCAAAAGCATTCAGGGAAGAGTGATTTACTCGTCAATCTTTCCGTCCCAGTCCTGCGCCATCGACGTATGCTCGTGCAGCACCTTCCACGCGCCATCCTGCTTCTCCAGATAATCCGTCTGGCGCATCATGAACGGTGGATTCGCGGAGCCATCCTTGTTCACGGTGTCCCACTTCTGCACGGAGCAGACGAGGGCGGCATCGCCCATGATGCGTGTGCGCATGTCGAGAATCTCCACGTTGCACGACTTCAGGTTGCCGAAAGCCTCGTCGAACACCCGCTTGGCCTTCTCCACGCCCACCGATGCATACGGGGCTGCGTCGAACCAAATCGTTTCACTCGTCCAGTCCTTGGTGCTGTCGATACCCGAGAACGACCGTGCTATCTGGCGCACGATGTCCTCCACTTGCTGTTTGTCTGTCATTGCTGTTTACTTTTTGATTAAAACGTGGGGCAAAGGTACAAATTAATCCCGAAAGTCTTATTCGCTTTTCGGAATATTTTCCGATATTGCTATCGATGGTGCATATTTTGAAGTATATCGTGATACTCAGCATTGCGGGCTCGCGTGTTGCTATCGACAGCCATCAGGAAGGCACCGAGCATCATCAGGACGATGAACCACGCATACCACTGTGTCTTGGTGATGAACATAGCCCCAACGGCACAAACGATGACGATAACCGGCAGGATGCGGAACACAATCATTGTCAGGTCGCTGTCCGACTTTGCCGTGCGCTCCAGTTCACCCCTCACAAACTGCTCTGGGTTCTCCTTGTACTGCTCCTGGAACGATGCGATGCGCGGATGGTTGGCGTAGTACAGCCCTCCCGCCACCACCACGAGGAACACCCCGCTCAATGCCAGCGGCAACCAGTAGGCCCGCGCTATTGAGGTCTTGCCCCAGAAATAGAAACCAGCCGCACACAGCAGCACAAACACGCTAATCAGCGCAATCACACGGGCAGAGAACACCTCGCCTCGTGCCCAGTCAATACTGTAGTTAATAATCTCCATAATCTTTTCGCTTTTGAATCTCGGTGCAAAATTATGCAGAATTGCCGAGAAGAACCGAGCGGATGATGCCATTCTGTTTGCAAAGTGCGTCAAAATGGAATTTGGTTATTTTGGCGCGATATGAAAATCTTTTGGCATAGGGTGTGGTTGTAGTTTCAGGAAAAAGCAGTACCTTTGCACCATGAAATACGTATTTGACAGACAGTTTGGACGATTGTTCGAGCGGGCGGGCATAGATATTCGCGAGTTGCTGATGGGTACACATCTGCCAGAGGACTTGTTTGGCAGGCGTGACGTGATGCTGAGCAAGGAGGAGTATTACCGACTGATGGAGACGGCGGGGCGGATGGCACCCGAGGGGGTGGCCCTGCGGATTGCGACTGAAGAAGGCATCGAGACCTTTTCGCCGCCTATCTTCGCGGCCTATTGCAGCAGCAATGCTGAGGGTTTTATTGCTCGTTTTGCCCACTACAAACGGCTGGTAGGGCCGCTGCGCTATCTTGTTGCAAGGCGCGACGGACAAGTAGAGATTGAGATTCGTGGCGTGGAGGATGACGACAGGATAGCGGATTTCTGGGCCGAGATAGAAATGGCGTTCATCGTGTGTCTGATTCGCAGGGCGACGCGGGTGGAGGTGAAGCCCGTCAGCGTGACGATGCGCCACCGCTG
>JAFSYK010000034.1 GCA_017449975.1 Bacteroidales bacterium
AAAAATAAAGTAAAACGAAGGGAAGTAAAAAAGGAAGTTAATCTTCGATGGAAGTTAAAATGGAAGTTATGTGCTTCGCACAGGACAATACAGATCATTTGTCCTTTTTAACTCCCTCTTTAACTCCCATTTTAACTTCCATTTTAACTCCATAATCATTTCACCTTATTATTTTACTAGTACTTAATACAGAATCATCAATTGTAAGATATCACAAATAGCTGCCTCTGTCGGGCTTTTTTTTTTCAAAGGAAAGAAACACCGATTGCGCAATAATCAGTATCTTTGCATTTGATGATACGGCAGCAGCAGAAACTGAAACAGACGCTGAAATTGACTCCACAGCAGATACTGCTGATGAAGTTGATCCAGATGCCTGTCTCCGACCTGTCGCAGCATATCAAAGAGGAGGTCGTCAAAAACCCCCTTCTTGAGGAAGCCGCCACCCCCACCGTCGAGCTGCCCAACCCCACCAACGACGACAGCGACGACTGGGACGACGAGGACTACCGCTACCGCGAACAGTTGGAGCGCGACCGCAACGACCAGCGACGCGAGCGGATTTACACCGCCGAACAGTCGACCATCGAACGGTTGCTGGAACAGTTGGACATGAAACCGCTCAGCGACCGCCAACGCGCCATTGCTCGTGAAATCGTGGGCAGCATCGACAACAACGGCTACCTGAGCCGCGACCTATCGCTGATCGTCAACGATATCGCCTTCCGGCAAGGGGTAGAGGTGACGCTGCAGGAGGCGGAGGCGGTACTGGCTATCGTACAACGCTGCGACCCCGTGGGCATCGGTGCCCGCAACCTACAGGAGTGCTTGTCGGTACAACTGCACAATCTGGACCTCCACAGTCCGGCCCAGGACGACGCCATACGGGTGGTGGACCACCATTTCGACCTCTTCAGTCGCCACCAGTACGAGCGCATACAGGAGCGTAACGGTTGGGACAGCCAGCGGCTCGACAACGCTATACAGCTCATCCAGCAACTCGACCCCAAGCCCGGCACCGACGACAGTCTCAGCGACAGCACTGCCCACTACATCGTCCCCGATTTCTACGTCACGACCCACGACGGCCAACTCAGCATTGTGCCCAACGACAGCTGTCTGCCCACGCTGCAGATCAACCAATACTACGACGAACTGAATCGGCAACTGAGTGCGAGCACGCCCAAAGACGCCGGCGAAAAAGAGACGCTGAACTTTCTCCGTGCCAAGACCGAAGAGGCGCGTTCCTTCATCGAAACGCTGCAGCAGCGGAAACACACATTAGGACACATCGTCAACTACATCGTGCGCTACCAGTCACGCTACTTCACCACCGGCGACCCCTGCGACCTGCTGCCGCTGCAGCAGAAAGAGGTGGCACAGGCCACCGGCTACGACACCTCGACCATCTCGCGCGTGGTTAACAGCAAACACCTTCAAACGGACTTCGGCGTGGTGCCGCTCAAAGACTGTTTTACCAAGGCCGTGGAGACCGACAGCGGCGACACCGTAGGGGTCGAACATATCAAAGCGACGCTGCGTCATCTTGTCGACCACGAAGACAAGGCGCACCCGCTCACCGACGACGCGCTCACCGAGGCCATGCAACGCGAAGGCATCCCCATCGCCCGTCGCACCGTGGCCAAATATCGTGAAATGTTGGGCATCCCTGTGGGACGGCTGCGCCGACAGCTGATGGCTATCGTCATGCTGCTGGCCTGTCTGACATCCGGGACACTGCTGGCACAGGAGAACAACTACTACGACTCCATCATCAATGCCCAGCTTCGGCCACGGCAAGGCACATCGGCCAGCCAGCCGACACGCAACAGCGACAACACTCCCTATAAAAAACAGCAGAGCCAGCTGCGGCCCGTGCAGCCACCGACGCCGACGGCACCTGTTATCGACACTGGCAACAACATGGCTGTCGGCGTGCTCTGGTACGGCAACTATTTCTCCACACACCGTGTGAAAGAGCGCACGCTACCACTCGACTCGCTGCCCGACGAGGTGAACCTGCGCCTGGTGAAGCACGACAGCGACTTCTGCTTCCCCGTGAAGAACATCATCACTTCGCCCTACGGCTGGCGGTGGGAACGTGCCCACCGTGGCGTGGATATCCGTCTCAATGTGGGCACACCGGTCCACTGCATCTTTGCCGGCGTGGTGCGTGTGGCCTGTCCCATGGGTGCCTATGGCAACCTGGTGGTGGTGCGCCACTACAACGGCTTGGAGACTGCCTACGCCCACCTGTCGAAAATCAACGTCAAGCCGCGCCAGGTGCTACAGGCTGGCGACGTGGTGGGACTGGGCGGCAGCACAGGCCGGTCGACAGGACCCCACCTGCACTTCGAGGTCCGTTTCATGTATGAGTCCATCGATCCCGAATGGCTGTTGGATTTTTCCAACTACACCCTGCGTACCAAACGGCTGCATCTGGACAAGAGCTACTTTGGCGTAACGCGTCCCAAGCGAGGCGAATCCATCGCCTACAAAGCCGACAAGAGCTATGTGAAGGAACAGCCTGTTTCGGACGGCAAACGCTACTACACCGCCAAAGAGGAGGACGACCTACAGCTTATCGCCATCAAATGCCGCACCACCGTGGCCAAGCTCAGAGAGCTGAACCCCGATATGAAAAAAGTGAAGCCCGGCATGAAACTGAGGGTGAAATAACCGATCTTATGAAGTTAAAGTGGGAGTTAAAGTGGAAGTAAAAGTGGGAGTTAAAGTGGGAGTTAAAATGGAAGTTAAAAATTGAATAATAATGAAAAAGACCAATCTGTCAGACTACAATCCCGAGGCGGTACCCGATGGCAGTCCCTACGCCATCGGCATCGTTGCCGCACTTTGGAACAGTGAGATAACCGACGCGTTGCTGGAAGGCGCGCGGACAACGCTGCTCGAGCACGGCGTGCGTGAAGAAAATATGCATGTGTACCGTGTACCCGGTACTTTCGAGCTGCCCACGGCGGCACAGATGCTGCTGCGTCAACGCAAACTCGACGCCGTCATCTGCATCGGATGCGTCATACAGGGTGAGACGCGGCATTTCGACTTCATCTGCGACGCTGTGTCCAACGGCATCACCCGCGTATCGCTCGACGAAGAGCGTCCCGTCATCTTCAGCGTGCTCACCACCAACAACATGGAGCAAGCACAGGAGCGCGCCGGCGGCCGTCACGGCAACAAAGGTGTCGAAGGGGCCGTCAGCGCACTGCAGATGTGTGCCTTGCAAAAGAGATTGATTGAAGACTAATTCTTGAGCTGAAGACAGATGAACCCACGCATTGTATTTATGGGTACTCCCGACTTTGCGGTAGCCAGTCTGGATGCCATCGTCGCCGCTGGCTATGATGTCGCCGCCGTAGTCACCACGCCCGACCGTCCCGCCGGCCGCGGACAGAAGCTGGCGACGAGTGCCGTCAAGCAGTATGCCCTACAACACGACCTGCCGCTACTGCAGCCCGAGAAGCTGCGCGACCCCGCCTTTCTCGAGGCGCTGGCGGCGTTACAGGCCGACCTCTTCGTCGTCGTAGCGTTCCGAATGCTGCCGCAGTGCGTGTGGGCCATGCCGCCAATGGGCACCTTCAACCTGCACGCCTCGCTGCTGCCACGCTACCGTGGCGCCGCCCCCATCAACTGGGCCATCATCAATGGAGAAAAAGAAACAGGAGTGACCACCTTCCTGCTCAACGAGCGTATCGACGAGGGATCCATCCTGCTGCAGGAGACCACCCCCATCCGCGAGGACGACAACGTGGAGACACTCCACGACCGGCTGGCCGAGATGGGAAAACAGCTGGTGGTACAAACCATCAAAGGACTGGCGGCAGGAGCGCTGGAGCCGAAGCCGCAAAACATCGAGGCAACCGACACACTGCCCAACGCGCCCAAGATATTCAAAGAGGACTGCCAGCTACACTGGAACCAACCCGCCCACGTCCTCCACAACTTTGTGCGGGGACTGAGCCCCTACCCTGCCGCATGGATGCGCATCACCGATGCAAAAGGGCAGCCGCAACAGATCAAAATCTATGAGACGCGCCCCGAAAAGGGGCCCGAAAGTACCCCAGGAACCCTCTACAGCGATGGAAAAAAGAGTTTAAAAGTCGGAACTTGCGACGGTTTTCTCCACATAATCAGTCTTCAAATGAGCGGAAAACACAGAATTAGCGTAGAAGAGCTGCTCAGAGGATACGATGTATCTACCTGGAAAACAGTGTATTGAAAAATTAATTAAAATTTACATGCAAATTTTCTTCTAAAAAGTTTGCTGCATATTATTTATTTACATACATTTGCACTGTAAATAAACCTTATAAAACATCATCTTATGAACAAAGCTGAATTAATTGCCGCAATGGCCGAGAACGCAGGTTTAACCAAAGTTGACGCTCACAAAGCTCTCGATGCTTTCATCGACGCTACCAAGAAAGAGTTGAAGGCTGGCAACAAGCTCACTCTCATTGGTTTTGGTACTTTCAGCGTGACAAAGCGCAAAGCTCGCACTGGTCTGAACCCCCGTACCAAGAAAGCCATCAAGATCCCCGCAAAGAAAGTTGTCAAGTTCAAAGCTGGCAAGGGTATGGCTCTCTAAACCAAACCTCTTAATCAGAAAAAAGCACCCAGAATTGGGTGCTTTTTTTTTGTTTTGGGTGTTCTAGATTTTCTAGATTATCTAGAATTTCTAGATTATCTAGATTTTTTTTTTTGGGGGGGGCTATTTATTCTTTGTAAAACCTTTTGTCGAAGTTGAGGAGGTAGAGGTGGTGGGTGGAGCGGGTGAGGGCGGTGTAGAGCCAGCGCAGCCAGCTGACATCCAACATCTCGTCGGTCAGGTAACCCTGATCGACGATTACCGTCTTCCATTGTCCGCCCTGCGTCTTATGACAGGTCAGCGCGTAGGCAAACTTCACTTGCAGCGCATTGTAGTAAGGGTTTTCGTGAAGTGCCCGCATCCGCTCCGAGCGGGAAGGGATATCGGCATAGTCCTCCATCACCGCCTGGTAAAATCGTTGCGACTCGTCGGAAGTGAGCGACGGCGACTCGGATGTCAACGTCTCGAGCAACAGCTTGCATTCAATAGTGGGTGCGTCGGGATAGTCGACAAAGCGTAGCGAAGCGTTGACGAAATGGAACCCATAAAGTTCCTCATACTTGCGCACCGACAGCACCTCGGCCACGTCACCGTTGGCGATAAACCCCATCTCCGATTCCTCATCGACCCAATAGTAATTATTGTGTACCACCATTAGCAGGTCGCCCGCATTGAGGGCGCCTTCGCGGAACAGGATGCGGCTGCGGATGGCTTCGTTGAACAGGTTGGCCCGTTTGTTGGAGCGTGTGACGACCACAACCTCCTCCGGACTGTTCTCGGAATAGAGTGCATGGAGCGTCTCCTCCAAGTCGGCGCCACTCAGCCGTATCACATCGGTGAAGCCGGAGAGCTGGAACTGCAACGCGCCCGCATCGACAAGCGGCTGCATGAGGGTCTGACGCACCAGCGTAGCGTTGTGCAGCATGCCTGAAGCGTTTTGCTGTCGCACCACCGTCGTCATCTCATACTGGTCGACATGCAAAGGCGACATCGACTCCAAATAATCGCTATCGAGTGCCGGACTTTCCGCCATACCTACAGGCGGCAGCTGTGCCGCGTCGCCTATCAGCATCAAACGGCAGTGGTTGCCTTCGACGACATAATCAATGAGGTCCTCTAACAACGAGTGTCCCGTGCCCTGTGCAGGGGCGTCGATGCCAATCATCGAGGCCTCGTCGACAATAAACAGCGTATAGCTATGCTTGTTTCTGGCTCGCACCATACGGTGTACGCCCATGGCGTCGACCACCGTGACGTAAATCTTCTTGTGGATGGTATAGGCACGGCGTCCCGCGTAGGACGACAGCACCTTGGCGGCGCGTCCCGTAGGGGCCAGCAGCACCGTGTTGATGCGCAGTCGTGGCGCCACCCGTATCAGGGAAGCCACCAACGACGTCTTACCCGTTCCGGCATAGCCACGCAACAGAAACGCCCGATAGGCATCGGGCGAGTAGAGGAAACCGACCATGGCACGGCATGCCTGCCTCTGGTCGTCGGTGGGAGCATGTCCCAACGCTCCCAAGATGAGATTCTCAACCTGCTGTGCGGGGTTCATGGAGGTGTTATCGGATGGCCCCGACAAGGGTGAGCAGGAAGCCGTTATTCGGCGGGCGTCGCGTCAGCAGCCTGAGCAGCGGGAGCCGCAGTGGTGGCAGCAACCGGGCTGACATTGTTGTCGACCGTCACCTCGCTCTCGATAGCATCCTCGGCGTGGTGGTGCGGGATGGAAGCCGTAGCAGCCAAACTCAGCACAACGAGGATAATAGCGAGCCACCAAGTGGCCTTCTCCAGGAAGTCGGCGGTACGGCGGACACCCATGATCTGGTTAGGAGCGGAGAAATTGGCAGCCAATCCACCGCCTTTGGAGTTCTGGACCAAAACCACGATGGCCAACAACACACAGACAATCAGAATAAGAACTACGAGAAATGTGTACATTTGTATTGAATATTAGTTGTTTACTTCTTTTTGCAATGCCGCAATGCGGTTTGCAAAGGTAGCACTTTTTTCGGGATATTTTTGCATTAATCGTTGATAAACCGAAATTGCCTCCTCTTTTTTTCCTTGACCGACGAGGACAAGCGCCAAGGTCTCCGTGCAGATTTCGTCGTCGCGCAGGACACTTTTGCGGCCCAGATCCTCGACCGATTGTGCGTCTGTTTCCGCATCGGCAGAGAGATCCACGTCGGCCGTCTCGAGAAAATGGGAGAGGATCACGCTCTTGGGGGCAGTCTTGAACGACACCTCGTGATAGGCGTTGATTTCCTTCAGCACATCGACAGCGGCGGTAGCTTTCTTCGGTTCCGCGCGACGCAGCAGCGGCTGTTGCAGACGGCGGCAGTCGAGCAGATACAGTTCCGCGCGGATGCGCGCATCGTCGGCGACATTTCCCTCGTTCAGCAGCGCATTGGCCTGGAACGACAGCAGCTGCAACGGCGCACAATAGGGATAGCGACGGCAAGCATCGTCCACCTGCTGGCGAACCGTATCGCTCAGCGCGCAACCGCCTTGCAGCAACTCGGAAAACATCGTGACGTCCATAAAGAGGCTGAACAGTTTTTTCAACAATTAAGGGTGCAAAATTACATCTTTTTTTTCACAAAACAGACATCTTGGCCTTTATAAAATCGTAAACGCATAATATATAGCTATTTGTAACTCACTTCAAAATATTATTTTTCAAAAAAGTATGGTGGATAAAAAAAAATGCGTACCTTTGCAACTCCAAAATTTGAGAAGTCATGAAGAGAACATTCCAACCATCACGCAGAAAGAGAGTAAATAAGCACGGTTTCCGCAAGAGAATGTCTACTGCCAATGGTAGAAGAGTGCTGGCAGCCCGCCGTAGAAAAGGCAGAAAGAAACTCTCCGTCTCTGACGAGCGTTAAGCGTTATCCCGCATTCAGAATGGCTCACGCTGCATGAGGCCATTGCAAGAAGTTAAAGAAGTATTGGATCCAGTACTTCTTTTTTTCTATTTCAATAACACCCCCTTATGTCACGAAAAAAGAACCTGCCCTTGCTCAGCGACATCACCATTGAGGAGATAGGCGCTGAAGGCAACGCCATCGCACATGTCGACGGCATGGTGGTCTTTGTACCTTTTGTTGTACCGGGCGACGTGGTCGACATCCAGCTCACCCGCAAGAAAAAGAACTACGCCGAGGGACGTGTCACGGCCTTGAAGAAGCCGTCGGATCGGCGTGTTGAGCCCGTGTGCCCTCACTTTGGCACCTGCGGCGGATGCCGGTGGCAGACCGTGCGATACGAAGAGCAGCTGGCCGCCAAGCAAAAGCAGGTACGCGACAATCTGGAACGACTGGGACATGTAGACTGCAGCGGTATGTTGCCCATCAGCGGGTCGGAGGAGATCTACCACTACCGCAACAAACTGGAGTTTACCTTCTCGACCAAACGCTGGCGGGAGCGCCCCGACGACAGTCTGCCCGAAGCGTGGGGCGCACTGGGATTCCATGTCCCGGGACTCTTCGACAAGGTGCTGGATATTGAGCACTGCGCCCTGCAGCGCGACCCCAGCAACGCCATCCGCAACGCCATCCGCACCTATGCAAGAGAGCATGAGCTGAGTTGCTACGACATCCGCAACCATACGGGTTTCCTGCGCAACATTGTGGTGCGCTGCAGCAACACGGGACAGTGGATGGTCATCGTCATCGTGGCCGATCGAAAAGAAGAGGAACTCTATGCGCTGCTGGACTACCTCAGCGCCACCTTCCCCGAAATCACCTCGCTACAATACATCGTCAACGAGAAATTCAACGACAGCTACACCGACCTGCCCGTGGTCTGCTACCGCGGCGACGACCACCTTATCGAAGAGATGCCCCGCCATCGTGGCGACGGTGTGCTGCGTTATAAAATTACTCCCAAATCCTTTTTCCAGACCAATTCGCGACAGGCGCAACGGCTGTACAGCCACGTGGCCGACATTGCCGACCTGAAAGGTGACGAGACGGTCTATGACCTTTACACCGGCACCGGCACCATTGCCCACTACCTGGCCCGCGAATGCCGCAAAGTGGTGGGCATCGAATATGTCGACGACGCCATCGCCGACGCCCGCACCAACGCCGAACTCAACCACCACGACAACACCGTTTTTTATGCCGGTGACATGGCCAAAGTGTTCACCGAAGAACTGATTGCACAGAACGGGCGGCCCGATGTGGTGGTCACCGACCCGCCCCGTGCCGGCATGCATGCCAGTGTCGTTGAACAGCTGCTACGCGCGGCGCCGCGCAAAATCGTCTATGTCAGCTGCAATCCCGCCACACAGGCCCGCGATTTGGAGATGCTGGCAGCACGCTACACGGTGCGACGCATCCAACCCGTCGACATGTTCCCGCACACGCAACATGTGGAAAACATCGCGGAACTCATCTTGCGAGAAGAGGTATAGAAAACAGAAACTTGAGTAATTAAAAAAAATATAGTATCTTTGCATATTGATGTTGTCCGCAAGGGATACCAAAATCACCCATACAGAGCTAATCATCAATAAATTAGATAATAAACAAATAAATCATACAGATGAAGAAATCACTATTCCTCTTGATCATGCTGGCGTTTGCATTTCCTTTCGCCATGCACGCGCAGAACGCTCCCAAGGCAGTCGTTGTTGACAGCATCACTGCCTGCGATTCACTGACTTGGATTGACGGTGTCAAATACACGGAAGACGCCAACGTGTTCTTTCCTACGGGTGACACAATGCATATCCTGGTATTGCACATCGCCAACAGCGCTGCCATCTCGGAAAATGTTGAGTTTGGCTGTTTCTACACTTGGCACGACAGCATCGTCGTCGAAAACGGCACCTATATCGACACGCTGACCACCGCGATGGGCTGCGACAGCATTGTCACCCTTGTGCTGACGAAGAGCGGCGTCCATGCCGACACGCTGGCACCTGTGACCGCCTGCGGTTCCTACGAATGGATGGAGAACGAACTAACCGCAAGTGGCAACTACAGTGATACCGTACACAGCGACCTGTATGACTGTGACAGCGTCACGGTGCTGCCGCTGACCATCGCCACCAGCATCAGCTTCCCCACCGACACTGTTGAGGCCTGTGGCCAGTACATTTGGCACGGTGAGACCTATACCGAGTCCGGCAACTACAACGTCATCCACAGCGCCACGGAAGTCGAGTGCGACTCCCTCTTCACGCTGGTGCTGACGTTGACCTCGTTGACCGACACGCTGCCCGAGCAGTCGTTCTGCGAAAAACTGGAATGGATCATGGGCAACGACACACTGCTCATCACCGACAGCGGTTTCTACAGCATGACCGTCGTCGACGGTGAAGGCTGCCCCACCACGACCTACCGTCAGGTGAACATCGTGGCGCTGCGTAGCGTCTTCGACACCATCGACACCGTCAAATGCGGCACCGTCACCTATCGTTTCGAGGGCGACGCCATCCGCGACCAGTATAAGATTTCGGTGGCCGACTCGACCATCTCGAAGCTGTTCCCGAACCGTACGGTCGGCGTCTGCCGCGACAGTCTCTCGGTGGTGCACTGCCATGCCAAACCGATTGCACAGCGTACCGACACCGTCGACGCTTGCGACTTCTTCGCTTGGGAAGAGACCATCTACACCATCACCACCTTCGACTCGATTATCTATTCGAAACAAGCTGCCAACGGATGTGACAGCATCCAGCGTATGTTTATCCGCATCACCCCGTCGCCCGCCATCACCAGTGTCGGCGGCGACCTGCAGCTGGCACATGCCGGTGACGCCACCATCTATGCCACCAGCAACCAGAGCAATGCGGAATTCACTTGGGACGTCAACACCACGGGCGAAAGCTTTGAGGGCGACACCATCACGATTTACAATGTGACCGCCTCCACCGACATCCTGCTGACCGTCACCAACCCCGTTTCGGGCTGCTATACCGAACAGTGGGTGGCCGTGCTGGTTGGCGTGGGCATCGACGGAATGGAGAACACCACCCTCAACATCTATCCCAACCCGACGGCAGAGCGTCTCCATATCGAGAGCGAAGAGGCCGTCCGCGAGGCCACCATCTACAACAACCTTGGCCAGAGCGTGAGTCGCTACAACATGGAAGGCCGCAACGAGGTTGAGGTGAGCGACCTTGCCAAAGGCGTCTACACGCTGCAGCTGCTGTTGCAGAACGGCGAGACCGTCACCCGCAAGTTTGTGGTCTCCAAGTAATGTACACTATGACCCTATCGAGCGTTCGGCAGTGATGTCGAACGCTTTCTTTTTTAGTAACGATTAAAATCTTCGTTGGGAGTTAAAATGGAATTAAACTCGCTTCGCTCGTGGAAGTTAAAATGGAAGTTATGCGCTTCGCGCAGGACAATACTGGCGACTGTCCTCTTTGTGCTGGTTGCAGTCGGATGCCGGCGTACCGACCAACCCATCGCTATCCGTGGAGAGGCGCAGGGCAGCTATTACAGCATCCTCTACTACGATGCTGAAGGGCGCCATTTCGACCCAGCCATCGACTCGCTGTTCAAGTCTTTCGACAACGAGGTATCGCTCTGGGTGGAGCACTCGCTGCTGCGTCGTGTCAACGACAACCGCGACAGCGTGGTGACGTCTCTCTTTGCCGACATCCTGCAGAAATCCATCGACATGAACCGCTATACCGACGGCGCCTTCGATTGCCGTATTGGACGGTTGGTGCAGATGTGGGGTTTCAGCTTCCGCCATCGCACCCTGGTCGACGCCGACTCGATGGCATTGCTGTTGGCCGCCGCACGGCAGCCCGTCACGCTGCGCAACGATGGCGACAGATGGGTGCTGCAAAAGGCACCGGAGACAGAGCTGGACTTCAACGCCATCGCACAGGGCTATATGTCGGACCTCATCGGTGAATACCTGACGGCACAGGGCATCGAGAACTTCCTGGTGGATGTCGGTGGCGAGGTGCTAGCCCACGGCAGCAAGCCCGACGGCAGCGCTTGGCGGGTAGGCATAGAGCGACCGGCCGAAGAGCGCTACAGCCAACAGGAGGTAGCGCTGTCCATTGCGCTGCGCGACCGCTCGGTGGTGACCTCAGGCAGCTACCGCAAATTCTATGAACGCGATGGCGTGCGCTATTCCCACACCATCGACCCGACCACCGGGCATCCCGTCACACACAGTCTGCTCAGCGTATCGGTGGTAGACAGCACCGCCTGGCGTGCCGACGCACTGGCCACCGCTTTCATGGTCATGGGAGTGGACAGCGCCCTGCGCTTCATCGCCCAGCATGAACCCACACTGCCGGTGCTGTTTATCTACGACGAGCAAGGCACGCAGCGCTGCCAGTCGACCCCATCCTTTGATTCACTGGTGATAGAATAAAAGAAAAATAAGATACTAAGCAAATAGATACATACCATGAAATCCATGACAGGCTTTGCCAAAGAGCAAAGCACCATTGGCGGCAAAACCGTCACCGTAGAAATCAAGACCCTCAACAGCAAAAACCTGGACTTGAATGTCAAAATCCCCTCTACCTACTGGAGCAGTGAGATAGAGATCCGCCGCCGTCTGGCGCGCCTGCTGCGCGGCAAGGTGGACGTCTATATCCGCGAGGAGGAGAGCACGGCAGAGGGCGTACTGTTAAACCGAGACCTGGTGATAGGCCAGTACCGCGCGCTGAAGTCACTGAGCGACGAACTGGGCTGCGACAGCAGCCGTCTGCTCGACACGCTGGTGTCGAAACCCGACGTATGGAAGGTTGACGACAGCGAGCAGGACGAGGCACAGCGCGAGCAGCTGTTGCAGCTGGTGGAACGGGCCATCGACACCGTAGAAGAGAGCCGTCAGCATGAGGGTGAGATATTGGAACGCGACATTATGTTGCACGTCGACATCATTGAGCAACGACTGGGAGAAATCAACCAGTACGAGTCGGAACGCATCACCACGGCACGCGAGCGTATCAAGAAATACTTCGAAGAGTTCGCCATCAAAGAAATCGACACGAACCGTTTTGAGCAGGAAATTATCTACTACCTGGAGAAGTTGGACATCACCGAAGAAAAGGTGCGTTTACAGAAGCATATCGACTACTTCCGCCAGACCGCTGTCGACGAGGTGGCCTGCGGAAAGAAGCTCGGCTTCATTGCCCAGGAGATGGGACGTGAAATCAACACCACCGGCTCCAAATCCAACCACGTGGAGATGCAAAAACTGGTGGTGATGATGAAAGACGAGCTGGAGAAAATCAAAGAGCAGCTGGGGAATATTTTGTAAGACGAATAAGTCTAATTAGACCAATTGGACTAATTAGACAAATAACAAACAAAGCGGGGGTTCCTTTCGGGACCCCCGCTTTGTTTGTTTATCGTTTAGCTTAGATTAGCGAACGATGAGGCGCTCGACCTTGGTGAAGTCGTTGTTGGTGATGCGGACGAAGTAGGCACCCTTGGCAAGACCGTTGAGGTTGATAACGTTCTCGGTCTCGGCATTGATGCGGCTGCTGCGAACCGTACGACCGCTCATATCGAGGAGGTCGCAGTTGACATAACCGGTGACACCGGCGATGTTCAGTTTCACGTTGGAGGAAGCGGGATTCGGCTGGAGGTTCATCTTGACGCGGGCGGCCACATCGTCGATGCCCACTGCGAAGGAGACAGCAACCTGATGGTCGTCGGTGACATTGTTGAACTCATAGTAGTAAGCGGTGTAGGTTTCCTGGATAATCTCGGTGGGCAGCGAGCTGACATCCACAGCAGTACCATCGACAGTCATCGTGAAGACGGTGTAATCGGTCTCGGGGATAACATAGATGCGGGTGCTGGAACCCTCGACGATGTTCATCGAAGAACCGCAGAGACCCGACAGGCTGGCGGAGTAGACACCACCGAGCTCCTCATCATCGTCCTCGAAAGCGCAGGTAACGGAGATGCTCTTCGTAGCGTCGCGCGGACCAACGAGCAGACGAATCATGGGGAAGTAGGAGACATAACGGCCGGCCCAAGAATAACCCTCGATGGGGTTGTAGATCAGAGCATCGCTACCCTTGGCGAGCGAAGCGTTGCCATAGGTGAAGTTGTTGGCATACTTGGCCATCTGGGCGTTGTTGTAGAAGTAGTTGGCTTTGTAGCGCAGGTTCTCATCATCCCAAGTGGTGTAGTAGGTAGAAGCGGTGTGGGCAACTGCGAAGCGGGCATCCTCAACCAAGGAGTAACCGACATGATACTGCTGGTTGGGCATCAGTTCGGCCTGGATGGGGAAGTTGATGCGGACAGTGTTGTAACCATCGTCGGCAACATAGTAACCGGCATTACGCATCTCGATAGGATCGTTGTACTCGGTAGCGGGATTGGTGGTGTAAGAAGAGATACCGGTGTTCACGCCGAGGAAACGGACATAACCGTCACCCGTGGAGCTATCGCGGACAATCTCAGGAGCAATGGTAGCGGGAAGAGAGCTGACAACATCTTCGTCGACAGCCACAACATACTCAACACCGCGGATGACCCAAGGCTGACCAGCACCGTCGGTGGGGATGGTGTTGCCCGTCTCATAAAGGACATAAATTGTGTTGCCCTGGTTCATGTAGTAGGGAGAGTTTTCAGTGACATAGTGGTGCGCACCTTCCTCGTCAGTGTAAGTGTTGGTGTCATAGCCAAAGAGGAACGAATGCTGGGCATTGAGCACGCCATTGTCACGACCCCAAGTGTAGGAACCCTCCTGAACGTCGTTGACCTTGTAGAGAATCGTGTCGTAAGGACGAGCAGCGATGTTGTCGGAAGCCAGGGTCATGGTGATGAAGTTGTCACCCAAGTTGCTGGTCGGGAACGAAGCAGTGGTGGAGAGGTCGTAGATGGAATCCTGCTCAGACGGAATGGTGTTCAGGTTCCAAGTGTGGACGTTGGTAGCATTGCCGCTATAAACGTTGTCCATCTTCAACTGGACGTTGGTCTGGTCGTTGGTACCAGCGTTGATGATCTGGGAAGCCCACTCGACGGGGAGCTGCATGCCCTGCGGCATCTGCTGATAGGCACCAGCCAGCCAGTACTCGTCGTTGATGGTGAAAGCGTCGGCGGGGTTCTTGGTGATGGCCACGTCATCGAGCATGCAGTAGTAGCCATAGCCACGGGTGTGGGTGCTCTTCAGACGGAGACGCAGCAGCACCGAGTTGCCAGCGGCAGCGGCCGAAGGCATCATGAAGCGAGCATAGCCCCAGTACTGGTCGTTGGACTGAACATTGGTGTTGATCTGCATGGTGTTCCAGGTAGCGCCGTTGTCGGTGCTGTAGTCGACGAACATGCTTTCACTGTAGCGATAGTAGAACTCGAACATGCGGACAGAGAAGAGTTGCACATCGCTGGTGTTGACAGGGTCGAAAGCGATGTAGGCATTGATGCTACCCGAACCATCCTCGGCACCACCCCAGATATCCAACATCACCCAACCGTTGAGGGAAGAGCAATAGTCGGTATCCAAGCGGTTGCTGGCGCTGTGCAGGTAATAGGGATTGCCATAGACAAAGCCTACCTCAGGATAGACCGATTCCATGTTCTGGTTAACGAGCAGCGACACGGAGTCGACACCATACCAACGATGCCAGGTAGCACCGGCGTAGGGCTGCACGTGCTGAGGCTCGGCAGTACCTCCAATGGTTTCGTTAGCACCGATAACACCAAACGAATAGTTGGCGTTGTCATCATTGACGGGCATAGAGAAATCGAAGAGTGCAATGGTGTCATCTTTTGCAAAGATGGAACCCTTGTAGTTGACCGAAGCTCCGTTCTGAACCGAAGCCGTTACGTTCTGGCGAGCCACCTGACGATTGTCGTCAGCTTTGACCTGACCCACAACGCGGTTGGTTTGCGCAAAGGCGAAAGAAGCGCACAGTGCGAAACTGAGAACCATTAATGTTTTTTTCATTGTTGTGTGATTTTGATGGATTAAAAAATTATTTCATACACGTCAACCATAGCAAGCTTTTCAATGAAAGTCAGCAACTTAAATGTATCAACCCCCATTAAACAGTCCACTTTGGATAGTGCAAATATAGGGAAAAATTTTTTATAGGCAAAAAAAGGCATCGTTTTTAGTTTTATTACGAAACAATATAAATATACCTAACAGGCACAATAAAACAAAAAGGATGCCGTTAGATAGTATCTACTCAAGTTTCCGAGGTTAAAATTGGAGGAAGTCAAAATGGGAGTAAAAGTGGAAGTTAAAATGGACAAATGAAACGGATGAAACAATTCCCCTACATAATAATATGTGTAGTACTGCTTGCAGCGGTTGCAGCAGGCTGCAAGAGCCCCCAATCCACCAGTCAGGCGACAAAACGCATCGAACGACCTGTCGCCAAGGAGGTGAGCGATGCCACCCTGCAGACCGAAGCCCTGCTGATTGAAGCCAAGATGCAACAGGAAGCTGGCAACTTCGAACAGGCCATGGCCGGCTACCGACAAATTGTGAAGCGCGACAACGGCTGTGCCGCCGCGCACTACGAGCTGGCCGTCATGCTGCTGGAGACCGGTGCATCGGACAGTGCGCTATATCACAGCCAACTGGCCGCAACGCTGGTGCCTGAAAATATCTGGTACAAACTGCTGCTGGTTGACATCTACGAGCAACGCTATAACCGTAAAGCGGTGGCCAGCACCTGGGAATCCATTGTAGCCACCCAGCCCGACCACAAAGAATACTATCTCCAGCTGGCCAACGCCTATCTGCAGATTGGCGACGCCGACCATGCCATCGACGCCTTAAACCGCATGGAGAAGCGTTGGGGCATGAGTGAAGAGGTGACGCTGCAGAAACAAAAGATATGGAAGTCGGCAGGCAAACCCCAGAACGCCATACGCGAGTTGGAGAAACTGGCCAAAAGCATGCCCGAGGACACCCGCTACAGCGCCATGGTGGCGGAATCCTACATGCAGCAGAAGGACTACAAGAGTGCCAAGCCGTACTATGACAAGATTGCCCAGCAGCATCCCGATGACGAATACATCCACATCTCGCTGGCCAACTACTACAAGCTGACGGGCGCACCGCAGCAGGCAATCAAGGAACTGTCCACGGGATTCCGCAACTCCGGCCTCAGCTGTATCGACAAAATACAGATACTGACCTCGTTCTACACCAACGAAGAGTTCTACGACACCTATGCCCCTGCCACCTTCGACCTGGTGGACACCATTGTGCGCTACTGTGACGACAGCAGCAGCTATGCGCTCTTCTATGCCGACATACTGATGCGCCGCGACCGTAGCGAGGAGGCGCTACCCTGGATACGGCTGTATCTGCGCAGCGACAGCAGTCAGTACGAAGCCTGGGAGGCGTTGCTGATCTGCGAATGGTCCGCTGACGACAGCGCCCTGGAGTACGACGCGACGCTGGTGAAGACGCTGTTCCCCTTCCACACCCTCCCCTACTATCTCCTGGCCGTGAAAGCGCACAACCGCAAGGATTACGACACCGTCATCACATTGATGGAGCGTTGCCAGAAGATGGGATTCCGCAACGGCTATCTGGAAAGCGACTGCTATGAAATATTAGGCAGCGCTTACTACGAGACCGGACAGGTGGAAAAAGCGTGGAAATGCTTTGACCGCTGCCTGCAGCTGCAGCCCGACCAAATCTATGTGTTGAACAACTACGCCTACTATCTCAGCGAGCAACCCGACGTCACGCCCGAACAGTTGGCGAAAGCCGAGCAGATGTCGCGCAAGACCATCGAGAAAGAGCCCGACAACGCCACCTTCCTGGACACCTACGCCTGGATTCTGCACAAGATGCACCGCGACCGCGAAGCGCTGTCCTACATGAAACGCGCCATCGAGAAAGACACCCAGCAGAGCGAGACGCTACAGAAACACTATCAAGTTATCCTCAGCAACCAATGAAGACCCGACTGTTCATAGCCTTGTCGCTCGTGCTTTTCGTCGGCTGTCGCAGCAGTCGAGAGCTGACGCAAACGGCCACGCCGGTCGCCGACAGTACCGCAGCCGTCACCGTTGAGAGTAAAATCTGCTTCGCCGCCAACTTCCACTGCGACCTGCGCAACGTGCGATTCAACGGCATGATGCGGATGCAGGAGGACAGCGTCCTGTGGGTAAGTGTAAGCAAGATTGTCGAGCTGGGACGCGCCAAGCTGACACCCGACAGCCTGACGATCTATGCCCGCGCCACCCAGCAATATTTCCGTGGCGACTACGCCACAGCCTACGCCATGAGCGGCTACAAAGTTGACTTCGCCCAGCTGCAAGAGCTGTTCCTGACAGCCTTCCGCGAACAGAGACGCGACGTGGACGTCGTGCTGAAGAACGACCGGCGTCAGGACACACTGCATCTGGTGTTCACGCATTACACCGCCATGCGCGAACAGACCTATCCACTGACGATACCCAACCGTGCCAGACCCCTATAGACCCATGCGACACACCACATACCTATTTCTGCTACTATGGCTGACGACACCCCTGTTCTCGATGGGACAGGCGGTCGTCGACGACGCAGAAGCAGAAGCCGCCGCCACGGTGGATGCCTTTCTGCACACCCTCAACCTGGAGGCGCGGAGCAGCGACAGCGTCCTGTTTGTGGAGAGCCATATCGTGCCACGTGGACAGACGGACACACTCATCATGCGTCGCTGGGCTGGACAGCAGCACCGACGTCGCATCGAGGTGTGGTATGAGGGACGGCTGCAGATGTGTCTGTTCAGCGACGGCCATACCTATTTTGAAAGCTACCAGCGCGACGAGGGCTGGCGAAGCATCAACGACGAGAAATACTACGACGAGGAGCAGGCCTACAACATCTTCGGGCCGCTGTACCAATGGCAGCTGCGCGGCGAAGACCTACGTTACGAAGGGACGGCCTACCTAAACGACAAACCGGTGGTGCGCATCAGTGCCCGCAGCCCGTCACACTACGACAGACACTACTATTTTGAGAAAGAGAGCAAGCTGATGTTTCTCTATACCGAGAGTGACAGCATCGCCGGCGAGGCGCTGCCGCTACGTACCCGCAACCGTGTGGACTGGCACGCCTACCACGAATACCAACCCTTGGGCGAGATACTGCTGCCCTCGGCAGAGAGCTATCAATATAAAAACAGCATCACGCTCATCTTCCACAAGGCACGCTACGTAGCCAACGACGAGCGACTTTTCACAGAACGACAGATTCCATGAGCCTTTTCGACAACCCCGACGAATACTTTATGCAACAGGCCCTGCGCGAAGCACGGGCAGCGATGGCTGAGGGTGAGATTCCCGTCGGTGCCGTAGTGGTGAGCCAGGACAGCATACTGGCACGCTGCCACAACAACACGGAACGGCTGCATGACGTCACCGCACACGCTGAGATGATGGCCATCACCGCCGCCACCGAGGTTCTCGGAGCCAAATACCTTACCGACTGCACGCTGTATGTCACCCTGGAGCCCTGCATCATGTGTGCCGGTGCACTGGGATGGGCACAGATCGGTCGCATCGTCTACGGTGCCGCCGACCCGCGCCGCGGCTTCACACAGGTAAAAGGGACCGTGCTGCACCCCAAGACAGCGGTGAGTGGCGGCGTCATGGCGGAAGAGTGCGAAGCGTTGCTGAAGACGTTTTTCAAGGGGAAAAGAGGGTGAGGATAATGGGGATAATGGGGATAATGGGCTTAATGGGTTTAATGGGCAACTATAATCTAATTAATTCAATCACGATAATTCAATCAGGCAATAACACAATAAATAATATCATCTATGAAACCTACTTTATTGGTTCTGGCTGCCGGCATGGGCAGCCGTTATGGCGGACTCAAACAGATGGACGGTGTGGGTCCTAACGGTGAAATCATCATGGACTACAGCATCCAGGACGCCATCCACGCCGGTTTTGGCAAAGTGGTGTTCGTCATCCGCCACTCCTTTGCCGAGGCGTTCAAACAGCACATCAACGCCGACCACTTCGGCAACCGTATCGCGGTGGAATATGTCTACCAGGAGCTGGACATGCTGCCTGCCGGCTTCAGCGTCCCCGAGGGTCGTGAGAAACCCTGGGGCACCAACCACGCCATCCTTATGGCCAAGGAGGCCATCCACGAACCTTTCGCCGTCATCAACGCCGACGACTTCTACGGTCGCGACGCCTTTGTGGTGATGGCCGACTACTTGCGTGGCCTGGACGGCAAGAAGGGCGACTACTGCATGGTGGGCTACCGGCTGGAGAACACGCTCAGCGAGAACGGCACCGTGAGCCGCGGCGTCTGCGAGACCGACGCACAAGGACTGCTGGTCGGCATGACCGAGCGCACCAGCATCGGACGCACCGCCAACGGCATCGAATACAAGGAGGCCGACGGATCGATGCATCCCCTTGCCGCCGACGCCACGGTGAGCATGAACCTTTTCGGCTTCACGCCCGACTATTTCGTGGAGAGCGAGAAACTGTTTGTCGATTTCCTGAAGGAGCACGGCAGCGAGCTGAAGTCGGAATACTACATTCCCTTTGCCGTCAACACCTTTATCCATAGCGGCTACGCCACCATGCGTGTGCTGAAGACCACGGCACAGTGGTTCGGTGTCACCTACAAAGAGGACCGCCCGATGGTAGTGGAACGGCTGCGCAAGTTGCATGCCGATGGCGTCTATTGATTTTAGGCTCCCGCTTTCGACGTAATTGGATTTATGGATTTCGTGGAGCAGGAGACCCTGGACTTTGCCAGAGCGCATCGGAACGAGGATACCGCGAGGCTGCTGCTAAGTGCTTCGCGGTATCCGCATATTGATATGCAGGCGGCGGTGCAGCAGATTGAGGGGCTACGGACTGCAGCGGAGAAATGGCCGTCGCTGCTGGAGCACCCGGACTATCTTTTTCCGCCGCACCTCAACCGCGAGCAGAGCAGCTCGGACGACACCGCCCGCTACAGAGCAGAGCATTTGGTGCCCGTCGGGGCCGCGGTGGCCGACCTCACGGGCGGCATGGGCATCGACACGCTGTGGATGGCCCGTCGCGCGGCAAGCGTCACCTACATCGAGCAGGACGCCACGCTGTGCGCACTGATGCAACACAACCTGCAGGTGTTGGGTGTCGACAACGTGACATGCCAGCAGGCCGACAGCATGGCGTGGCTGCAACAACAACAGCACTATGACCTATTATATATAGACCCCGCACGCCGCAAGCAGGGGCAGCGCGCCCATGCCTTTGAGGACTGCACCCCCAACCTGTTGGAGAACCTCAACCTGCTGCGCACACACTGTGAGCGGCTGGTGGTGAAAGCCTCACCCATGATTGATCTGCGGTTGGCCGCACAGCAGTTGGGCTGCGTGGAGGAGATATGGGTGCTGGCAGTGAAAGGTGAATGCAAAGAGGTGGTCTTTCTATGCGGCGAACCGCAAGGCGAGCCGCTCATCAGATGTGTGAGTCTGACGAGTCGGACCAGTACCTTCACCTTTACTTGGTCGGAGGAGCGTGATACGGCAGGGCGCTGCTGCGACAAGGTGGGGGGCTACCTCTACGAGCCCCATGCCGCACTGATGAAAGGCGGCGCCTACAAACTCATCGCACAGCGCTACGACTTGGCGCAACTCGACCCTAACAGTCACCTCTACACCGGTGACGACTGGAGGGCCGACTTTCCCGGTCGCCAATTCAAAATCCTGCAAGAGGTGAAACTCGACAAAAAGAGCGTCGCCCCGCTGCTACCCGAACAGATGGCTCATGTGGTGACCCGCAACTATCCTGTCGCCGCCGCCGACCTGCAGCGGAAGCTGGGGTTGCGCGAAGGAGGCGACCGCTACCTCCTCGCCACCACTTTGGCAGGGCAGCGCCGGGGCTTCCTGTGTGAACGGTTGGAGGCATAAATTGGCCTCTCTCAACAAAAAAGAATTCTCCAAATTTTGTTGATAAAAAAAATGTTTGTAATTTTGCACACTCTAAAATAGTGTGAATGCGAAGTCATTAACCCGTTCAACTTCCTTTACATTAGACAGATACAACTGCATAGGCAATCCGTCTGCCCCATGTGGAAGTGGAAGTCAGAGAAACAAAAACAGTACAATCGTTAGCAAAAATGAATACATTAAGTTACAAAACCATTTCCGCCAACGCCAACACCGTACAGAAAGAATGGGTGCTGGTTGATGCCGAGAATCAAACTGTGGGACGTTTGGCCACGCGTGTTGCCAACATCCTCCGCGGCAAGACGAAGCCCTGCTTCACTCCGCATGTCGACTGCGGCGACAACGTAATTATCATCAACGCCGAGAAGGTTGTTTTCTCTGGCAAGAAAGAGTCTGACAAGATTTATCAGCGCTACACGGGTTACCCCGGCGGCCAGCGTGAGACCACGCCCGCCAAGGTGCGCGCCACCCATCCCGAGCGTATCCTCGAGCACGCCATCCGTGGCATGCTGCCGAAGAACCGCCTGGGTGCCGCTCTCTATCGCAACCTGCACATCTATGCCGGTCCCGAGCATCCGCACCAGGGTCAGAACCCGAAAGTCATCAATATTAATGATATTAGATAACACAAGATATGGAAGTAATCAACACCATTGGTAGAAGAAAGACCGCTGTTGCTCGCGTCTATATGACCCCCGGTACGGGCAAAGTGATTGTCAACAACAGAGATTACAAGGAGTATTTCCCCACCGGTCCGCTGCAGTACATCGTCAACCAGGCTTTCTTGGTTGCCAACGCTGAGGGCAAATGGGATGTCAAAGCCAATCTCGACGGTGGCGGATTCACCGGTCAGGCCCAGGCACTGCGTATGGCCATCGCCCGCGCACTTTGCGAGAACAACATCGAGGATCGCTCCGCTTTGAAGAAAGAAGGATTCCTGATGCGTGACCCCCGTATGGTCGAGCGCAAGAAACCGGGTCAGCCCAAAGCCCGCAAGCGCTTCCAGTTCAGCAAGCGTTAGTATTGCGATTGTTGCAACGCTGTTGCGACAGACTAAAATTGAACACCGTTTAGTATCCAAACGCTTGGGATGCTCCGCCGCGCTGACAGTTCGCGCTGCATAGGAAAGCCGAAAAACGCGGCCTCATGGACTACCCAAGGGTTGGCAAAGTTTAACAACAATAAAGGAAAGTAAACAAACATGACAGAACTGAAATTTGAAGAACTGTTGGAGGCTGGCTGTCACTTTGGCCACCTGAAAAGAAAATGGAATCCCAAGATGGCTCCCTATATCTTCAAGGAGCTCAACGGTATCCATGTCATCGACCTGCAGAAGACCATCGCCAAAGCCGACGAGGCTGCCGCCGCTCTGAAGCAGATTGCCCGTTCCGGCAAGAAAGTACTCTTCGTGGCCACCAAGAAGCAGGCCAAGGACGTCGTTGCCGAGATGGTCAAGACCGTCGACATGCCGTTCGTGACCGAGCGTTGGCCCGGTGGTATGCTCACCAACTTCGCCACCATCCGCAAGGCTGTGAAGAAGATGAACAACCTCGACCAGCTGATGCACGACAAGGACTTCAACAACATCAGCAAGCGTGAGCGTCTGCAGGTGCAGCGCGAGCGTGCCAAGTTGGACAAGAACTTGGGTAGCATCGCCGACCTCACCCGTCTGCCGAGCGCTCTGTTTGTCATCGACATCAACAAGGAGCACATCGCCGTGGCTGAGGCCCGTCGTCTGAACATCCCCACCTTCGCCCTGGTTGACACCAACACCAACCCCGACCTGATTGACTTCCCCATTCCCGCTAACGATGATGCGTCGAAGTCGATTGCCGCTATCCTGAAGCACATGGTCGAGGCCATCCAGGAAGGTCTGAACGAGCGCATGCTCGACAAGGACGCCCGTAACGAGGAAGAGGCTGCCGAGGTCGAGAACGCCGAGGAGCGTCCCGCCGAGAAGCGCACCCGTCCGCGTCGCCCCCGCAAGAGCGAAGAGGCCCCCAAGGCTGAGGCTGAAGCCGAAGCTCCCAAGGCTGAATAAATAATAAATCATAAGAAGCTCTAGGAAAACCTGGGATCTCCTAGGCCATCCTAGAGCTTCCTACAATAATACACTAAATCAAATAGAAAGGAAACAAGATATGGCAATTACTGCTTCACAGGTTAATGAATTGCGCAGACTCACCGGCGTAGGTATGATGGACTGCAAGAAAGCCCTGGTCGAGACCGACGGCGACATGCAGAAAGCAATTGAGCTGCTGCGTCAGAAAGGTCAGAAAATGGCCGCCAAACGTGCCGACCGCGACGCCAACGAAGGCTGCGTGCTGGCCAAGACCACCGGCAACTACGGTGCCCTTATCATGGTGAGCTGCGAGACCGACTTCGTGGCTACCAACGCCGACTTCGTCAAATTCACCCAGGACATCATCGACAATGCTATGGCACAGCACCTGACCACCAAGGACCAGGTGTTGGAGATGAACCTCAACGGCAGCAAGGTGGCCGACGCCATCACCGACCAAATTGCCAAGATCGGCGAGAAGATCGAGCTGGCTCACTTCGAGACCCTCGAAGCCGAGAAGGTGTACGCCTACATCCATCCGGGTAACCGTATGGCCTCCATCATTGGCCTCAACAAGGCTGGTTTTGACCAGGTAGGTCACGACCTCGCTATGCAGGTTGTCGCCATGCGTCCCGTCGCCCTCGACGCTGAGCATGTGGCTCAGGAGATCAAGGACCAGGAGCTGCGCGTCGCCGTCGAGAAGACCAAAGAGGAGCTCATCGGCAAGGCTGTTGACGCCGCTCTGAAGAAAGCCGGTATCAACCCCGCCCACGTCGACAGCGAGGAGCACATGGCCTCCAACATGGGCAAAGGCTGGATCACCGAGGAGCAGGTCAATCAGGCCCGCCAGATCAAGGAGCAGGTGGCTGCCGAGAAGGCTGCAACGCTCAACGAGGCCCAGATCAACCAGATTGCCAACGGCCGCTTGAACAAGTACTTCCAGGAGAACACCCTCATGGAGCAGGAGTACATCATGGAGAGCAAGGTGAAGGTGAAAGACTTCATCGCCAAGGCCGACAAGGAACTCCGTTGCACCGACTTCAAACGCCTCGAGCTCGGCGCATAAGTCATCCGCAACAACAAGTAAAAAGGGCAGCCGTGCGGCTGCCCTTTTTTTCGTACCTTTGCATTATGGCGAAGAAGGAGAAATACTATGTCGTTTGGCAAGGGCGTGAGCCGGGCATCTACGACAACTGGCACGACTGCGAGAAGCAGGTGAAAGGGGTGGCGGCCCAGTTCAAGAGCTTTGAAAGTCGCGAAGAGGCGGAGGCTGCTTTCAAGCAGCCTTATAGCAGCGTGGTGGCCACGGCAAGCCGGACAGGTCAGACCAGTCGGACGGGTGTCCTTTTCGTCGACGAGAACGGCATGACCGCCATCAAACCCGGCACCGCCAATCCGCCGGTGCTGGACGCGCTGGCTGTCGACGCAGCCTGCAGCGGCAACCCCGGCGTGATGGAATACCAGGGAGTCTATGTGGCCAGCCGCAAGCAGGTGTTCCACTACCGTGCAGAGAAAGGCACCAACAACATCGGCGAATTCCTGGCACTCGTGCATGGCCTCTCCTATCTGAAAAAACACAACCTAAACCAAATTCTCTACAGCGACTCGGTCAACGCCATCGGCTGGGTGCGACAGAAACAATGCAAGAGCAAGCTGCCGTTGACACCCGACACCGCCGAGCTGTGGGACTTTATCCACCGTGCCGAAAACTGGCTGCGCACCAACAGCTACACCACCGAGATACGCAAATGGGACACCGACCACTGGGGTGAGATACCTGCAGATTTTGGTCGCAAATAATCTCCTGCCTGCGGCGTAATCCATCAATCCAATGAACACCGTCAACCTTCGCTTCAAATCTAATCGTGTGCGGGATATCATACAGCTCTTCCACGAGGAGCTGGATGCACCGTATGGAAGCGGCGAGGTGAGCGTGTTCTGCGCGATGCTTTTCGAGGCCTTTCTCGGCTGGGACAAGGTACGTCTGATGACGAGCCGCGAGGAGACCATCAACCAGAGCGACCTGCTGCGTTTCCACTGGGTGTTGGAGGACCTGAAACAGCACCGTCCCATCCAACATATCATCGGCTACACCGATTTCTGCGGCTGCCGCATCGAGGTGAACCCCGACGTGCTCATCCCCCGTCCCGAGACGGAAGAGATGGTGGGGTGGCTGTGCGCCCAGCAAACAGAGAGCCCTACCACCGTGTTGGACCTCTGCACTGGAAGCGGCTGCATCGCCATCGCGCTGAAAAGAGCATTCCCGCTGTCAATGGTGACGGCTGTCGACCTGTCGGAGGCGGCACTGGCAACAGCCCGCCGCAATGCCCATAACAACGGTGTGGAGGTGCGTTTTGTGAAAGGGGATGTTTTGGGGATGGGGTCGGACTTGTCGGACCAGTCGGACGAGTCAGACTTGTCGGACTTGTCAGACACTTTTTCAATTATCATTAGCAATCCTCCTTATATCTGCGACAGGGAGCGGGTGGCGATGCGGCGCAATGTGCTGGACTATGAGCCGGAGATGGCGTTGTTTGTGCCAGACAACGACCCGCTGCGATTCTACAAGGCGATAGCATCCATCGCACGGCAACGGCTACAGCGCGACGGACTGCTGGTTGTGGAAATCAACGAAGCCCTCTCCGAAGAGGTCTGTGCCCTGTTTCGGGAGCAGGGACTGCAACCGCAGCTGCACGAAGACTTCCGTGGCAAGTCGCGGTGGGTCAGCGCCAGCCGTTAGAACAGCTCGCGCTGTTGCGAATCCATGATAATGGTGACGGGGCCGTCGTTGACGAGCGACACCTGCATATCGGCACCAAAAACACCCGTCTTGACCTCCTTGCCTAACAGCTCCTGCAACTTGGCGATAAACTTTTCATACATCGGCACGGCGAACTCGGGTCGCGAAGCACGGATGTAGCTAGGACGGTTGCCCTTGCGCGTGCTGGCCATCAGCGTGAACTGGCTCACCAGCAGGATGTCGGCATCCGGCATATCGGCAATGGCAACATTCATCACGCCGTCGGCGTCGTCGAAGATGCGCATGGCCACCACCTTGCGGCAGAGCCAGTCGATATCGGCGTCGGTGTCGGCATCCTCGATGCCCAGCAGCACCAACATGCCGCCACCGATGTCGGCATGACAGCGTCCGTCGATGGCGACCGACGCCTCTTTTACCCGTTGGATGACAATTCTCATTCTACCAATGTCAGTTTAGCAAATTTCAGCACCAGCCGTTTCTCGCCGGCCTGGTCGAAGAATATGACCGCCTGCGGTGCGTCGGCAGGACCGTCGATGGCGGTGATGCGGCCGATGCCAAAGAGTTTGTGCGACACCTTGCAGCCCACCCGGAACTGGCTCATCGTCTCCCTGCTGTTGGGCTGCGAAGGGCCATTGACCTTGTTGGTCGGCGTAAGCGGCCGCAGGTTGCGCCTGGCGGGAGCAGGACGGCCGGCGGTGAAGAAGGCCGACGGCAGCTCGCCCGGCGGCGGGAAAGCGCTGCGTTTGCGCGGCTGCTGGATATAGCGTTCGTCAATCTCCTCCACAAAACGGCTCATCTCCTGTGTCGAGTTGGAGCCGTACTGGTAGCGTGTGGCGGCGTAGGAGAGCGTAAGCTGCTGCTCGGCACGGGTGACGGCGACATAGAAAAGGCGGCGTTCCTCTTCGAGCTCCTGACGGGACGAGAGCGAGAGCAGCGAAGGGAAGAGATTCTCCTCCATGCCCACCACATAGACATGCGGAAACTCAAGACCTTTGGCGGAGTGGATGGTCATCAGCGACACCTTGTCGGCATCCTTGTCTTCACCCTTGTCCTCGGAGGTGAGCAGCAAGACCTGCTGCAGAAACTGGTCCAGCGTCTTAAGTTGAGAGCTGGTCGTTGCGAGCTGGTCGTTTTCGTCTTCAACGAACTGTTCATCCTCCTTCTCACAGAACTCCTTGATACCGTTGAGCAACTCCTCGATATTTTCAATGCGGTTGGCATTCTCGGGGTCGTCATCCTCCTGCAGGGCGCGTATCAGACCCGACGACTTGACCACCTGATCGGCGATGGTGTAGGCGTCGGTCGTCGCCACCTCGGCAGAGAAACGTTTGATCATCAGCAGGAACTGGTTGATGCGGGCGGCGATGCCGCCGTTGATGCCCAGATTGAAACTGTCGAGGTTCTCCAACACTGTGCAGACCGACACCTCGTTCTCGGCGGCGGCCAGCCGGATGCGGTCCATGGTGGTCTGTCCGATGCCGCGCGACGGGTTGTTGATGATGCGCAGCAGCGCCTCGTCGTCATGGTTGTTGATGACCAGACGCAGGTAGGCCAGCACATCCTTCACCTCCTTGCGGCCGTAGAACGACAGGCCCTGGTAGACACGGTAGGGCACCGCAGCACGGCGCAACGCCTCTTCGATGGCACGCGACTGGATGTTGGTGCGGTAGAGGATGGCGAAATCGCTGTAGTTGAGGTTGCAGTCGAGTCGTGCGTTACGGATGGAGGCAGCCACCTGGTTGCCCTCGTCACGTTCGTCAGCGGCCCGCAGCAGGCGTATCTTGTTGCCCTCGTCGTTATCGGTCCAGATCTCTTTCTGTATCTGCTCCTTGTTGTTGGCGATGACCGAGTTGGCAGCGTTGACGATGACTTGCGTAGAACGGTAGTTCTGCTCCAGCTTGAAGAGGTTCAGCTTCGGGTAGTCGCGCTTGAAGTTGAAAATATTCTGTATGTTGGCGCCACGGAAAGCGTAGATGCTCTGCGCATCGTCGCCCACGACGCAGATATTCTGATAGCGTGCCGCCAGCTTTTTGACAATAAGGTACTGCGCATAGTTGGTGTCCTGGTACTCGTCGACCAAGATATAGCGGAAGCGCTCCTGATACTTCAGTAGCACCTCGGGAAAGTCGCGCAGCAGCACATTCATGTTGAACAGCAGGTCGTCGAAATCCATGGCGTTGGCGTTGCGCAGCCGCTGATTGTAGAGCCTGTATATCTCGCCCATCATGGGCTTGCGTGCCGTCTGGTCGGTCTGCTGCAACTCGGGATTGTTGGCATAGTCGTCGGGCGATATCAGGCTGCTCTTGGCCATGGATATGCGGCTCGTCACCGTCGAAGGGCTGTAGACCTTGGGGTCGAGGTTGCGCTCCTTGACGATATGCTTGACGAGCGACTTCGTGTCGTCGGTGTCATAGATGGTGAACGACGAGGTGTAGCCCAGCCGTGTGGCCTCGGTGCGCAACACACGGGCAAAGACCGAGTGGAAGGTGCCCATCCACAGGTTGCGGGCTTCGCTGCCGACGAGCTTCATGATACGCTCCTTCATCTCATTGGCGGCCTTGTTGGTGAAGGTCAACGCCAGAATGTGGAACGGGTCGACGCCTTGGCTGATAAGATGGGCGATGCGGTAGGTCAGCGTGCGTGTCTTGCCCGATCCGGCGCCTGCGATAATCATCACAGGACCTTCGGTACAGGCGGCAGCATCACGCTGCGCATCATTGAGTTGGGAAAGGATATCCATGGGGAGTGCGTTATTGTGGGAGTGCGTTAGTGTGTTAATGTGGGAGTGGGTGGGAGTTTGTTAGATAAATTCGATGCGGACAGTGCGGAGGTCGGCGATGCGGTCGTAGAACGGGACGGAGAGACTCTGACGGACGGAGACCTCGAGGGCGCAGTCCATGTCGAACTGCTGGTTTTCGGGCTTGAGGTCGAAGTCCTTCAGGATACGCATCACATCGTTCATCGTGACATATTCGAACTGCAAACGGTAGCGCATGTCGATGGTCTTCTCGATGATGGTGGCGTGGTCGATGGCGTCGCGGGCTGCCGTCTTGTAGGCGTTGGCGAGGCCGCTGGCGCCGAGCAGGATGCCGCCGAAATAGCGCACCACTACGACGAGGGTGTCGGTGAGGTCGGCAGAAAGCAGCTGTCCGTGGATGGGACGGCCGCCAGTGCCGCTGGGCTCGCCGTCGTCGTTGGCGCGGAAGGCGTCCTTGCGAGGCCCCAGGATGTAGGCATAGCAGTGGTGCCGCGCGTCGAAATAGTCCTTACGCAGCTGTTCCAGGTGTGCCTTCACCTCGTCGAGAGTACGCACCGGATAGGCGAAAGCCAGAAACTTGGAGCCTTTCTCTTTATAAAGACCCTCAGCCGGAGCCGCAAGAGTTTTATAGGTATCGTCAAACATTTTTATTATTAGGCGAAAGGTGATTCGCCACTACAGTATTATTTACAGATGCATACAGCAGCCACCTCATGGCTCTACAATGATTAGGCGGTTGGGGGCGATGGGTGGTATCTCTGGCGCGGGGAGGCCGGTGCCGAGGGTTTGGGGGCTGCGGAGGATGCGCACCTCGTCGTAGAGGCCGCTGGCGATGAAGGTGTCGAGAATCTGACGACCACCCTCGACGATGACGCTTTGCAGCTTGCGCTCGTAGAGGGCCTGCAGCGTCTCTTCGACGGTCTGGCAATGCAGATGGAGCCAGTGGGCAGGCACGTCGTTCAGGCGGCCGCGGCGGTCGAGCACGACGGGCTGCGGTGCAGTGCCGAGGTAATGGCGGGGTGTGAGGCTGGGATGATCCTGCAGGTAGGTCTCGCTGCCCACGAGGATGGCGGCCTCTTCGGTACGCCAACGGTGGTTGAGGCGGTTTTGCCGCTGGGTGCTCAGCCAATAGAGGCCTGCTGTGGCGGGAGCCATGAAACCGTCGGCGCTCTCGGCCCATTTCAGGATGACGTAGGGGCGCCGTTGCTCCATGAAGGTAAAGAAGCGACGGTTGAGTTCCCTACCCTCTTCCTCCAGCACATGGCGCACCACCTCGATGCCAGCGGCCTCCAGCTTGCGGAAACCATTGCCCGCTACCAAAGGGTTGGGGTCGTCGTTGCAGCAGACCACACGCCGGATGCCCTTCTCGATGATGAGGTCGGCGCAGGGCGGCGTCTTGCCGTAGTGCGAGCAAGGCTCGAGGTTGACGTATAATGTTGCCCCTTCGTAGGGGCACACCCCTGTGTGCACCCTGTCAGTCTTGCGCAGCAGGGCATTCCTTTCGGCGTGGTTGTGTCCGTATTGCTGGTGGAATCCTTCGCTGACAATTTCGGGCGTACACTGGGGTACATCCCTACGGGAATCGACAATGACACAACCGACCAACGGATTGGGACGCGTGCGTCCCAATCCGTTGGCTGCCAGCTGCAAGCAGCGGCGCATATAGTGTTCGTCGGTAGACAATTAGAACTCGGCGGTCTTGGGGGTTCTGGGGAAAGGGATGACGTCGCGGATGTTGGCCATACCGGTGACGAAAAGCATGAGACGCTCGAAGCCGAGACCGAAGCCGGCATGCGGGCAAGAACCATAGCGACGGGTGTCGAGGTACCACCACATGTCCTTCATCGGGATGTTGAGCTCGTTGATGCGGGTCATCAGCTTGGAGTAGCTCTCTTCACGCACGCTGCCGCCGATAATCTCGCCAATCTGCGGGAAGAGCACGTCGGTACCCTGCACCGTCTTGCCATCGTCGTTTTGCTTCATATAGAAAGCCTTGATAGCCTTCGGGTAGTCGATCATGATGACCGGCTTCTTGAAGTGATGCTCCACGAGGTAGCGTTCGTGCTCGGAAGCCAGGTCGACACCCCAGCTGACGGGGAACTCGAACTTGTGGCCCTTGGCGACGGCCTCCTCCAGAATCTTGATACCCTCGGTGTAGGGCAGACGGACAAACTCGGTGTCGATGACGCTGCGCAGACGCTCGATGAGACCGTTGTCGATCATCTTGTTGAGGAACTCGAGGTCATCCATGCAGTGGTCGAGCGCCCACTTGACCAGATACTTGATGAACTCCTCTTCCAACGCCGTGAGGCTGTCGAGGTCGTAGAATGCCATCTCGGGTTCAATCATCCAGAACTCGGCCAGGTGGCGCGGCGTGTTGCTGTTCTCGGCGCGGAAAGTGGGTCCGAAGGTGTAGATCTTGCCCAGCGATGTGGCGCCGAGCTCGCCTTCGAGCTGTCCGCTGACGGTGAGGGCAGTGAACTTGCCGAAGAAGTCCTGCTCCCAGTCGATGGTGCCGTCCTCTTTGCGCGGCGGGTTCTCGGGGTCGAGCGTCGAGACATGGAACATCTCGCCGGCACCTTCGCAGTCGCTGGCGGTGATAAGCGGCGTGTGGAAATAGAAGAATCCGCGCTCATGGAAGAAGGTGTGGATAGCCATAGCCATGTTGTGACGCAGACGCATGACGGCGCCGAAGGTGTTGGTGCGCAGACGCAGGTGGCCGATCTCGCGGAGGAACTCCATCGAGTGGCCCTTCTTCTGGAGGGGGTAGGTGTTGGGGTCGGCCTCGCCGTAGACAACGATTCTTTCGGCCTGCACCTCAACGGCCTGGCCGCTACCCTGGCTCTCCACCAGCTTACCTTCCACGCCGATGCAGGCACCCGTGGTGATATGTTTCAGCTCCTCTTCGAACTGGTTGGGGTCGGCGACGACCTGGATATTGTGGATGATGGAACCGTCGTTGACGGCCAGGAAAGCGACATTCTTGTTGCCGCGTTTGGTGCGCACCCAGCCTTTGACACAAATAGTGGTTCCGATGAGGGTGCTAACATCTTCTTTTAGCAGATACTTAATCTCGTAGCGTTTCATTATAATAGTTTGTTATGTTTATTTTTCACTTTTTCCCGATGAGGTTGCTCAGCTCCACGTCGGAGGCGAACTTGAAGAGCTGGTCTTCACTTTGGCGACGGCATATCAGCAGTGTGTCACGGCTGGCGGCAACGATGAAACCATCCAGTCCCTCGAGGACGGCATTCTTGCCATCCGGCACCGCGACCACACAATTCTTGGTGTTATAGGTCAACACATTGCCGTTGACAATGGCATTCTCGTTTTTATCGTGGCGGAACACGTCGTACAGCGACTCCCAGGTCTCCACATCGCTCCAGCCAAACGAGGCCTCCAAGACATGGACATTGCTGACCTTCTCCATGATGCCGTGGTCGATGGAGACCGTCTCGCTCTGCGAGTAGACGCGCTCCAGCTCTTCGCGCGGCGTGTCGGCATCGAGGGCAAAGAAGTTGGTGGCGACGGCAGGCAGGTGACGATCATAGGCGTCGCGCATCACCGACAGTCTGGACACCAGGATACCGGCGTTCCAGAAAAACTCGCCGCTGGCGATAAACTGGCGTGCGATCTCCACCGGCGGCTTCTCGGTAAAAGTAACCACCTCGTGCAGGTTCTGATTGTCGGGCAACGAGGGCTCCTCGCGGAACTGGATGTAGCCATAGCTCGTGTCGGGCTGCACCGGCTGTACACCCAAGGTGATAATCCAATCGTAGCGTTGCACCGTGTCGACAGCCTGCATCAGGTCGTTGACAAATCGGTCGCGACGAAACACGGCATGGTCCGACGGCGAGACAATGATGGTGGCTTCGGGGTCGAGGTGTGCGATCACCGACGCGGCATAGGCGACACACGGTGCCGTGTTGCGTCGCAGCGGCTCGCCCAGCACCTGGTAGGGCTGCAGACCGGGAACCTGTGCATGGACACGGTCGACATAGGCTTCGCCCGTGACCACGACGATATGGTTGCGCTGACAGAGGCGCTCAAACCGCTCGAAAGTGAGCTGCAGCATGGAGCGTCCCACGCCGATGACGTCGATAAACTGCTTGGGGCAGTCGACGCCGCTCACCGGCCAGAAGCGGCTACCCAAGCCGCCAGCCATGATGATGGTCCAAAGATGTTCGTTCGTCTTCAAGATTCAAGATTCAAATAATTCGACATTAAACAGCCACCTCACCTTTGATGTGTGGATGCGGGTTGTAATTCTCCAGCGTGAAGTCTTCGTATTGGAAACCGAAGATGTCCTTCACTGCAGGGTTGATGCGCATGGTAGGCAGCGGCCGCGGGTCGCGCGTAAGCTGCAGGCGGCACTGCTCGACATGGTTGCTGTAGATGTGGGCGTCGCCCAGCGTGTGGATGAAATCGCCCGGCTCCAGATTGCAAACCTGTGCCACCATCATCGTCAGCAGCGAATAGCTGGCGATGTTGAACGGCACACCGAGAAAGATGTCGGCGCTACGCTGGTAGAGCTGACAGGAGAGCCTGCCTTTAGCAGGCAATTCTGAATTTTGAATTCTGAATTCTGAATCTGCCGAGGCCGGCGGCTCCACATAGAACTGGAAGAGGCAGTGGCAGGGTGGCAACGCCATCTCGGCCATCTCGGCGGGGTTCCAGGCCGTCACCATCAGTCGACGGCTGTCGGGGTTGGCCTTGATCTGCTGTACGAGCTGCGCAATCTGGTCGATGCTGCCGCCGTGGCCGTCGGGCCACGAGCGCCACTGGCTGCCGTATACAGGCCCCAGGTCGCCGTTGGCGTCGGCCCACTCGTCCCAGATGGAGACGCCGTGGTCCTTCAGATATTTGATATTCGTGTCACCCCGCAGGAACCACAGCAGCTCATAGATGATGGAGCGCAGGTGCAGCTTCTTGGTAGTGAGCAGCGGGAAGCCGTCGCTCAACGGGAAGCGCATCTGATATCCAAACGTGCTGATGGTGCCCGTCCCCGTGCGGTCGCACTTGGTGGTACCCGTTTCGAGGACATGTTGGAGCAGGTTGAGATATTGTTGCATAATGAGGGTATACAAAGGTATGTCTACAATAAACGCAAAAGAAAGAATAATATTATACAAAAGATTATCCAAAAGAAAAATTTGCTCGAATACAATAATCTTCGTACTTTTGCATCCTGAAACAGCATGAGGGGACGTGAGTCCCCTTCTTTATTGCCCATTATGATTGACAAACTGCACATATTGGAAATCGTCGACAACGAGTTGTCGAAAAGTGAAGACAAATTTGTTGTCGGCCTGAAAGTCACCTCCGACAATCGTATCTTCGTAGACATCGACGGTGACAACGGCATCAACATCGACGACTGCATCGCGTTGAGCCGTGCCGTCGAGAGTCAGCTGGACCGCGAGACGGAGGATTTCGAGTTGAACGTCAGTTCGGCCGGTGCCGACAGTCCGCTGAAGATGCCGCGCCAGTACCGCCGCCACATCGGACGCGAGCTGGCCGTGGTGATGCCCGACGGCGAACGGCTGCAGGGCGAGCTCACCGAAGCCGACGACACCCACTTCGTCATCCATATCAAAGGCACCAAGAAAGTGCCGCCGGAGGACCACCGTATCGCCTACCGCGACATCAAGTCGGCGCAGGTGGTGCTGCAATTTTAGGAATAGAAAACAACAACATATCGTATAACAATGAAGACGCAAGACAAAGCGCAAGACAAGACGCAGACCCTGATTGATTCCTTCAAGGATTTCAAGGAGTACAAGAACATTGACCGCGAGACACTGATGCACATTTTGGAAGAGGTGTTTCGTTCGGCGTTGGTGAAACGCTACGGCAGTGAGGACAACTTCGACATCATTGTCAACATCGACAAAGGTGACCTGGAGATTTTCCGCAACCGTCTGATTGTCGAAGACGGCCATGTCGAAGACCCGCAGCGCGAGATTGCCTACAGCGATGCCATCAAGATTGAGGACGACTTCGAGGTGGGCGAAGAGCTGTCGGAGCCCGTCTACATGTCCGACTTCGGTCGCCGTGAGATTCTTAGCATCCGTCAGAACCTGGTGGGCAAAATCCAGGACTACGAGAAGTCGCTCATCTTCCAGAAATACAAGGAGAAAGTTGGCGAAATCGTGGTTGGCGAGGTCTACCAGCCCTGGAACAAGGAGACGCTGGTGCTCGACGAAGAGAAGATCGAGCTGGTGCTGCCCAAGAGCGAGCAGATACCCAACGACCACTTCCGCAAAGGCGACACGCTGCGTGCCGTCGTGCTGAAGGTGGAGTTGAAGAACAACAACCCCGTCATCATCCTCTCGCGCACGTCGCCCATCTTCCTGGAGCGCTTGCTGGAGGCCGAGGTGCCGGAGATTTACGACGGTCTCATCGTCATCAAGAACATCGTCCGTGTACCGGGTGAGCGTGCCAAAGTGGCGGTGGAGTCGTATGACGACCGCATCGACCCCGTGGGTTCCTGCGTCGGCGTGAAAGGCAGCCGCATCCACGGCATCGTGCGTGAGCTGCGCAACGAGAGCATCGACGTCATCAACTACACCTCCCGCATCGACATCATGATTCAGCGTGCGCTGAACCCCGCCAAAATCTCCTCCATCAAAATCAACGAGGAAGAGAAGAAGGCCGACGTCTTCATGGCGCCCGACCAGGTGTCGCTGGCCATCGGCAAGGGTGGCTGCAACATCAAGCTGGCATCGAAGCTGATAGGCTATGAGATCGATGTCTACCGCGACAGCGACGAGGACTACGACGATGTGGCATTGCAGGAGTTCGACGACGAAATCGAGCAGTGGATCATCGACGAGCTGGTACGTATCGGCTGCGACACCGCCAAGAGCGTGCTCGCGCTGACCAAAGAGGAGTTGCTCACGCGCACCGACCTCGAAGAGGAGACCATCGACGATGTGCTGCGCATCCTGAACGCAGAATTTGAAGAAGAGTAAATTCCGGATACCACGGGCTGAGGCACCGGGAAAGAGCCTCAAACTAGCAGAACAATCATCAATCACGAAAGGAGCGGAACTATGGCAGACGAAGTAAAAAGCATCCGACTTAACAAAGCCGCCAAGGAGCTGAACGTAGGTATTGAGAGCCTCGTTGAGCATCTGGCCAAGAACGGCCACCAGGTGGAAAAGAACCCCAATACCAAACTGACCCCCGAGCAGTACGACCTGCTGTCGAAGGCGTTCCAGGCGGAGCGTGCCGTCAAGGAGCAGGCCGACAAGATTGAGATTACGCCCAGTTCCAACAGCGTCGTGATTGAAGCCAACACGATGGCCGACCAGACGCCCAGCCACGATGAGGAGCTGATCATCAAGACGGTGAGCATGAAACCCATCGTTGCCGCACCGGCCAAAGAAGAGCCGAAGAAAGCAGAGGCCGAGGAGCCCGTCGTGGAGGAGCCTGCTGTCGTCGAGACAGCGGAGCCGGAACCCGAGCCGGAGGTGGAAGTGGAAGCGCCTGCCGCCACAATGCCTGAACCCGAACCGGCACCGGAGCCGGAACCCGCAACGAAAGCGGAGAGTGTCAGCACCGAAGGTGGATTGAAGATTGTCGACAAGATTGACCTGAGTGCCATCAACACCAAGATACGTCCCGACAAGAAGCCCAAAAACAAGAAGACTGCGGAGAAAGCCGCCGAGAAGGAGGCCAAACCCAAGAAAGAGAAACCGGCAGCCGCTCCCCTGCCCGTCGCTCCCATACCGCAGCCGGAGGCAAAGCCCGAAGCGAAAGCCGCTCCCGCCAAGCCTGCTCCCGAATTCATCGAGACCCAGTACACCAAGCTGGAAGGTCCGAAAGTGGTCAGCAAGATTGACCTGAGTCAGTTCGAGAAACCCAAGACAGAATCGAGCGAGAAAAAGAAACGCAAACGTATCAAGAAAGAGGGCGTCAAAGTCAGCGACGCCGCCATCAAGGGCATCACCAGCGGCAGCGCCACGGTGAAGAGCAAATCGCAGAAGAACAAGGCTGCCAAAAAGCCCGAGATTGACGACAACGAGATTGAGAAGCAGATCCGCGACACTCTGGCCCGCCTGGGTACCATGGGCAAGTCGAAGACCTCGAAGCACAACCGTGAGAAACGTCAGAAGGTGCAGAAGCGTATCGAGGAGGAACAAATCAACGAGATGCAGAGCCAGAAGACGTTGCAGGTGACGGAGTTCGTCACCGCCAACGAGTTGGCCACCATGATGAACACCCCCGTCACGCAGATCATCAGCACCTGCATGTCGGTGGGTATCTTCGTCAGCATCAACCAGCGACTGGATGCCGAGACCATCAAACTTATCGCCGACGAATTCGGCTATGAAATCAACTTTGCCAGCGCCGACGTCGTCGACGAGCTGAACCGCATCGAAGAGGAAGACCGTCCCGAAGACATGGTGCTGCGCAACCCCATCATCACCGTCATGGGTCATGTCGACCACGGTAAGACATCGCTGCTCGACTACATCCGCAAGACCAACGTCATCGCTGGCGAGGCGGGTGGTATCACCCAGCACATCGGTGCTTACGAGGTGAGCACCGCCGACGGGCGTAAGATTACCTTCCTCGACACCCCCGGCCACGAGGCTTTCACCGCCATGCGTGCCCGTGGTGCCAAGGTGACTGATATCGCCATCATCGTCATCGCCGCCGACGACAAAATCATGCCGCAGACCGTTGAGGCCATCAACCACGCACAGGCTGCCGGCGTGCCCATCGTCTTTGCCATCAACAAAATCGACAAACCCGGCGCCGACCCCGACCGCATCAAGACGGAGCTGGCCAACATGAACCTGCTCGTCGAGGAGTGGGGCGGCAAATACCAGAGCCAGGACATCAGCGCCAAGAAAGGTATCGGCGTGGAAGAGCTGCTGGAGAAGGTGCTGTTGCAGGCCGACATCATGGAACTGAAAGGCAACCCCAAGAAACGTGCCAAAGGTACGGTGCTGGAGAGCTCACTCGACAAAGGTCGCGGCTATATCGCCAAACTGCTGGTCGAGGACGGCACCATCCGCAAGGGCGACCCCATTGTGGCTGGCGCCATCAGCGGACGTGTTCGCGCCATGTACAACGAACGCAACCAGGAAGTCCTGGCCGCCGGCCCGTCGCAGCCCGTGCTGCTGCTGGGTCTCACCGGTGCCTGCCAGGCTGGCGACACCTTCAACATCACCGAGAACGAGAAGGAGGCTAAAGATATCGCCGCCAAGCGTACCCAGCTACAGCGCGAGATGGGTCTCCGCACCCAGACGCACCTCACCCTCGAGGAGATTGGCCGCCGTCGTGCTTTGGGCAACTTCAAGGAGTTGAACATCATCGTCAAGGGCGACGTGGACGGTTCTGTCGAAGCTTTGAGCGATTCGCTGCTCAAGCTCAGCAACGAGGAGGTGCAGGTCAACGTCATCCACAAAGCCGTGGGTCAAATCTCCGAGAACGATGTGCTGCTGGCCGAATCGTCGGACGCCATCATCATCGGCTTCCAGGTGCGTCCCTCCGTGGGTGCCCGCAAGATGGCCGAGACCGAACATATCGACATCCGTCTCTACAGCATCATCTACGATGCCATCAACGAGTTGAAGGACGCCATCGAGGGTATGTTGGCCCCCGAGACGCAAGAGAAGATCGTGGCCAACCTCGAGATCCGCGAGACCTTCAAGATCACCAAGGTCGGCACCATCGCCGGCTGTATGTGTCTGGATGGCAAGATTACCCGCAGCCACAACGTGCGTATCATCCGCGACGGTATTGTGGTCTACACCGGCAAGCTGGCATCGCTCAAACGCTTCAAGGATGATGTGAAGGAGGTGGTCAGCGGTCAAGAGTGCGGCTTGAACATCGAGAACTTCAACGACATCAAGGTCGGCGACATCGTCGAAGCCTACGAGGTGATTGAGATCAAGAGGAAATTATGATTGCTTGAATGTTTGATTGCATGAATGCATGAGTGGCTGTCGCATCAAATACTCAAACAATCAAACATTCACACAATCACACAATCAAGCAACCACAATCAAGGCTCCTGTAGTTCAATGGATAGAATAGAGGTTTCCTAAACCTTTGATCAGGGTTCGATTCCCTGCGGGAGTACTAATGACGCACGGCGACCGCTGCAATAAAAGCTTGCCTTGCGGTACAAAACAAAAACAAAACACATGGTTATGAAACAGATTATCCGTATAACGCTGGCCACCCTGCTCACGATGAGTGTGAGCGCCCTTTATGCCCAGCAGCCCGAGAAACAGCAAAAGCAGAACAACGAGAAGCCCTCGACCGAGAAGGCGGAGAAGAAGATTGTCAAAAAGAACAGCGACACCCGCGCCAGAGAGATGCGTCAGATGGGCATGACCACCGGCAAGACACAGAAGATGCCGGCCAGCACCAAGAAGATGGAGGTGAGCAAAGGTCGGAACGAAGGTGTCGACCCCATGATCGCCAAGTTTTTCCCCAATGCGGAGAAGGTGGTAGAAGAGAAGGTGTGGAACAACGTGATGGACAAAGATGGCACTTTGATAGGCTATGTTGTCTATTCCTCCCCCGCCAGCGACGAAATCAAGGGTTATGCCGGCCCCACCCCGCTGCTCATCGCCCTTGATGCTAAGAAAAACATCATTGCGGTGCGTATGCTGCCCAACAAAGAGACGCCGAGATTCTGCAAGACTGTAGAGGACAATGGTTTATTGGACAGTTGGAATGGACTGAGCATCAAGGATGCCAAGAAGAAAAAAGTGGATGCCGTCAGCGGTGCCACCTTCACCTCGAACAGCATCATCGAGTCGCTCCACGCCATTTTGAAGAAACTGTAAAACCTGATTATTAAGCAATTCCAAACAGTACTGCGAATAAATTTTGCAGAATGGCAAAAAAGTAGTACCTTTGCACCAGTTTTCCCTCCTGAGAGGGGACTCAGACGGTGGGCGTAGTTCAGCTGGTTAGAGCGCCAGATTGTGGATCTGGAGGTCGTGGGTTCGAGCCCCACCTCCCACCCGAGGAAACCGAAAGCAGGGCGAGAGCCCTGCTTTCGTTGTAATATGGTATTTTGATTTAGTAGTTAAGTAGGTATGTAGTTAAGTAGTTAAGGCAAATGATAGAATTGGTTATGGGTTAGGGGTTATTGGTTATTGAAATTTAGTAATTAAGTAGACAGTAGTTAAGTAGTTAAGGCAAATGATAGAATTGGTTATGGGTTAGGGGTTATTGGTTATTGAAATTTAGTAGTTAAGTAGACAGTAGTTAAGTAGTTAAGGCAAATGATAGAATTGGTTATGGGTTAGGGGTTATTGGTTATTGAAATTTAGTAATTAAGTAGACAGTAGTTAAGTAGTTAAGGCAAATGATAGAATTGGTTATTGGTTAGGGGTTATTGAGATTTAGTAGTTAAGACAATACACAACAATGTTATCGAAAGGACAACTGAAGGAGCTACGCAGATTCCGCCAGAGCAAGTGCTGCAAGGAGGAGGGTCTGTTTGTGGTGGAAGGCGAGAAGATGGCTGCCGAGGCACTGGCTTCGGGCTGGCCCATCCGCACCGTCTGCGCCACCGAGGCATGGATGTCCTCGCACCTCCATACGACAAGCTGCGACCAGTGGTGGACGGTGAGCGACAGCGAGCTGGAACAGCTAAGTCTGATGCGCACACCCAACGCCGTATGGATGCTGGTGAAACGCAGCACTGCCGACGTCAGTCGTCTTAAATCGGTAGACATCACGCTGGTGCTGGACCACATCCAAGATCCCGGCAACATGGGCACGCTTATCCGCACTGCCGACTGGTTCGGAATACGGCATATCGTCTGTAGCCACGACACCGTGGACTGCTACAACCCCAAGGTGGTGCAGTCGACGATGGGCGGCATCTTCCGTACCAAGGTGACCTATACCGACATCACGGAGTGGCTGTCGCACTGCGGCACGCCTGTCTACGGTGCCGTACTGGGTGGCGAAAACCTCACCCGACAGACCCTGCTGACAAAACCCTGCGCCCTGGTCATCGGCAACGAGTCGAAAGGCATCTGTCCCACCGTAGCACAGCAGCTGACACAACAGCTGACGATACCCAATATCGGCGGCACCGCCGAATCGCTCAACGCCGCGTCGGCCGCCGCCATATTGATGGGATTAATGGTTATTGGTGATTGAGATTTAGTAGTTAAGTAGTTATGTAGTTAAGGCAAATGTATAAAAATGGTTATGGGTTAGGGGTTATTGAGAAAAGGTTATTGGTTAGGGGTTATTGGTTATTGAGATTTGGTTAGGGGTTATTGAGAATAATTGCATCGCGAAAATATACACAATCTATAGATTGCTGCCGAGCGTAGCGAGGCGAAGGAGATTAAAACATGGAAAACATCGAATATCAAGAAGGCCGGACCGAGTTGGCCGCACTGGGCAAGTTTGCCCTCATAGACCGTTTGACGAGCGGCTTCACACCCAAACAGAAGAGCACCGCCAAAGGTGTGGGCGACGACTGCGCCGTGCTGGGCAGCGGTAAAACCAAGACATTGGTCACCACCTCCACCCTGGTGGAAGGTGTGACTTTCGATATGATGTATACGCCTCTGCGCCACCTGGGCTATAAAGCGGTGGCGGTGAGCCTGTCGAACATCGCCGCCATGAACGGCACGCCGCGGCAGGTGCTGGTCAGCCTGGCTGTCAGCAACCGCTACTCTGTTGAAGCGCTGGAGGAGATCTACGCCGGCATCCGGCTCTGCTGCGACCGCTACGATGTGGACCTCATCGGTGGCGACACCACCAGCACACGTGCCGGCATGGTCATCAACGTCACCGCCATCGGTGAGGTGGAGAGCAGCCGCATCTGCTACCGCAGCGGCGCGGGGCTCCACGACCTCATCTGTGTGAGCGGCGACCTGGGCAGCGCCTACAGTGGCCTGCTCATCCTCGAACGAGAACGACTGACCTATCAGGCCAACCCCAACGCCCAGCCCGATTTGGCGGGCTATGACTATGTGCTGGAACGTTTCTTGAAGCCCGAGCCACGCCTCGACATCGTCCAACTGCTGCGTGAGAAAGAGGTGATACCCACCGCCATGATAGACGTCAGCGACGGCCTGGCCAGCGAACTGCTGCACATCTGCAAGCAGTCGCACTGTGGCTGCGACGTCTATGAGGAACGCATCCCCATCGACTACCAGACGACACGTGTGTGTAGCGAGATGAGCAAGAACCTGCTGCCCGTCAGCAACGCACTGAACGGAGGCAAGGACTATGAGCTGCTCTTCACCGTGAAGACCGACGACTATGAGAAGCTGAAGGACTGCGAGGCCATCCACATCATCGGTCACATCACCGACGGCGCACCCGTCATGGTGACGCCGCAGAACACCACCATCGAACTCCGCGGACAAGGATGGACACCGCAACAATAAACCACTGACTTTCGAATTCTGCCTCCCCCGCAATGAGAACCGACACCTACCGTCACCAAGGACTCCGCGAAGCCATGTGCAAGGCGCTGCAGCAGAAAGGCATCAGCGACCAGCGTGTGCTCTCCGCCATGCGTCGTGTACCCCGCCACTGGTTTCTCGACATGGCACTGGACAACCTGGCCTACGAAGACCGCGCCCTCTCTATCGGCTGCGACCAGACCATCTCGCGGCCTTCCACCGTCGCCATGCAGAGCCAGCTGCTCTCAGTGGAGCCGGGAATGAAAGTGCTGGAGATTGGCACCGGCAGCGGCTACCAGACATCGGTGCTCTGTGAGATGGGGGCGAAGGTCTACACCATCGAACGGCAGCAGGAACTCTTTGCCCGCACCAAGAAACTGATCTACGACCTTCGCTACAACGCCAAATGCTACCTGGGCGACGGCTACAGCGGTCTCACCGAGATCGAGCTGCGTCCCACTGCACGCATACAGGCGGAGGGCAAGGAGAAAATCAACTACAACTTCTTCGACCGCGTCATCATCACCTGCGGGGCGCCCTATATCCCCGAGCCGCTGGTGCACCAGCTGAAGGCGGGCGGCATCATGGTCATCCCTGTCGAAGCGGGCGAGGGTTCGCAGCTACAGATGCTGCGGGTGACAAAGAAAGGCGAGGAGCGCGACAGTTGGCAGGTGGAGCGTTTCGGCGACTACCAGTTTGTGCCCATGCTGGGCGGATTGCAGTTTTAATCAGCGCAACAGGAACTGTTGCGGCAACAGATGTGGATTGTGGAGCACAATGCCCACATCGAACATATCGATGGCGATATTGTAATCGGTATAGGCGCATAGCTGCCGCCATTGCGCTTCGGCCTGCTTTGACCGGTGCGGTCGGCACACCACCACAGCCTTTTTGACGGACTGCGTACCTACGAGCGTCGTCGTGTCGTCGGTCGCCTCCACCGTCTTCAGGGAGCAGTAGTCCGACAACATGTAGACCATGTCGCGGTAGCGTCGGTCACGCCGCGGAACGGCACCCCTCTCCCCCTCCAGACGGGCCACCAACACCCTGTCGTAGAGGTCGAACAGGAACGGCGAATGAAGGTTGTAGCGTGTGCGGGCGTGAAGCCAGTATTGAAATCGATTCACCCGACAAAAATACGAAAAAATCGTATATTTGCAGAATGAAACACTTACTGACCCTTTCGGTTGTCCTCGCCGCCCTGCTGATGGGCGGTTGCGGCGGCAAAGACTACACGCCGAAACCCACCGCCTACCTGCGCATCGACCTGCCCGAGAAGCACTACACCGTCTTCGACACCGCGGCACTGCCTTTCGCCTTCGAGAAGGGTGGCGACTGCGAAGTGGTGTGGAAGCGCGACAACCGCAACGAGAAATGGATTGACCTCTACTACCCGCGTCTGCGCAGCGTGGTGTACCTCAGCTACAAGTCCATCCACGGCGTCGACGACATGCGGGCACAGATCGACACCTCCTACAAATTTCTCTCCATGCACTTCGACCACTCGTCGGGCATCGACGAACGGCAGTTTTTCAACCCCGACAACCACGTCTACGCCTCCACCAGCCGACTGCGCGGGACGCATGTCGCCTCCACCTACCAATTCTGGGCCACCGACAGCAGCCGACACTTCCTGCGGGGCTCGCTATACCTCGACTACACCCCCAACAACGACTCGCTGGCGCCCGTCATCGAATACCTGCAGGACGACATCGACCACCTGATAGAAACGTTGCGATGGCGACACTGAGGCAACATTTGCTATTTCCACAAAATATTACTACCTTTGCAATTCATCATTTACTTGCGCAATAGCAATAACGCAATAACACATTAACACATTAACGCAATTATATTATGTCAAAACTTCTCTTATTAGGTGACGAGGCTATCGCACAGGCATTTATCGATGCCGGTGGTAGCGCCATCAACAGCTACCCGGGAACCCCGTCGACCCAGATTACCGAATACGTGATGAAGAGCAAACAGGCTAAGGAACAGGGTGTTGTCGCCAACTGGTGCGCCAATGAAAAGACCGCTCTTGAAGCCTCACTCGGTGTGGCCTATGCCGGCAAGCGAGCCATGACCTGCATGAAGCATGTGGGCTTGAACGTCTGTGGCGACCCCTTCATGAATGCCGCCATCATCGGCACCAAGGGCGTCATCATCGTCGTGGCCGACGACCCCAGCATGTTCTCCAGCCAGGACGAGCAGGACAGCCGCTACTACGGCCACTGGGCCATGATTCCCATGCTCGAGCCCAGCAACCAGCAGGAGGCTTACGACATGGTCTTCTTTGGCTACGACCTCAGTGAGAAACTGGGTACGCCCATCCTGATGCGCATCCCCACCCGTTTGGCCCACAGCCGTGCCGGCGTGGAGCGCAAGCCCGTGCGTGCACAGAACCCCATCACCAGCCCCAGCGATCCCAAGAGTTTCGTGCTGCTGCCCGTCAACGCCAAGCGTCTCTATCGCGACCTCATCGACAAGCAGCCTGCCTTCACCAAGAGCAGTGAGGAAAGCGGCTTCAACCATTATATCCCCGGCACCGACAAGAAGCGCGGTATCATCACCACCGGCATCGCCTACAACTACCTGCAGGAGAATTTTCCTAATGGCAAGTGTCCCTACCCCGTAGTGAAAATCACCCAGTATCCGCTTCCCTTCAACATGCTGAACAAGCTCTATGACGAGGTGGAGGAGATCCTCGTGCTCGAGGACGGCCAGCCCTTCGTCGAGGAGCACATCAAAGGCTTCTTGGGCAAAGGCAAGCCCGTGCACGGTCGTTTGGACGAGACCATCCGTCGCGATGGTGAACTCAACGCCGAAAAGGTGGCTATCGCCCTGGGCAACCCCATGCCCAAAGGTCCTGCCGTGCCCGAGGTGGTCACCAACCGTCCGCCGGCGCTCTGCGTGGGTTGCCCCCACATCGACAGTTACGAGGCCGTGGTCGAGGTGATGAAGAAATATCCCAACGGTCGTGTCTTCGGCGACATCGGATGCTACACCCTCGGTTTCAACATGGGTGCCATCAACACCACCGTCTGCATGGGTGCGTCGGTCACCATGGCCAAGGGTGCCGCTGAGATGGGTATCTTCCCCAGCATCGGCGTCATCGGCGACGGTACCTTCGGCCACAGCGGCATGACGGGTCTGCTGGACTGCGTCAACGAGAAAGCCAACGTCATCATCATGATTCTCGACAACGACATCACCGCCATGACGGGCGGACAGCCGTCGAGCGCCAACCAGAAGCTCTTCAATATCTGCAAGGGCCTCGGTGTCGACCCCGACCACATCCGCACCATTGTGCCGCTGAAGAAGAACCACGAAGAGTTCATGAAGATTCTCGAAGAGGAGATCGCCTACAACGGTGTCAGCGTCATCATCCCGCAGCGCGTCTGCATCGTCGAGAACAAAAAGAGAATTGCAGCGAATAAGTAATGATTAACCAAGTAGTTAAGTAGACAGTAGTTAAGTAATTAAGACAATATAACCACTGCAGCAAACCCGCGACAGGTGCATTTGTCTTAACTACTGCCCGCAGGGCGAGTGAAGCGATAACTACCTACCTACTTACCTACCTAAAACAAAGAAACAATATGAAAAAGGACATCATACTTTGTGGCGTAGGCGGTGACGGTATCGTCTCCGTCGCCAAGATCATCAGCGACGCCGCCCTCAACCTGGGCATGAACGTCAAGCAGAGCGAGATTCACGGCATGAGCCAGCGTGGCGGCAGCGTCTTCTCGCACCTGCGCATCAGCAGTGAGCCCATCTTTGCCGACGTCATCCCCGAAGGCAAGGCTGACATCATCCTCAGCTCGGAGCCTATGGAGGCGCTGCGCTATCTGCCCTTCCTGGCCCCCGACGGTGTGGTCATCACCAACAGCGACCCCTTCGTCAACATCACCAACTATCCCGATATGGATAAGGTGAACGCCGAGCTGGGCAAGCTGAAGAAATGCGTCAGCTTCAACGCCAACGCCATTGCCAAAGAGCTCAACGCCCGTGGCAACATGGTGCTGCTGGGTGCCGCCGCTCCCTACCTCGAGATTGCATTCGAGGAGCTGGAGAAAGCCATCAAGAGCATCTTCGGTCGCAAGGGCGACGCCGTGGTGGAGACCAACATCAAGGCCATCCACGCCGGTCGCGACGCCAAATAAGTACAAGCGATTCCAAGAAACAAAACAGGGGGCGGTTGCCATGGCAACTGTCCCCTGTCTATATGAAACACAAAACGTTTGCAAAACTCAACTATTTTAACGTAATTTGCAAAATAGTTTCGTAAATATCAGCATGATGGCTATCAAGAGAATTCTGACACTGGCCTTACTGTTCCTTCTCACAGGGAATATAATGGCACAAGGGACGACGGATTTTTCGTGCCGAAGCTCCATCAGTTCGGGACGTGACTTTTGGGTGGGACTAATAAAAAACGGAGGAGCTTATGAATATCGTCACATAACACTTACCGCCACAGGAGACACTTCTTGTACCATCACCGTCACCAATCCCCTAACCTCCTGGCAGCAGACCGCAACCCTCACAGCAGGTTCCAGTGCCAACATCGTTCTTCCCTATTCAGCCTTCCCCACACAATACTCTGTCACAGAAGACAAAGGATTCCACATCACCTCCACAGCCAATATCCAACTCATTATCCAATGTGTCAGACGTCTCTCCCCTGGAGCCACCAGTATCTTACCCACAGATGCCCTTGGCACCCGATACCTTGTCCTCGACTACCCTACTGACCCCACACGCAATAACGATACAACTGGCGCCACCGTCACCATCGTCGCCACCCAGCCCAACACCACCATACACTACACCCCACCCTGCCCACTCAGCAACGCACCCGCCTCCATTGTTGGAACGCCGGTCCAGCACACTTTCACCCTTGCAGGACAGACACTCACACTTATGGCCAACGATGCCAATACCAGCCTGAGTGGTATGGAAATCACAGCGGACCACCCCATCGCAGTGTTTCAGGGAAACCAACTCGCCAGTGTACCCCAATCTTCCCCAAACAGCGGGGATTTGATGTACGAACAAGCTTCCCCAGTGGAACATTGGGGCAAGGAATTTGTATTGATACCCACGATAAACCGATCAGCGGGCGACCGAGTTCGCGTGGTAGCGGACACAGCCTGTACCTTCACACTCAGCACAGGCGGTACCTATACGCTGACTGCAGGCGGTGTCGTAGAGTTTGACCTCCCAGCCTATGCAGCCAGCATCCTCACCGCCACAAAACCTGTCAGTGTAGGAATCCTCTGCAGAAGCTCTATTTGGGGTAGTGAACTTGGCGATGCATCACTACTAATGGTTCCACCAACAAGCCGCGGAGTCTGTCGCGCCAGCTTTGTAACCCTCGCAACAGAGCAAATTAATGCATGGTATATCGCCGTGGCCACTGACAATCCCAGCGGCATGACTCTCGACGGAAACAATATCTCTTCCTCGTTTCAGCCTATCGGCTCCTCGCCTTACAGCTATGCACGCATCAATATCGGAAGCGGAACGCACACGCTGGACAACACAGGGGGTACCTTTACTGCCTGGACTTATGGCGTCGGCAATGTGGAAAGCTATATGTACAACCTTGGCTATGCTGTACGTCCACCCGTCCAGATTATCCAACGCGACACCCTGTTCTACAACGACAGCATCTGTCAGGGCCATAACTACAACGGATATGGATTCAACATCAACGTCCGTCAGACACAGAACCCCGGTACGTATGTGTTTGCCGACTCCACCGTCGACGACTACTTGATTCACTACCAGATGCTGACGCTCACCGTGCTGCCCAATATAGAAAGTAGTGAGACACGCAGCATCGTCTGTGGCGATACGCTGTTCTATCATGGCGACACGCTGACCCTTGCCGGAGACTATCCCTATCTGTTCACCGCCTCGAACGGCTGCGATTCTGTGGTGACGCTCCATCTGGTGTATGAGACCATCGGGCTGCGCACCAGTGCCACCACTGTCTGCTCCAACGAAGAGGTGACCCTTACCGCCACAGGAACACAGGTATTCCGCTGGGCCTCGCTGCCTCACGACGCCTCTCTCGACACTCAGCAATATCGCAACCCCGTCACCGTACACCCCGCCACAACCACCATCTACAAACTCCTCGACGAATCGGGCTTCCCCGTTGCCACGGTGGCGGTGAGCGTTGAATCTGAGCCGATGGTGTGCTGGAACCTGTCGCGCCCCTACATCGACTACGACAACCCTGTCGTCATCTTCACCGACTGCACCTACAACGCCGCATCGAGCGATTGGACCTTCTCCGACGGTGTCACCGCAAACACCCAACGGGTCATGCGGCAATTCCAATACCCGCTGCCCGACAGTGTGACCGTCACCCTTACCAGCTGCACTCCGCTGGGATGCTGCGTCGACACCACCTTCTCTGTGCCGACGAAGCTGCGGTCCATCTGGTTCCCCAACGTCTTCACGCCCAACGAAAGCACCAACAATCTCTTTGGCGGCTACACCTCGATAGAGATTGCCGAATACCATCTCAGCGTCTTCAACCGCTGGGGATTAGAGCTATGGAACGGCCACAACATCAACGATTTTTGGGACGGCACACACGAGGGTGAACCCATGCCACAGGACGCCTACGTCTACCAGTGGGAGCTCAAGGATATCTACGGCCAACTGCAAAACGGCATAGGCACCATTCTTCTGCTGCGGTAGGTATATTTGCACAGCTCAACATTTTTGACGAAATTTGCAAAAACATAAAATCAGCACACCAATGAAAAACATTGCAGTCATATTGGCCGGAGGTGTAGGCAGCCGCATGGGCGGTTCGCTACCCAAGCAGTTTCTGCCATTAGACGGCCGGACGGTGATAGCACACTCTATAGAGACCTTCGACCGTCATCCTGCCATCGACGAGGTGGCGGTGGTGATGCATCCCGACTGGCGCAGCCAGATGGAATCGATTGCCGCTGCAGGTGGCTGGACAAAACTGAAAAAGATTATCGATGGCGGCAGCGAACGTTACATGTCGAGCATCAACGCTGTGATGGCTTTTATCGACGAGCCCGACGACACCAATCTGTTGCTGCACGATGCGGCGAGGCCGTGGATAACGGCAGCCGTCATCGACCGTGTGGTCGAAGCCCTGCAACGTCACGAGGCGGTGGGTGTGGCGGTACCCAGCACCGACACCGTGTGGGAGGTGCATCCCGATTTCAATGCGAAAGAGGTGGGTCGTTTTGTTGCCCGCATCCCCGAACGCAGACTGATGTGGCGGGCACAGACCCCGCAGGCCTTCCGTCTGCCCTTGATACGCGACGCCTACCAGCGCGCGCTGCAAGACCCACAGTTCCAAGCTACCGACGACTGCGGCGTAGTGCGAAAATACATGCCCGGAAGCAAAATCACCGTAGTGGAGGGTTCGGAGCAGAACAAGAAGATTACCTATGCAGAAGATATTTAAAGTCTAAGAAAACACTAGTATTATGATAATAGGATATACAACCGGTGTTTATGATCTTTTCCATATTGGACACCTCAATCTTTTAAAGAACGCCAAAGGCATGTGTGACAAGCTTATTGTTGGCGTTACTGTGGACGAATTAGTAGCCTATAAAGGGAAAAAGGCGCTCATACCCTTCGAGGACCGTCTGGAGGTGGTACGCAGTTGTAAATATGTTGATGCAGCAGTACCACAATACGACATGGACAAACTTGCAGCTTGTAAAAAACTGGGAGCAAGTTATCTTTTTGTTGGCGATGACTGGTATGGTACAGAGAAATGGCAAAAATATGAGGAAGAATTTGCCAAAGAGGGTATAAAGATTGTATACTTCCCGTATACACAGGGCGTCTCGTCGACACAGATTCGTCGCGCACTTGACACCATCAGGGTCGATAATCTGGAAGATGTGAAATGAAAATGGGCAAGATTGCGGATAAAGAATTCTGCATGAGCAGTTGGCTCATGTACCGAACCGTAGTTGACAGCAACAAGTGTTTTGTCGAAGGGATAAAGGATTTTCATGTCTTCCCACCAGAAGGGCGATGCCGTGTGACCGACAGTTTTGAACTTGAAGCCGCATTGAGAAAGGAGATGTCGGCTTCGGTGGAGAGCGGACATACTGCCGTAGCCTTAAGTGGAGGTATTGACTCCGCCATCTTGGCCAAAATGATGCCACGAGGAAGTGTAGCATACACTTTTAAATGCATCGTTCCGGGAATAGATGTTGTCGACGAGACAGTACAAGCGAAACGGTATGCAGAGGAATGCGGGCTGGAACACCGAATTGTTGAAGTATACTGGGAGGACATGGAAAAGTTAGCACCGATACTGATGCGACACAAAGGCTCTCCATGTCATTCCATCGAGGTACAGATATACAAAGCTTCGCTCAAAGCCATTGAGGATGGCTTTGACTCAATAGTATTCGGGGAAAGCGCCGATATCGTGTATGGAGGAATGAGCGGATTAATGTCGAAAGACTGGACCTTTGGAGAATTTGTAGACCGTTATTCGTATGTACTTCCATACAAAGTACTGAAACAACCACAACTGATTACCCACCCATACGAAAAGTGGACAACAGATGGATATGTCGATGCACATGCTTTCCTAAACGAAACCATGTACGAAGAGGCTATCAACTCGTACGAAGATGCCTGTGCAACAGCAGGAATCAAGCTCCACATGCCGTATTCCAAGACCGTAATGGGTGTCCCATTAGACTACGATAGAATCCGAAACAAGGGAGAAAACAAATACATGGTGCGTGAAATATTTGAGCGCCTGTATCCAGGCTGGGAAATGCCTGTAAAAACACCCATGCCACGGCCATTGAACGAATGGATGAAAAACTGGGGCGGTCCCAAACGAGACGAGTTTTGGCCGCACTGCACAGATACGATGACCGGTGACCAAAAATGGTACGTCTACGCATTAGAACAGTTCTTAAACATGATTGACAATGGAAATTACACCAAATAAGAAAGCAGTGGCAATAGCCTCGGCCGACAGCTATCGTCCGATGCAGGTAAAAAAAGCGTTGGACAGCATATTCCTCTCTCTTGGATTGAATCCTGAAAATCCCTTTGAGGGCTATATCAAACCCGGAATGCGGGTATTTATCAAACCCAACTGGGTGGCTTCGCGGTGGCGCAAATCGTGTGACCACACGGATTGCCTTTATTGTGTCATCACCCATCCCGCTGTCATCGAGGGCGTGGCTGACCGTGTTGCACAAGCCCTTTGCGGAAAAGGTGAAATCATCATTGCTGACAATCCCTCAATTGACGCCGACTTTGAGGAGTTGATGGAATTCACAGGAATACGCCGACTGGAGAACAAATACGATGTACCCTGCCATATATATGACCTGCGTCCGCTGGTCTGCAAGGACTTGAAAGATTACGGAAAAAAGGACAAAATGGCACACCAGCCGGGTGACCCCAACGGAGAGGTGGAACTCAATCTTGGAAAGAACAGCCTCCTGTATGATGTGGACTCGACGCTCTTCAGAGGCGTGTTTGACGAGCGGGAAGAGACGGTTGCCGCCCACACTGGAGAGACCCAATTGTACACGATGTCAAAGAGTCTTTACGACTCGGATGTTTACATATCCATACCCAAACTGAAAACACACCAAAAGGTGGGTGCCACGCTGAACCTAAAGGGACAAGTGGGTGCGATGACACGAAAAAACCAGTTGGTGCATTGGCGTATCGGCAGCCCTGAAACGGGCGGAGATGAATATCCAGACCATGAGAGCTGGGAACGCGCTCAACATGCGAAAGTCACCCATAGAGGTGCACATCCCGGCAATGACACTATTTGGAGGATGGTGGTAGACCTCTATAAAAGCCTACTTACAAAAGAAAGAAAATACTTCACTATCATCGACGGCATCATGGCCGGAGAAGGACAGGGTCCGTTCTGCCCCACATCGAAACATGCAAACGTACTAATCGGTGGCTTTGACTTCCTTCTGACCGACATTGCCGCCGTAAGGTATATGGGCATCAATCCAGAGAAGATTAAATATCTGGATTACTTCATTCAACAGATGTCGGCAGACTATCGAAGCAATCCAGTTTTTCTGAATGGTGAAATGCGGAACGACTACTTCACTTGCAACACGCGATATGCCGATTTCGAGGTACCTTTTGCCTGGCGTAATATTAAGTGCTAACGCATGAAGAACCCAGATAAATCTTTTGGCTACAAGTTGAGGCTTATGCTTGCGCATCGCGATGTGTTGCGAAGCAAGATTCCGTTCATTACAAAACGATACATAAAAAAGTTTCGCCAGTCTCAGCTTTTGGCAGCGCAACGGCTAAAGGGCAAAGACCGCATTGAAGTTGCCTTCTTCTTGACCATACCCGGCATGTGGAAAAGCGATTATCTTTTCCGCGCCATGCAAGACAACCCCAGGTTTCATCCTTACATTGTAATATATCCATACTCGCAATACAAAGGTTTCAGCAAAAAAGAGGTAAAAGATACCATCCAACGTACAAAAGAATTTGTCGAGCAACGCGGTTTCGAGTATGTAATACCCTACAATCAAAAAAAACAGAAATGGGAAGATGTAAAGAAAACTTTGAATCCTGACATCATTTTCTTCTCATCGCCCTACAAAGACCATCTTCCCCAATATTTTATCTATCATTACCAGGACAAGCTCACCTGCTACATACCCTACGGCTTCACCAACTTCAGCTATATGTATGAGAACAATTACAACTTACTGTTCCATAATTTGGTGGGCTGCTACTTCCTGGAGACAGAACTCCATCTGAAACTCTTTTCGGAGCATTCACGCTGCAAGGGTTTAAGCGGTATAGTTACAGGCCATCCCGGAACAGAAGTGTTCCTGCACAAGGACTATCATCCCAATGACGTGTGGAAGCCACAATCCAAGCAAAAGAAACGAGTTATTTGGGCTCCGCATCACTCCATCGAAGAAGGCTTTGCACTCTCTTCTTTTCTGTTGATTTGCGATGACATGTTACGGCTGGCAGACAAATATGCCGATTCTATCCAGTTCGCCTTCAAGCCCCACCAACTACTCAAATTCAAACTGCAAGGTATTTGGGGCAAAGAAAGAACCGACGAATATTATGCTGAGTGGGAGAAACGAGAGAACACACAATTGGAAGAGTCGTCATACATTGACCTTTTCCTCACTTCAGACGCAATGATCCACGACTCCGGTTCATTCACCACGGATTATATCTTCACGAGGAAACCCGTTCTTTTCACTGTTCGCAGTCAAGAGGTGCGTTCTCGTTATTCTCCATTTGGAGAGAAAATGTTTGATGCACACTATCACTCCCATGATGTCTCTGAAATAGACAAGTTCCTTGAAGATGTCGTACTGGAGGGCAACGACCCGATGGCTTCTGTTCGTCAGTCGGCATACGAAGCCTATCTACAACCGATTGAAGGGATGATGCCTTCGGAGAGAATCATCTACGAAATAGAAAAACTAATCAACAACTGATATGGTAAAAGTATCCGTCATTCTGCCTGTTTATGGCGTTGCTGAATATATTGTAAAATGCACCGAGAGCTTGCTGGAGCAGACGCTCGATGAGATGGAATTCCTCTTTGTCGACGACCACGGTCCCGACAACAGCATTGAGCTGCTGCGTCAGACCATTGCCGGACATCCGCGCGAGGGGCAGTTCCGTATTCTGCGTCCTGAACACAACCTGGGTGCCGGTATGGCACGCAACTTCTCCATTCCTGAAGCCCAAGGCGAATACATCGCTTTTGTGGACAGCGACGACAGCATTGACCCGCAGATGTTCGAGCGCCTTTACAACGAGGCGGTGCGCAGCGATAGCGACCTCTGCTGTTGCCAAATGCAGAAATACTATCCTGACGGAAGCCGTGGTGCCATATTGGAAAATCCACATGTGGAACCCGGCATACTGGATCACGAAAAACGTGCCTATATTCTGACACACTACGTGTCGCTTTTTGCATCGATTCTGTTTCGCCGTTCACTGGTGGAACAGTACCAACTGCGTTTCCCTGAAGACCGTTCGGCCGACGACAGTTTCTTCGTCAGTGGCGCCTGGATGACAGCTCGCAGCGTGAGCTATGTTGACGAACCCTTCTACCACTACCTCATTCGTCCTGGCTCAGTCTGCACCACCAAAGACAGCAACAAATACAAGAAACGGCTGCGCGTGTTCGAGAAACTGATGGCTTTTGCCCGTGAGAAAGGCGTCTACGACGAATATGCCGCCGAACTGGACTTCATGTATTTCAAGAAAGGATACATCATCTCCGTTGTCAACTACGTCACCAATGCCCTGGAGCCTCGTCCCGAGACCATTCGTGAAATTGCCCGCCAAAGTCTGGAGCAGATTCCCAACTACCGCAGCAATCCCTACTTACGGAAGAAAATCGGACTACGCGCGATGGACTGGCTTATCCGCCACTGCCCGAGACTGTCCGTTGTCGTGTTGCGACAGTATGCAAAACGGAAACAGGTGGTTTGCTAAACCAACTGCTTATTATTTCAAACGCTCTGCCAGCTGGAAGGCATCGTTGAGGTTATCCTCCAACGAACAATACTTCCAAGCACCGTATCGCCCGATGGAATAAACATCGTGCTGTGCCAATAGTGCCATCTTGGCTGCCTTGTCAACCTCAGACTGCTGGGTGATGTGCACATAGGCGGGATCCATCACCAACTCCTGATGCGCCACCAACTGCTGCGTGGTCAACACCCCCACCTGGCGCAAATCATCCAAGGTGCGCTGCAGCAACATCTGCGTGTCGGGAATCTCCGCATCATGGGAGAAGCCTATTTCAACATACAGCGACATTTTGTCTTGACCTAAAATATTGTCATAGAAACCCACACGGTAGAACACTAAACTGCGGTCAGGGTAGTAAATCCAGTTGTTGACCCGCTCAGGTCCTTTGCTGTCGAATCCGAGGTTGAACACCAGCACCTTGTTGCAGCTGTAGACTGACTTGTCGTAGTCGACATGGCACAACGAAAGCAGTGTAGGGAACGGTATGGTAGAAATCAGTCGATCGTAATGAATGGTACGGCGGTCCGTAACAGCTGTATGCTGCGTCAGGTCAACCTCCAGCAACTTCTCTTCCAGCGAAAGACAGCTGTCATCCACATGCGAAGCCACCGACTCAATGATGCGGATGCATCCACGCTTGGGATAGAGGAACGAGGCGTTGTAGGAGTGGGTGTCGCGGTTACGGAAATTACGTACAATCTGTTCTTTGTCGGCAAAAGGGAAGAATCGTCCCATAGCGTCGACATCCAACCTGTCGAGGTCGGTAGCGTAGAGTTTGCTATTGTAGGGGATGAGGAACTTCTCGGCGATGGACCGACCAAATTTGGCATAAAGCATCTGCTTGAACGATGTCACCTCGGCCGAATCCGGTGCTGTGAACAGGTCGTAGAGACAATCGATGAACTCCTCCTGTTCCAGCTGGTGTATATTCATCTGGAAGGGAAAATCAATATGGCGACCGTTGTAGTATATCTGCGTATGCTTCTGCACCTGCAACACCTCCGACGGATCGATGCGTTCCATTACATAGTCGCGCAATGCCGGACGCAAAAAATGAAAAAAATGACCGGAATAATCCCACACGTAATCACCGTTATAGATGGTCTTGCAGTAGCCACCGATTTCCTTATCGCGTTCTACAATCAGATAGGGATTGTGGGTTGCTGCAGCATAACCCAAACCCGAAATTCCTGCGCCAATAATCAGATCCATTTTTTCTGAGAAATAAAAGATAAGTCCAGTTAGACTGATTCGTCCAATTAGTTTACACCCTTTTTAGTTACTTGTTTTCCTTTCTCCTTCTAACACAATACAACGTCACTACACAGGCAATCAGGATTACGAAACCGATGGAGCAGAGCAGCGTGATGCGGTCACCGCGGTGGAGCGTGGGTGCCTCGTTGCGGAACTCGATGACGTGGTCGCCAGCTGGCACTACGACGGCACGCAGCACGTAGTCGGCACGCAGGTAGTCCGCAGGCTCGTTGTCGATATAGACACGCCAGTCGGGCTCATAATAGATTTCACTGAGCACCGCCAACCGCTCGTGGGCGGTATGAGTGCGGTAACGACGCAGGTCGGAATTGGGCGTGGTGGGCAACTCCAGCTCGATGCGGTCGGCACTGTCAGCCTGATAGCGGGTGTCGCTCATTGCGAAGCGCGAGCCGTCGACGAAGGCCACCTGTGCCGGATTCCAATTGTCGCCGCCCAGCGCCAATATCTCGGCGTTGGCATCGGCCACCACATGCAGACTATCGACCAACCAGCAGTTGCCCAACGCTCCGGGGTTGGTCTGCACCTGGCCACCGCTCACCACCACATAGCGGGTGTTGAGCATATTGAGCACATTGGGGTTGATGCGACCGCTCAGATAGAAGTCGATGATATCCTGGTAGCGGCGCAACTTCACCGCACTGTAGCCGCCAATCTGGTTGTGGAACGCCGACGGCTTGGAATCGTTGAAGGTGTTGACCGCCAAGTTGAGTACACGGTAGTCACGCACACCGTCGCGCAGTGCCATCTGATCGATGGTGGCATCCCATGCATCGGGACGTAACTCCAGCTGACGTGCCGTGAAGAAATTCTTCTCGTCCAAATAGCGACGATCCACTCCCCACAGGTCGACAATCACCAGCAGCGTCAGCACAGCGACCATCCAGCCGACTTTCTTCAGCTTGTCGTTGATATATAACCACACCGCCGTGGCAGCGAGCAGCACAAAAATCAATGAACGCCAGGAATCACTTACAAACAACGCCTTGCGGTCGCGGATGAAAATCTCCTGTATCGACGGCCACTGGCTTCCGTATTGTCCTGCCATCTGGGTGTCAGAGGCTCCTGCAAACGAAAATCCGCCGCAAAGCAGCAGTCCCAGCAGGATGATACCGCCGGTGACACCCGTGGCGATATAGAGCGCGCGGTTTTGACTACGCAACAGCTGCGTCGCGTTTTTCTCACGCTTGGCGTTGACCAAAGCCTGAAGACCCAACGCCGCCACAATGACCAGGCAGACATTGGCCAGCACCAGACTCATGGAAGGCGTGCGGAACTTGTTGTAGAGCGGCAGATGGTCGAACATCCACTGGTTAAACGAGAGGAAGTTGCCACCCCACGAAAGCAGGATAGCAAATACCGATGCGATGAGTATCCACCAGCGGTCGGGTCCCTTGGCCACCAGCATACCCAGCAAAGCCAACAGCATCACCACAGCACCAAAATAGACAGGGCCGCTGGTGAAAGGCTGGTCGCCCCAATAGAGCGGAGCCTGTTCGATACGGAAATTCTGGTAGGAGGCACTCTCGCGGTCCACCCGCTCACCGCTGCCGCCACCCATGGCGCCCGGCACCAAAAGCGTGTAGGTTTCGCCGATACCGTAGCTCCAGCTGAAAGCATAATTGATGTCCAAACCTTTTTCCGTCTCCTTCTCCACCTGCGCTGCCGTCTCCCCACCTTGGTTGTAGAGATCGGCGGGCGTCACGGTAATCTCCTTGCCACCACGCATGGTTTGTTTTACATACTCCTGGTTGACCATCAGCAGACGGCTGTTGCAGGCCAATGCCAGCACAGCGCCCAGCAGCAGGATGCCCACACTGCCGAAGAAATATTTAACGGCACGTTTCCGCAGCGCAGCAACCAGATAGACAATGCCCATGAGGATGCCTGCTATAGCGGTGTAATAGGTAATCTGGATATGGTTGAACGTCAACTGCAGACCCAATGCCGCGGCGAAGAGAATACCGCCCAGCAAGCGGTTACGCCAGCGGCGGACGCCCTGCACGCTGTCGTCGGGACGACGCAGACAGAGCACCATGCCCGCCAGGATGGGTGCCATCATGCCCATCGCCCAGGCCTTGGAGATATGGCCCGCCTCGATGATGATGATATTGTAGCTCCCCAGTCCGAAAGCCAACGCGCCCAACAAAGCAATCCACCAACTGCAGCCAAAGGCCAGCAAAGCAACGTAGAAGCCAATGAGGTAGAGAAACAGCACACCGATATCACGTGAAAAACCGGTATCGTCGCCACGGAAGAAACGGAGTGTCAACAAATATTTGACCGGTGTAAAAACAGACTGCTGCTGTGACACAGCGGTATGGTAGCCCGGCATGCCGCTGAACATCGAGCCGTTCCAGTTGGGTATCTGTCCCGACTGTTCACTTTCCATTTTCTGCTGGTGTGCCATGGCCTCACCCTTCTCGATGTCACCCTGGCGAATCATCTTGCCACTCAACGCCGGCGACATGTAGACCGCAGCGACAAGAAGGCAAAACAGCACCACTCCCACATGTATCAAAATATTCTTTTTCATATCGGTAGATAATTGTGTTACAAGAATTAAAAAATCAAAATTACGAAAAAATACAGAAACGACAAAATTCGTATCTTTGCAACGGTTTTTGGGGATACGTCGCTACGTTGACCCACTAGCATGAACACATTTACGCATTCAAACAATAACGTACTATACCATGAATATTGAAGATTATATCATCGCACGTGTCAACGCATTGTTGCACAGCGACAACGCTCGTATCGTTAAACGACTGGAGGGCGGCATGAGCAACTACACCTATGTGGTGGAGAGATTGGGAAAGAAATACACCTACCGCGTGCCTGGCAAGTTCGCCGAACGCTTTGTAGACCGCGACGATGAGTGGTACAACATCCAGCAGGTTGACACGCTGGGTCTGAACAACAAAACGACCTATATGGAGCTGCTCAGCGGCGAGAAGCTGGCCGAATACGTGGAGGGCACCATCATGTCGGAGACCGACGTAGTGAGCTACAACGCCATGTCTGTCGCCGCCCTGAAGAAGCTGCACCAATCGGGTCTGCAGCTGAAGGACTACAACGCCTTCGGCCGTCTGGCCGACGACGAGCGCTACTGCGTTGAGATGGGCTTCCAGCATCCCGAAGAGTACCGCACCCTGCGTGCCGACCTCGACAAGATGCACGAACAATACAAGCAGGTCAAGCAGGTGCCCTGCCACTGCGACTACCAACCCACCAACCTGGTTATCGACGGCGACAAGCTCTATGTCCTCGACTGGGAATTCGCCGGCATGAACGACCCCATCTACGACATCGCCTGCTACGGCAACGCCGGTTTCGACAAGGCACTGGCACTGCTGGAGGCTTATGTCGGACACAAGCCCGAGCGCGAGGAGCTGCAACGCCTCTATTTCCACCGCGCCTTCCAGTGCCTGCAGTGGTACAATGTGGCCATCTTCAAAGACCGTGTCGGACTGAGCCGCGACCTGAACATGGACTTCAACGCCGTGGCACTGATGTTCCTGGGCATGGCCAAGGACCTCATCGACACCTACAACAGCCTCTAATACAATCGTAATAACGTTATCACGTAATTACGTTATCACGAAAAAAAAGAAGCCATGCAGACCACCCGACAGAACAAGATTTCCCGTCTCATCCAGACCGACCTCGGCGACATCTTCGTCCGCGAAATGAAGTCGACGTTGGGCCAGTCGCTGATTACCGTCACCAAGGTCACCATCACCTCCGACCTCTCCATCGCCCGCATCTATGTGAGCATCATGCCGCTGGGCGGCGCCACCAAAGAGACGGTCATGCAGGCCATCGCCGACAACATCGGCGACATCCGTCGCCGGCTGGGACTGCGCGAGGGCAAGCAGCTGCGCATCATCCCGCATCTGGAGTTCTACCTCGACGACTCGCTCGACTACATCGAGAATATCGAACGACTGCTGAAAAACTAACCCGCCGTGCGCTACCGACTGCTCATAGCATGGCGCTATTTCTTTGCGCGTCGGCACCGGTCGGTGGTCAACATCATCTCACGTGTCTCGCTGGGCGGCATCATCGTGTGTGCATTCTCGCTCATCGTGGTGCTGTCCGTCTACAACGGCATTGGCCAGCTGACACAGCAACTCTTCAATGTCTTCGACCCTGAACTGCTGGTGGAGTCCACCGAAGGCAAGCAGTTCCACTGCAGCGACGCCGTGCTGGCACAGCTGCGTGCAGCCGACGGGGTCGACGACGTGGCTCCCATCATTGAGGAGAAAGCCTGGGCCACCTATCGCGGCCACCAGGCCATTGTGCAGCTGCGCGGCATCGACAGCCACTACACACGCCAGACGGGAATGGACACCCTGCTGACCGACGGCTATTGGCCGCTGGGACGGCCCAGCCACGGCGAAATGCCGTATATTGTACTGGGCGGCGAGCTCTACTATCATTTAGGCATCAGCCGTTACAGCAACAGCGCCATCCAGCTGCTCATCCCACGCCGCAGCGTCGCACTGGGCACCACCCTGGAGGAGGCGTTCAACAGCAGCATGGCCTACCCCACCGGCTACTTCGTCATCCAACAGGACATCGACAGCCGCTATGCGGTATGCGACATCGCCCTCACGCGGCGGCTGCTCGACTATGCCGACGACGAATACACCGCCCTCTCCGTATCGTTGCAGCCGAAAGCCAACGCAAAAAAGACACGGGAGGCGATTACTGACATCTTAGCCAGGGCCTATCATGACGTGCATTTCCAGTGCCGCGACCGGATGGAGCAGCAACCGCTCTACTACAAAGTATACCAGAGTGAGCGACTGGCCATCTACCTCATCCTGTCGCTCATCACGCTGGTGGCCTCGCTGACGCTCGTGGCCTCCATGCGCCTGCTGGTCCTCGACAAGCGCGACAGCAGCCATGTGCTGCAGGCGCTGGGACTGACCGAGCGCGATGTGCGCGGCGTGTACATCTGGCAGGGCATGATGATTGTCGCCACAGGCTGTGTGGTAGGACTGCTGGCAGGCTTTATCGTCTGCCTGCTGCAGCAGCACTATGGTATCGTAAAAATGGGTGAGAACTTCGTCACCGAGGCATTCCCCGTCGCCATGCGGGCCCTCGACTTCCTGTATGTCTTCCTTATCGTGATGGCCATCGGCACCTTGGCCGTTGTCACCACCGTCAGACAGACACCTGTTTTTCGCACTCGTCCCTGAGGAACTCCAGCGCCGACTGGACCGCCGACTGCTTGTGGTTGGCCTCAAAGATGGCCGCGGCCAGCGTGGTGGGGTCGGCATCGACCGACAGCGAGACGGCGGCACTGTTGACCATGTTCACCATCTCTTCCTTTGCCTCGCGGATATGCGCCCAGGCCTCTGACGAGAGATAGACCTGCTGACTGAGGTTGTGCTCCCACTCGTCGCGGATATTCTTGGTGAGCACATTCTGCAGCAGCTTCAAATCCATACCGGGCTGGTAGCAGCGCAGGATAAGACTCTCCGGACTGATACGCTCGAGGAAGAGCGCCATACGTTCGTAGGCCTGCAGCCGCAAGGGTGCGGACACCTGCAGCATCGCGCGCCGCTCCTCGGCATGGGCGGCCAGCAACTGCTGCTTCTGCTGGTTGTCGAAATAACGCTTCGCCACCAGATAAAAGACATAGCCCATCACCGCCACGGTAGCCAGCACAGTGAGGACAATCAGGAGAATCAAAAGATAAAGTTTCATTTTTGCTTTTCGGATAAAGGGTTCATGTAATCGGAGCAATCAGAGCACTCCGAGTATTCAGAAACTAATGTCTCATCACTAATCCAATTTCAGCACTGCGAGGAAGGCGCTCTGCGGCACTTCGACGTTGCCCACCTGACGCATGCGTTTCTTGCCCTCTTTCTGTTTCTCGAGCAGTTTGCGCTTACGGGTGATATCGCCGCCGTAGCACTTCGCCGTCACATCCTTGCGCACCTGTCGCACCGTCTCGCGGGCGATAATCTTGCTGCCGATGGCGGCCTGAATGGCCACGTCAAACTGCTGGCGCGGTATCAGGTCTTTCAGCTTCTCGCACATCTTGCGGCCGATAGGATAGGCGTTGTCGACGTAGGTCAGCGTGGAGAGGGCGTCGACGGGGTCGCCGTTGAGCAGAATCTCCAGCTTCACCAGCTTGGAGGGCTGGTAGCCGTTGAGGTAATAATCGAGTGAGGCATAGCCCTTCGACACCGATTTCAGTCGGTCGTAGAAATCGAACACCACCTCGCCCAGCGGCAGGTCGAACGTAATCTCGATGCGGTCGGTGGTGAGGTAGGTCTGGTTCTTGAGAATGCCGCGCTTGTCCATGCAGAGCTTGATGACGGGACCGATGTACTCGGCCTTGGTGATAATCTGCGCATGGATGTAAGGTTCCAGCACCTCCTTGATGTTGTTCGGCTCAGGCATACCCGACGGGTTGTAGACGTCGATCTCCTCGCCGTTGGTCAGATGCACCTTGTACTGCACATTGGGCACCGTGGTGATGACATCCATGTTGAACTCGCGCGTCAGGCGTTCCTGCACAATCTCCATGTGGAGCAGTCCCAAGAAACCGCAACGGAAGCCGAAGCCCAGCGCCAGCGAACTCTCAGGTTCGAACGTCAGCGAGGCGTCGTTGAGCTGCAACTTCTCAATCGAGGCACGCAGCTCCTCGTAGTCGTCGGTATCGACCGGGTAGACACCGGCAAAGACCATCGGCTTCACCGCCTCGAAGCCCTCAATCGGCTTATCGCAGGGGTTCTGCACATGGGTGATGGTGTCGCCCACGCGCACCTCCTTCGAGCTCTTTATGCCACTGATGATGTAGCCCACATTGCCCGCCGAAAGCTGCTTGCAGGGTTCCATGTTCAGGCGCAGCACACCCACCTCGTCGGCGTTGTACTCCTTGCCTGTGGAGAAAAACTTCACGTGGTCGCCCGTGCGCAGCGTGCCGTTCATGATGCGGAAATAGGAGATGATGCCGCGGAAGGGGTTGAACACCGAGTCGAAGACCAGTGCCTGCAGCGGTGCAGAGGCATCGCCCTTGGGCGCGGGGATACGGTCGACGATGGCATCCAGCAACTCCGGCACGCCCAGTCCCGTTTTGGCGCTGCACGAGATGATGCTCTCGCGCGGACAGCCCAGCAGGTCGACAATCTCGTCGGCCACCTCCTCGGGCATGGCACTGTCGAGGTCTATCTTGTTCATCACAGGGATAATCTCCAGGTCGTTCTCCAACGCCAGATAGAGGTTGGAGATGGTCTGCGCCTGGATGCCCTGTGTGGCGTCAACCACCAGCAGCGCACCTTCGCAGGCGGCAATGGAGCGGCTCACCTCGTAGCTGAAGTCCACATGACCCGGGGTGTCGATGAGATTCAGCGTATAGTCCTTGTAGCGCATCTGGATGGCGTGGCTCTTGATGGTGATGCCGCGCTCCTTTTCCAGATCCATATCGTCGAGCACCTGATCCTGCATATCGCGCTGCGACACCGTTTGCGTCTGTTCCAGCAGTCGGTCGGCCAGGGTACTCTTGCCGTGGTCAATATGAGCTATGATACAAAAATTACGGATAAAGTTCATGTTGCAAAGATACAAAAATGAGTGGGAAAGATTGCTATTTTTTTCGTATCTTTGCAAGTTGCGATATCATAATCGCACTAAACAATAGCATGTCTCCCTCCAGAGGGGACCCATTTGACGTTATCATCATAGCAGTACATCATGTTGAAATATAGCACATCACTCATCTTTTTCCTCACCCTCCTGCTCGCCGGAACGGCCTACGCACAAAGCGACAAGCCCGCCACGGACAAGAGCAAGCAGTCGGTCATCAAAATCAACAAGCTGGACATCAACAACAAGTATGCCGACGACGAGTACTCCGGCATCGTGATCGACCAGCCGCAGCCCACGCCCGAGGATGAGACACGCATCTACGAACAGCCGTTCCTTATCGCGCCACCGCCTATCGAAGACGACGCCGACCCGCAGATATTCATCCTTCAGCCTGTCGACGACGAAGGTGCGGAGAGCGAAGAGGAAATCCTCTATGCCAGCTTCGACTCGGAGGTCATCCACAGTCCCAAGATGGATGTCTCGCACATGGAGCCGGTGAACATCAGCCTGGTCAACGAGTCGCGGGGTGAGACCTTCCATTTCCCCACCGACGCCACGGCACGTGTCACCTCGCACTTCGGTCCCCGCCGCCGTCGTTTCCACTACGGCCTCGACTTGGCGCAACCGACAGGCGAACCCATCTATGCGGCCTTCGACGGCGTGGTGCGTATCTCGAAATACAACCGCTCCTACGGCAACCTCATCGTCATCCGTCACAACAACGGACTGGAGACCTACTACGCCCACCTGTCGCGCCGCGACGTGGTGCCGGGCGACGTGGTCAAGGCGGGCGACATCGTGGGTCTCTGTGGCAACACGGGACGCAGCTACGGCAGCCATCTGCACTTCGAGATTCGCTATCAGGGCAACGCCATGAACCCCGAGAACGTCATCGACTGCGCCACCCACGAGCTCATCGACGACAAGCTGACCTTGACCTCCAACTCGTTCCGCAAGGTGGCCAAGCGTGGCAAGGGGAACAAAGGAAGTGGCGGTTCCGGCAGCGGCGGACGCTACTACAAGGTACGTAGCGGCGACAACCTCAGCAAGATTGCCAAGCGCAACGGCACCACGGTACAGAAACTGTGCAAGCTGAACGGACTGAAACAGAACAGCGTGCTGCCCGTTGGCAAACGGCTCCGGGTACGCTAAACGGCATAATCCTCACGACCTATGCGACTCGACATACTGACCCTCTTCCCGAACATGATGTCCATGTTCTTCGAGGAGTCCATCCTCAAACGGGCTCAAAAGAAAGGCATCGTGGAGGTGGTGATGCACGACCTGCACGACTATTCGCTGACGCGCTACGGCAGTGTCGACGACTACCCCTACGGGGGCAGCGCCGGCATGGTGATGGCGGTGGAGCCGCTGGCCAACTGCATCGAGAAACTGCAGTCCGAACGTAGCTACGACGAAATCATCTACACCGCCCCCGACGGCGAGATGTTCTCGCAACCCATGGCCAACACGCTGTCGCTGGCACAAAACCTCATGGTGCTGTGCGGCCACTACAAAGGGGTTGACGAACGCATCCGCGAGCATTTCATCACCAAGGAGATCAGCATCGGCGACTATGTGCTCACCGGCGGCGAGCTGGCGGGCGCCGTCATCTGCGACGCCGTCATCCGCATCATCCCCGGCGTCATCGGCGACGAGCAGTCGGCACTCGACGACTCGTTCCAGAACGGACTGGTGGCACCGCCCGAATACACACGTCCGCCCGAGTTCCGCGGCTGGAAAGTGCCCGACGTGCTGCTCAGCGGCAACCACGCCAAGATAGAGCAGTGGCGCATGGAGCAGTCCATCGCCCGCACCAAAGAGAGAAGACCCAACCTACTTAAAAACCAATAAACCCTAAAAAACCTCCAACCCATCATGACCGAGTTTGAAAAATACGCCACCCTGCACCGTGGCATCAGCAGCACCACCTACGCCAAATACACGGCAGCGATAAACAAAAACATTCGCAACGCGAACTTCAAAACGCAGAATTCACTGACCCCCTATATCGTTGAAGAGCGCCAGCTCAACGTGGCGCAGATGGATGTCTTCAGCCGCCTGATGATGGACCGCATCATCTTCCTCGGCACCGCCATCGACGACTACACGTCCAACGTCATCCAGGCGCAGCTGCTCTTCCTCGAGAGTGTGGACAGCACCAAAGATATCCAGATCTACCTCAACTCGCCGGGAGGCTCTGTCTATGCCGGACTGGGCATCTACGACACCATGCAGTATATCCAGCCCCGCATCGCCACCATCTGCACCGGCTTGGCCGCCTCGATGGCCAGCGTGCTGCTCTGCGCCGGCGAGAAAGGGATGCGCTGCGCCCTGCCCCACAGCCGTGTGATGATCCACCAGCCCATGGGCGGCGCCGACGGTCAGGCCACCGACATGGAGATCACGGTGCGCGAGATCCTCAAGCTGAAGAAAGAACTCTACGAGATTATCGCACAACACAGCGGACAGACCTTCGAGCAGGTGGAGAAAGACAGCGACCGCGACCACTGGTTCACCGCCGACGAGGCCAAAGCCTACGGCATGATTGACGAGGTGCTGGTGAAAAAGCAATAAAATCCCCCAGAAAACCAAAACCGCTAGATTTTCTAGAATAGCTAGTCCCTGATTGTTTATGCAACTCAAACTCAAGAATACCTCTCACCATCCGCTGCCGAGATACGAGACTTCGCAGTCGGCGGGCATGGACCTGCGGGCTTTCCTGCCCGAGGGTCCCGTCACACTGAAACCCATGCAGCGCGGCCTCGTGAAGACCGGCCTCTTCATGGAGCTGCCCGCAGGCTATGAGGCACAGGTGCGGCCACGCAGCGGCCTGGCGCTGAAAAAGGGCATCACTGTGCTCAACAGCCCCGGCACCATCGATGCCGACTACCGCGGCGAGATCTGCGTCATTCTCATCAACCTCGGCGACGAGGACTTCGTCATCAACGACGGCGAGCGCATCGCCCAGATGGTCATCGCCCGCCACGAGCAGGCGGAGGTCGTCCAAGTCGAGGAGCTCAGCGACACCGAACGCGGCACCGGCGGCTTCGGCCACACCGGAAAATAGCCCCAGTCCCTAGAAATCACCGTTGGGGCGTACTCCCGTGTACGCCCCAATAAAAACACACGGGAAACCGTACGGGCGTACCCCCGTGTACGCCCCCCCCACAACCAATCCACCCATGCAGGAAAGAAAAAACATACGTTGGAAAGGATTTGACTACACTTCCGTATGTTATTACTTCATAACGGTGGACATTCAAAAACACCAGCATCTACTTGGAACGATTGACAATGGTGAGATGCGGTTGAATGATGCTGGACAAATGGTACAGCAGGTTATACAGCGAATTCCCGAGCAATTTAAGGGAACAGAGATTGGCAAAGTGGTCATAATGCCCAACCATATACACCTCTTGCTCTTTAACGGCGGTGGTTTTTATATGCCCGACATTATGCGATGGTTCAAAAGCGTCACAACCAATTATTACATACATGGAGTAAAAGAACACGGCTAGAAACCGTTCTTTCACTCATTATGGCTACGCACCTTCTTTGACCGCGTGGTGAGAAATCAACAGGAGCTTGCAAACATTGCCCAGTACATTGACGCAAACCCACAACGTTGGGCAGAACGGAGAAACAACGATGAGTGCGGGGATGATAGACAGGAGGATGGCGGTAATGGAGGCCAGCACGGTTGTGGGCGTACACAGGGGTACGCCCATACAGATCTGGGACAAGTTTAGTATTCACTGTACGGGCGTACCCCCGTGTACGCCCACATGAAACAAAGGAAACCACCCATGCAGACAAGAAAAGACATATGCAGGAAAGGGTTTGGGCACACTGCCCGTTTCTTTGACGCAGTCTTACGAGAATATTGTGGAAATGATGGACTGGGCGGCTGCGGGCGTACACAGGGGTACGCCCATACGGATCTGGGACAAGATGCTGAGTGGAAAAGTAATGATGGGTGCGGTAATGGAGGCCAGCACGGTTGTGGGCGTACACCGGGGTACGCCCCTACGGATATACGGCGAGAGACAGCGGGGGAAAACAATGATGGGTGCGGTAATGATGGACTGGGCCGCTGCCGGCGTA
>JAFSYK010000035.1 GCA_017449975.1 Bacteroidales bacterium
AGACCATTTTCTTTCTGTGCATGCTTGCACATTAGCTCAGAAATTTGTTCCTTTGTAAACTTCATTTTAGTCTGTTTTTAGAGTTTGTGTGCCCTAAAGATACAGACTTTCTGGGATTGACGGAATCCGTCAGTCCCTTTTCTTTACACGTTAACGTGTAGACACACTTTTGGGGACAGTATCGCTCGTTGGGTTCTACCGATGCAGTATATGGTAGAATGCTATTTGATAATGAGAGGACGGGAAAGCACTACTTAATATGGGTACAAAGCAGAAGGGATTGAGGCAATCGAAAAGAACATGCGTGAATACATTGTTGATATAAATGCATTCCGTAGTGTAAACAATATGGAATTAGTAGATTGCAGTACTGACGATTGTTTAATAAAAACCAAGGATTTCATTGAAAAAAAACTTCTGACATAGACTGATCCTGTCCAAGACAAGCTATTGAATAATAATGACATGAATACCAACAACACCTATTTGTACGAAGAGGGCAGCGACTTGCGCATCCCGATAGAAGGAATGTTCCTCAGAATCGATTATCAATGGGAAGACAGGACGACAACGATACTGAATACAGGCGAACAGCAGTTTGCCCTTAACGGGAGATTCCTGCAGACGTCCTACCAAGGTGTGTTTGATTGAGGCAGATGACGGAAATTACCACATTCAAGGGCAACATATTATCCTAATTTTCTGATAGTCTATGCGGAAACTTGATTCAGATTAAATCTCCAATAGGGGCTTGAAAATATTGTGTCAGAATAAAAAAATATTGTATTTTTGCAAAAGAATACTTTAATATATTCGGATAAATTAAAGTACATATTTATGATAACACGATATTTCAAATTGGAAGACGCTCAGGATGAAAGTGTATTTTTCTTTGGTGCACGTCAAACCGGAAAAACAACCATACTGAAACAGTTATTCCCTGAAGCTCGATATTACGACTTGCTGAAAAGCGAAGAGTTTGAACGGCTGAGCCGACAGCCACAATTGCTTCGGGAGGAATTGATGGCTTTACCCGAAGGGGCGTTGGTTATTATCGACGAAATACAAAAACTCCCTGTGCTGCTTAATGAGGTGCATTGGCTAATGGTGAACCGGGAGTTGCGTTTTATCCTCACAGGATCAAGCGCACGTAAATTGCGTCGCAAGGGAGTGAATTTGTTGGGGGGTCGCGCCATGGTCAACAATTTTTATCCGCTTGTCAGTACCGAGCTGGAGGACTTCGATTTGAATCGAGCAGTGAACAACGGCATGATTCCGCGTCATTACCTTGTCGAAGATGCCTCGCGAAGACTGAGTGGTTATGTGGGGGTTTATCTCCAAACTGAAATAGTGGAAGAATCGGTGGTGCGCAACCTGCCGTCGTTTAACAGATTCCTTGAAGCTGCCGCACTAACCAGTGGAGAAATGCTGGTGTATACAAACATTGCCGCCGACTGTGGGGTGAGCTCCGTGACAGTTAAGTCTTATTTCGATATTCTGGTGGATACGCTGTTCGGATACATGATTCCAGCGTACACGAAAACGGTAAAACGCAAACTGATACAGGCCCCAAAATTTTATTTGTTCGACGTGGGGGTTACCAACTATCTGCTGCGGCGCTCTCACTTGAAACAGGGCTCACCCGAATTCGGTCATGCTTTCGAGCACTTGATTATCCAGGAGATAATAGCCTATCTCGGTTATCAAGGCAGACAGAAAGAACTCAGCTATTGGCGCACGGGAAGCGGTATGGAGATTGACGCTGTACTTGGCGATGCGCAGGTGGGCATCGAAATAAAGTCAAGTGCCGAAGTAAAGGACAGCCAGTTGCGAGGTCTCCGTTCTTTCGGCGGCGACTATCCGCAAGCAAGACTTATTGTTGTTTCTCTGGATAGGTATCGTCGCTCAAAAGACAACATTGAAATCATCCCTGTCCACGAATTTCTCAGCGATTTGTGGGCAAATAGAATTTACCAATAATTTTATCAAGTATAAGTTTAACCTCTATAAGATATTTCCACATTATTCTCTTTTCCGGCGAGGAGGCCGCAGGCGGCCATGATGTCCTCTCCGCGGGAGGCGCGGAGGGTGCAGGTGATGCCGTGGCAGTTCAGGTGGCCCTGGAAGGCGCGGATGGCGTCGGCGGAGGCGGTGCGGAAGGGCATGTCGGGCGAGGTGTGGAAGCGTATCAGATTGATGCGGCAGGGCAGCCCTTTCAGCAATCGCAGCAGTCCGTCGGCGTGGCGACGGCTGTCGTTGAGACCGTCGAACATAATGTATTCAAACGAGACACGCCGCTGGCCGCTCCAGTCGTATTGGCGCAGCAACTCGATAGTGTCGGCGATGGGATAGGCCTTCTCCATCGGCATCAGCTGTGCCCGCTCGTCACCGAAGGGGTTGTGCAGACTGACGGCCAGATGGCAGCGGCTCTCGTCGAGAAAACGGCGCATCACTGGGGTGATGCCCACCGTGGAGACGGTGATGCGCTTCGGACTCCATGCCAGCCCCCAGTCGGCGGTTAAAATATCGGTGGCGGCCAAGATGCTGTCGAGATTGTCCATCGGCTCACCCATGCCCATAAAGACGATATTGGTGAGTTGTTCCACCTCGGGGATGCAGAGCACCTGACTCATGATGTCACCGGCGGTGAGGTTGCCGTGGAATCCCTGCTGTCCGGTGACGCAGAAACGGCAGCCCATCTTGCAGCCCCTTTGGCACGACACGCAGAGCGTTGCTCGGTCATCGTCGGGAATAAAACTGCTTCAACAGGATGTAAGCCGTCGGCGGAGAAGAGATATTTCTTAGTGCCGTCCTTGGAGACCTGGCAGTGTATGGGCTTCGTGTGTCCGATGCAGGCCACCTCGCTCAGCTGGCGACGGGTGGCCAGCGACAGGTTGGTCATCTGGTCAATGCTGTCGACACGCTTGACGTAGAGCCAGTCGCACATCTGCTTTGCCGTGTAGCGCGGCAGGTTGAACTCGCTGCACAGCTGTTGCAGCTGCGGTAGGGTCAGGCCGAACAGATTGGTCATACGCTTAGAATAGCCATGGGTCAAACTCTTCCTGCTCAATCTCCTGTTTGAATTTCGAGCAGTCGAGCTCGGTGTCGAGCGGTATGCTGGGACGGTCGAAATCGCGCCGCGGGAACGCCAGTTGCTGGTCGCGGTAGATGTGCTGCATATAGTAGCCGAAAATGGGCAGCGCCATAGAGGCACCCTGTCCATAGGTCATGTTGCGGAAGTGGATGGAGCGCACCTCGCCGCCGGTCCAGATGGCGGTGGCCAGCTTGGGTGTGATGCCCACAAACCAGCAGTCGGAGTTGTTCTGTGTGGTGCCCGTCTTGCCAGCGATGGCGGTGGAATACTCGTTGAGGTGGTACTTGTAGTTGAGGCGCACGCCGGTGCCGCTCTCCACCACACCTTTCATCAGATACAGCATCAAGTAGGCGGTGCGCTCGCTGATGGCGTCCTGACGCTTGGGCGTGAACTGTTCCAGCACGACGCCCTTGTTGTCCTCGATACGCAGGAGCACGATGGGCTCCACATATTCGCCTCGGTTGGCGAAGGTGGCCATGGCTCCCGCCATCTCCGATACGGTGATTTCGGGTGTGCCAACGCAGATGGCGGGCACCGCGTCGATGGCGCTCTTCACACCCATCTTGCGGGCGATGTTGACCACCTGCTCGGGCGAGCCCTGTTTCATAAGGTAGGCCGACACCCAGTTGATGGAGTGCGCCAACGCCCATTTCAGCGTCACCATCTCGCCCTCGCGCTCGTGGCTCGAGTTCTTGGGACACCAATCAGGTCCGTTCCAAGTCTCGAAACAGACCTCCGAGTTGGGCACTTCGGTGCAGGGGTACATGTCGAGGTCCTGCAACGCCATGGTGTAGACGAAAGGTTTGAAGGTGGAGCCCACCTGACGGTGGCTCTGCACGTTGTCGAACTTGAAGTAGCGGTAGTTGATGCCGCCCACGTAGGCACGCACATAGCCCGTTCCGGGTTCTACGGACATCAGTCCCACGTTGAGGAATTTCTTGTAGTAGAGCAGCGAGTCCCAGGGCGACATGACGGTGTCCACCCAGTCGTGGGGATTCTGTTTGGTGCGGTAGGCAAAGACGCGCATCTTCACCTTCTTGTTGAAGACCTCACGTATCTCGCGTTCGCTCATGCCGCTCTGCTTCAGATGGTAGTAGCGGTCACTGCCGCGCATGGCCTGGGTGAGCAGTTTGGTTTGCTGTTCGGCGTTGATGCCCGAGAAGGGGTTGCCTTTGCGGGTGGCCAGCTCACGGAAGAAGGCCGGCTGTATCTCTTGCGAGAAATGCTGGTAGACGGCTTGCTCGGCATAGCGCTGCATGCGCGAGTCGATGGTGGTGTAGATGCGCAAACCGTCTTTGTGCACGTCGTAGCGGTCGCCGTTGGGTTTGCGGTGACGCTTGCACCAGTCCTTCATATAGTCGCGGATATACTCGCGCAGATAGGTGGCCAGTCCCTCGTTGTGGCTCTGCGGTGTGTAGTGGCTGATGTCGATGGGTTCCTGCATCAGGCTGTCCATGACGGCCGTCTCCAGGTAGTCGTAGTGGTTCATCTGCGCCAGCACCGTGTTGCGACGCTGCAGGGCGCTGTCGTAGTGCAGGATGGGGCTGTAGGCCGTGGGGGCTTTCAGCAGACCCACCAGCATGGCGGCCTCGTTGACGCTCAGTTCGCTGGGCAGTTTGTCGAAGAAGGTCTTGGAGGCGGTCTTGATGCCGTAGGCGTTGCTGCCAAAGTCCACCGTGTTGAGATACATGGTGATGATCTCCTGCTTGGAGTAGTTGTGCTCCAGCTTCACAGCCACCACCCACTCTTTGAACTTGGAGTAGATGGTGCCCAGTTTGCCCTTCCGCTCGCGTGGGAAGAGGTTCTTGGCCAGCTGCTGTGTGATGGTGCTGCCGCCACCACTGCTGCTGTGTCGTCCGAGGAGGGTCTTGAAGAAGACGCGACCCAGACTGCGCGCGTCGATGCCCGAGTGCTTGTAGAAACGCACATCCTCGGTGGCGATGAGGGCGTTGATGAGGTTGGGGGAGATGTCGTCGTAGGTGACGTTCGACCGGTTCTCGATGCCGATGAAACCCAATATCTCGCCGTCGCTGGCAATCACTTCGCTGGCCTGGTTGCTCTTGGGGTTCTCCAACTCTTCGAAAGAGGGCATGAATCCCAGCCATCCCAGCGAGAGCAGCAGGAAGAAGAGGAAAATGAAGGCCCACACTCCGGCAAATATCAGCCAGAGTTTCTTGTAGCTCTTGTTGCCGTTGTCGCTTTTCGGGCTTTTCGTGGTCTTCCCGGGGGTATGGTATGCCATAGTGCTCTTGTGTTAAAGGGTTGTTTCCACCATCCGCAGTCCGATGTCCTTGATGTCGGTCATCTCGGTGTCGCGCATGCCGTGCGTCACCTCAAAGCGGTAGGTGCCTGTCATGGGGAAGCGTGTGGTACGGCGGAAATAGTAGCGGTTGTCTACATATCGGGCACCGTTTTTGCCATACCATTTGCCTGTGGGGTCCGCCAGCGGGCATTCCAGCGTGTCGGCGGCGTAGCTGCTGTCGGGAAAATGGGTGGTGATGAAGAAGAAGGCGTTGGCGTAGGGATAGGTGACGTTGACGCGCAGGTCGAAGAAGATGTCGTAGTACTGCGTCGTGTCGTCGATGTCGACGTCGAACTCGACGGCGTCGCCCATGTTCCACCCCTTGGCGTCGACGCTGCGGTGCTCTTCGTAGTACACGTCGCCGTTGCAGGCCTCCAGCAGCAGGCAGGCCACCAACAGCGGTATCGTCAGTTTGATTTTAGCTTTCATTTTAAAGCCGTTAAGCCGTTAAGATGTTAAGTCGTTAAGATGTTAAGAATTTCACAACTTCACAAAATTCAATTATCATTTGTCCTTTTTAACTCCCAATTTAACTTCCATTTTTACTTCCTCTTTAACTCCCTATTTATTCTCTTCGCGGGGCTGACGTGGCGGGCGGTTGCCGCGCTCTTCACGCTGTCCGCGGGGCAGCCGGTTGCCGCGGGGCTGCCGCTGTTCGCCGCCGTTAGGACGCTCCTGTCCGTTGTGTTCGGGCTTGCGCTCGTTGCCGTTGGCTCTGCGCTCGCCGTTGTCAGGTCTGCGTTCGCCGTTGTCGGGTCTGCGCTCTCCCCGTTCTTGTCTGCGTTCGTCGTTGGACGGCTTGCGTTCGCCGTTAGCGGGTCTGCGCTCCCCATTGGCGGCTCTGCGTTCGCCTCGCTCGCCGCGGTCGTTACGTTCACCGCGTTCCGGTCTGCGGTCGTTGCGTCTACGGTCGCCGCCGCGTCGGTCGCCGCGCGGACTCTCTTCGCGCTGTTCGCCGTTGTCGTTACCGGTGGCGGTGTCGGCCATACGCATCAGCTCGCGTTCCATCTCGGCGTTTGAGGTCTCCTGTGCCAACGCTGCGGTCGACATCAGCTCCACCTGGAAGTCTTCCAGCCGTTCGGGGTATTCCTGCCGCAGGTTCATCTCGATGACCTGCTTCACGCTCTCGGCGGGGATGGCATACAGGTCGTTCTCGCCCTCATAGGCGTACCACATGATGCCGCGCAGCACGTCGGTCTTCTTGTAGAGCGCCAGTCCTTTCTGGAAGCGTATGGCGGTGCCGGCGGGCGGGAAAGCCTTCAAAGCGTCGGCATAGACTTCGTATTCGAAATTGAGACAGCATTTCAACTTGCCGCACTGTCCCGCCAGCTTCTGCGGGTTGGGCAGTATCTGCTGTGTCTTGGCGGCGTTGGTGGTCACCGAGCGGAAGTTGGTGAGCCAGGTGCTGCAGCACAGCTCGCGGCCGCAGGTGCCCAAACCGCCTACCTTGCCTGCTTCCTGGCGCACGCCGATCTGTTTCATCTCGATGCGCACATGGAATGCTTCGGCAAGCAGCTTGATGAGGTCGCGGAAGTCCACACGGTCGTCGGCCGTGTAGTAGAAGATGGCTTTGGCGTGGTCGCCCTGGTATTCCACATCGTTGACTTTCATCTCCAGTCCCAGGCTGGAGGCAATCTGACGCGTCTTGATCAGGGCGTCGTCCTCTTCGGTGATGGCTTGTGCCCAGCGTTCGATATCGTTCACCTTGGCGCGGCGGAACAGTTTCTTGATGTTGACGTCGGCGGGGTCCACCTTGTGTTTCTTCATCTGCAGGCGGCACACTTCGCCCACCAGACTCACGATGCCTACATCGTGACCCGGTGTGCCCTCCACCGCCACCACATCGCCCACACCCACGTTGATGCCGTCGGGCAAGCGATAGAAGTCTTTGCGGTTGTTCTTGAAGCGCACCTCCACGATGTCGAAGGGCACCTCGGTAGGCTGGCGGATGCCACGCATCCAGTCGCAGGCCGTCACCTTCGAGCAGGCCGATATCTCGGTCTCGCTGATGGGGATGTACGACTTGGGACATTTGTGGCAGCCGCGCGAAAGGAACGGGCTGGGATGATGCGCCGGCCACGGCAGCGTGGGATCGGGTTCCAGATAGGGGTCTATCGATTTTTCCGGGGCGCTGTACTCGCCAAAGATATCGCGCTCGTCCTCGTCCTTTTTTTTCTTCTGTTCTTTCTTGGCTTTCCGGTCGCGGATAAAGGCTGCCATATCCTCGGCGGTGGCTACGTCGTCGTCATCCGTCTCGGCTGTGCGTGTCGGCTGCTCTGGCAGTGGCTGTTGCTGGCGGTCTGCTCCGGTCTGCTCCGGTTTATCGTTGATAGGTTGTTCTGTATGTTCGTTCTTGCTCATCGGTTTTTAATCAGTTTACTTAGTGTGAATGAGAGCTGCATGAAGGTGATCTTTGCTGCAGCGTTGCGCTCAATGGCGTAGGTGGCGTCACTCAGCGCCTTGTATATCTGTTCCGCATTGCGCGGGGTAATCATCGCCGGGAAGGCGGCGTCAAATTTGGCATCGCCGGTGCGTAGGCCGTTGGGCATGCCGGCCAACGTGTGCAACAGGCACTGGCGCATCATTTCCGACGTGTAGGTCAGGAAGCGTTTCTGCATCTCGCGTCCCATTCCTGCCAGCTCGTCCACCATACTCGACAGGTTGGCCATGTTGAGTTTGAAGAGCAGTCGCATCCAGTTGACAAACATCGAATGAAAGACCTCGGGCCATTCGGCACGCTGGCTGCTGTCGGCAACGTCTATCTGCTGCGTGCGCGACAGGATGGTGGGCAATATCGTGGAGGTGTTCTCGGCCACCAGTATCAGCAGGGTCTTGTCGGTAGGCTCCTCCAGTGTCTTCAGCAGTTTGTTGGCGGTGACGGCGTTCATCTTCTCGGCCATCCAGATGATCACCGTCTTGTAGTTACCCTCATACGATTTGAGGGTTAGCATACGCACGATGTCGTTGGCGTCCTGTTCGCGCACCTGTCCCTGTTGGGTGGTGACCCCCAGAAAGGCGTACCAGTCGTCGATCGTGCCGAGAGCCTTGTTCTGCATGACGAATTGGCGGAACTCCTCCTGCAGGTCTGCTGCCGATTTCAGTCCTTTGGTCGTCTCGGTGGAGGTGACGCTGGGGAAGACAAGGTGCACATCGCTATGCTGCAGCTGTTCGATTTTGCGACAGTGGGGACACACACCGCACGCGTCGGCACGCAGCCCGTGGGGGTCGGTGGCGGGGTCATGGTGTTGCCGGTTCTCGCAGTAGATATACTGCACGTAGGCCAACGCCACGGCGAGACTGCCGCTCGCGGTGGGGCCGCACAGCAGCGACGCATGGGCGATGCGACCCGCGTCGACGCTCTCCGTCAGTCGGTTACACAAATCGGTCTGTCCTGCAATATCTCTAAACAGCATACAATACGCAATTAACGTACAAAGATACGAAAAAAAAGTCAAACGTATAAAACCCTTGTCGTGATACACCTGCGCGCACAGGCTAACTCGAGGGTTGTTTCAGAAAGGTTTCGGAGTCGCTACCACTCCCAACTTTCGTGTTCGTAGACACTGTTCTCGTTGCCTTGGGGCTGGTTTTCGGCCTCGGAGGGACGTTCCACATTCAGTGAAGAATCGGCATAGCCTCGCTCACTTCGTATGGTGAGGATGTGCAGCGCTGGAGCGGTATAGGTCACGGTAGGCAACATGCGGAGGGGGTGATAAACTGGGCGACAAAGATACAAATAAATTTGCTTTGTGAAGGGCATCCTTGCCCAAGGGGTTCGCCGTTTTAGCTGAAGGTGGGGCTTTGGAGAGCTATCTAATGTTGAGGATTTTATGCATCTGCAGGGAGAGTCGCCAGTGGGGATGCTGCAGACAGTAGCCCACCACCTCTTCACGGTTGTCGGTGAGAACGCCGTCCCGCTCCTGTGAGCAGGGCTGCAGGAAGTGCTGCGGTGCGTCGATAGTCTGTGTGTAGTGTTCCACCTCCTGTCCGATATAGACGACCTTCAACTCGTCGGCATGGGTCAGCACCACGGTGCTCTCCTCCTTGGGTGAGACGGTCACCCAGTCGATGCCGTCGGGCAGGGGATGGGTGCCGTTGGTTTCGATGGCGATGGTGTAGCCCGCCTGATGCAGAAGGTTCACCAGGTCGTCGTCGACCTGCAGTGCCGGATCGCCGCCGGTGAGTACGACGTAGCGGGTGGGATAATCCAGCAGTTGCCGCAGTATCTCTTCGCCGCTCATCGTGGTGAAGCTGTGGAAGTCGGTGTCGCAAAACGGACAACGCAGGTTGCAGCCGCTGAAACGCACAAAGGCGGCGGGTCGGCCGGTATGCGCCCCTTCGCCCTGCAGCGAGTAGAAGATTTCGTTGACGCGATAGGACTTCATGAAAAACAAAAAACTAAAAGGTAAAAAGCTAAAATGTCTTCCCTCACTAACGCATTAACACACTCCTTCAGTTTTTTTCATAGATGGCCAGACTCTCGTCGTTCTCCGCCACATCGACGCGGTAGCATTTTGGTATCTGGTCGCAGATCCAATGAGCCAGATTCTCGGCGGTGGGGTTGATGGGCAACACATCGTTCAGACAGCGGTGGTCGAGTTTGTCCTGCACCGCATGCTTGATGTGGCTGAAATCGACCACCATGCCGTCGCTGTTGAGGGTGTCCGACTTGCAATACACGGTGATGGTCCAGTTGTGACCGTGAAGCATGGAGCACTTGCTCTCGTAGGACAGTTTCAGCTGGTGTGCCGCCGATATGGTAAAGGTTTTCTTGAGGTAATACATTGGAAAATTCCCTGTTTTAGTTTTTAGCTTTTACTTTTTAGTTTCCATCGGGTCTTCCACTCCTGCGGAGGCGAATGCTTCGCGCCGTTCGACACAGGTGCCGCAGACGCCGCAGGGGTGGTCGCCGCCCTTGTAGCACGACCAGGTGTGGCTGTAGTCGATTCCCAACTGGGCACCACGCCGCACGATGTCGGCCTTGGTGAGGTGGGTATAGGGAGCGTTGAGTGTCACACCGTTGTAGGTGCCGGCATTGATGGCGGCATTCATGGCGTCGACAAAGGCGGGACGGCAGTCGGGATAGATGCTGTGGTCGCCGCTGTGGTTGGCCATCATCACATGCTGCAGTCCTTCGCTCTCCGCCATGCCGGCGGCGATGGCAAGCATGATGCCGTTGCGGAACGGCACCACGGTGGAGTGCATCGACTGTTCGTCGTATTGCTGTTCGGGCACTGCATCGGCACCTTCGAGCAACGATGAGTGGAAATGCTGTGCCATGAAGCCCAGCGGTATCACCACATGACGGATGCCCAGTTTCTGGCAGTGCCAGGCGGCGCAGGCCAGTTCGGCATCGTTGTGGTTGCTGCCGTAGTGGAAGCTGAGTGCCAGCGCAATGCGGTCACGGTACTCGTAGAGCATCGTCGTCGAGTCCACGCCACCGCTGTATATCAGGAGGGTGTCGCGGCTCATTGGATGGTGCTGTTCATTTGTGCCATCATGCGACTGTGCAGCAGCGACTGATGGGCGTTGTCGGCATAGTTGACAAAGGGGTGGATGCTGATGCCGCCACGGGCCACGAAAAGGCCGATCACCTCGATATAGCGCGGCTGCATGAGCTGCACCAGGTCGCGCAGGATAATGTTGACACAGTCCTCGTGAAAATCGCCGTGGTTGCGGAACGAGAAGAGGTAAAGTTTCAGCGATTTCGACTCCACCATCAGCTTGTCGGGGATGTAATTGATAACGATGCGAGCGAAGTCGGGCTGTCCGGTCTTGGGACAGAGCGAGGTGAATTCGGGGCAATCCAGCGAGACCAGATAGTCGTGGTCGGCATGCTGGTTTTCAAAGGCTTCCAGTACCGACGGCGAATAGTCGCTCAGATAGTCGGTCTGCTTATTGCCCAAAGAATGGAGATGATCCAGTTCGGATTTAGTGCGCATGGTGTTTTCAGATTTTTTGTTTACGGAGCGGAAAAACAATAGCGCTCCGGTCGGTTTTTCGGTTGCAAAAGTACGAAAAAAAACTCGTCTATGGGGATTTCTCCGTAATGTAATTCCGTAATCACGCGATTACGACACCCCAAGGTCTACGCCAGCGTGCCGGATTGCGTCTTTTTCTTCACCTCTTCGGCAGTGATGCGGAGAGTGGTGCCGCGGCGGTCGGGGAGGGTGAACATGAAGTCGGTCATCAGGTCCTCCATGATGGAGCGCAGGCCGCGGGCGCCGAGCTTGTATTCGATGGCGGTGTCGACGATGGCCTCCAGCGCGTCGTCGTCGAACTGCAGCGTCACGTCGTCAATCTTGAACAGCATCTGGTACTGCTTGACGAGGGCGTTCTTGGGCTCCGTGAGGATGCGCATCAGCGCGTCTCGGTCCAGCGGGTCGAGGTGGGTGAGCATGGGAAAGCGTCCCACCAGCTCGGGTATGAGGCCATAGTGCTTGATGTCGGCAGGCTTCAGGTAGCGCAGCAGGTTGTCGCGGTCTATCTCGTCGCGTGTCTTGGTGCCGTTGAAACCGATGATGTTGGCGTTGACGCGCGAGGCGATGTGACGCTCGATGCCGTCGAAGGCGCCACCCGAGATGAAGAGGATGTTGCGCGTGTCCACCGCCACCAACTCCTGTTCGGGATGCTTGCGGCCACCCTTGGGCGGCACGTTGACCACAGCCCCCTCGAGCAGTTTGAGCAGTGCCTGTTGCACGCCTTCGCCGCTGACGTCGCGTGTGATGGAGGGGTTGTCGCTTTTGCGGGCAATCTTGTCGATTTCGTCGATGAAGACGATGCCGCGCTGTGCCGCCGCCACGTCGTAGTCGGCAGCCTGCAGTAGTCGTACCAGCACGTTCTCCACGTCGTCGCCCACATAGCCCGCTTCGGTCAGTGTGGTGGCGTCGGCGATGGCAAAGGGCACGTGCAGGATGCGGGCGATGGTGCGCGCCAGCAAGGTCTTGCCAGTGCCGGTCTCGCCCACGATGATGATGTTGCTTTTCTCAATCTCCACATCGTCGACCTCTTTGTGCGTGGCACTGTAGTTGAGTCGTTTGTAGTGGTTGTAGACAGCCACCGACAGCACCCGCTTCGCCACCTCCTGTCCGATGACATACTGGTCCAGCACGTCTTTGATCTGCTGTGGTGTGGGTATGTCTTTGAATGTTTGATTGCTTGATTGTTTGATTGCTTGGGTGCTTGAATTCTGGAGCACAATCTGGTGTGCCTGTTCCGCACAGCTGTCGCAGATGAAGCCGTGGAGGCCTGCGAGGAGCATTCTGGCTTGCGACTCGGGACAGCCGCAGAAAGAGCAGTGGTTTTCAGAGTTGGTATTGCGGGGTGTTTTGGCCATGAGGGAATGCGTTAATGTGGGAGTGTGTTAGTGTGGGAGTGTGTTAGTGTGGGAATCCTATTGGACTAATTAGTTTTATAACAAGTTATTCCGTTCGGCGTCCTGACGGATGAAGATGAAGAGCATGAGTGTGAAAGCCAGCAGCGAAGATCCGCCGTAACTGAAGAAAGGCAGCGGGATGCCGATGACGGGCAGCAGTCCCAGTACCATGCCTACGTTGACAAACAGGTGCATGAACAGGATGCCGGCTACCGAGTAGCCATAGAACCGCGCGAAGGCCGATCGTTGTCGCTCGGCCATGGTGACAAGATGCACCAGCAACACGACGTAGGCGACGAGCAGCAGGGTGCTGCCTACAAAGCCCCATTCTTCGGCCACGGTGCAGAAGATGAAGTCGGTCTCCTGCTCAGGAACAAAGTCGGCTTTGGTGATGGTGCCTTTCAGGAACCCCTTGCCGATGAGGCCGCCCGACCCGATGGCAATCTTCGACTGGTGCTGGTTGTAGCCCGCCGCTTTGATATCGTCGGTCTTGCCCAGCAACACGTAAATACGACTCTGCTGATGCGGTTCGAGCACATGCTCGAAGGTGAAGTCGACCGAGAAGATGAACAGGCAGCAGGCAGCCAGCACACCCAGCGTGTAGAGGTAGTGGCGTCGGGTGCGTTTGTTCAGCCAGCCAAACAGATAGAAGAGGCATAACGCCAGCACGATGCCCATGAGCAGGTACTGGTTGATGAGGAGCGATAGCACGAAGAGTATCACAGCCACCGCACCGATGACGAAGAGTGCCGGCGATAGTCCTTCGCGATAGAGCGGGATGACGAAGCTGAGGAACACGAGTGCCGATCCCGTGTCGTGCTGCAACAACACCAGTCCCATGGGTATGGCAATCAGCAGTGCGACGGCGATTTGCACGTTGCGTTTCTTGATGTCGATGTCCAATCCGCTCATGTATTTCGCCACGGCCAGCGCCGTGCCAAATTTGGCGAACTCGGAGGATTGTAGCTTGAATGGGCCGATGTTGATCCACGCCTGGTTGCCGTGGGTGGCGGTACCGATTATCAAGGTTGCTATCAGCAGCAATAGGGTGAATCCGTAGATGATATAGGAGCCTTGTGCGAAGAATTTGGGTTCGATGAAGATTGTGGCCATAGCCACCACCAAGGCGATGCCAATCCACAACAGCTGTTTGCCGTGCTGCTGCTCCATGTCCCAGATGAGGGCGTGGCTCTCGTTGTAGCAAGCGGCGTAGATGTTCACCCATCCAAAGACCACCAAGATGATGTACAGGATGATGGTCAGTTTGTCGAATTTCAGTTTCATCCTCTCTTCTTTTTCTTGGTTTTGGGAGCTTTATGCGGGAGCGGCAGCTTCTGGCAGGGTGCCGCCTCCATATACTGGCGTTCCACGTCTTTGCGTTGCACTTCGCCCTTGAGGTATTTCTCGATGATGAGTCCCGAGATAGGTGCCGCCCAGCTGCCACCGCCACCGGCGGCGTTCTCCACATAGACGGCCACGGCAATCTTGGGATTGATCATCGGTGCAAAAGAGATGAAGACCGAGTGGTCGTTGCCCTTGTTCTCGGCGGTGCCGGTCTTGCCGCATACGTCGATGTCGGGTATATTGGCGCGACGTCCCGTGCCGCCGGGCAGGTGTACCACGTCGTACATGCCCTGCGCCGCGATGTCGAAGTATTCTTTCTTGATGCCGGTCTCGTGACGCTGGATGAATTCCTCGTTGCGGGTCGAGTCGGGACCGTAGTAACGCACCACATGCGGGGTGATATAGTAGCCGCGGTTGGCGACGATGCAGGCCAGGTTGGCCATCTGCAACGGCACCACCTGCACCTCGCCCTGTCCGATACTGTTGGAGTAGATGGTCGAGAACGACCAGCGGTCTTTGCCGTACCAGCGGTTGTAGTAGGCGGTGTCGGGTATCATGCCGGTGCTCACATTGGGCAGGTCGATGCCGAGTCGTTGGCCGAAGCCGAATTTCAGCATGTAGTCGCGCCACATGGTCAGACCGTATTGGCTGTCTTTGGCGGCACTCTTGTATTTACCTTGTTGGATGACACGCCGGTAGGTCTGGTAGAAGTAGGGGTTGCACGACATCTTGATGGCTTCCTGTACCGATCGTGCGCTGGGGTGGTTGTGACATCCTACCAACGATTTGTCGCAGGCGAAGCCGGTGGAGGGGGTGATGGCACCTACCTCCAACGCCGTCATGGCTTGTGCTACCTTGAAGATGGATCCCGGAGGATATTGTCCCTGCAGCGCGCGGTTGAACAGCGGCTTGGAGATGTCGTTGGAGAGGATGTTGTAGTTCTTTCCACGGGCGTTGCCTACCAGCAGGTTGGGGTCGTAGGTGGGGGCCGACGCCAACACCAGCACTTCGCCGGTGGCGGGCTCGATGGCCACCACGCAGCCGCGCTTGTTGGCCATAATCTTCTCGGCGTACTCCTGCAGGTCGGCGTCGATGGTGGTGTAGAGGTTGATGCCCTCGATCGGCAGGGTGTCGCATTGTCCATGCTGGTAAGAGCCGATTTCACGGTTGTGGACGTCCACCTGCATGATTTTGACGCCTTTGGTTCCGCGCAGCAGCTCTTCGTAGGATTTCTCCAGACCGCTGCGGCCGATGTAGTCGCCACGCTTGTAGTAACTGTTGTTTTTCAGGTCGTTCTCGTTCACCTCGCCCACGTAGCCCAGCACATGCGCCGCAATGGGGCGGTCGTAGACGCGCAGGGTACGTTGCTGGACATAGAAACCGTCGAAGCAATGCAGCTTGTTCTGCCAGCAGGCATATTCCGCCTTGGTAATCTGTTTCATGAAGAGCGACGGCGCATAACGCGAGTATTTTTTCGCCTTGTCCATGCGCGCTTCAAAATCCTCACGGGTGATGCCCACCTGCCGACAGAAATAGGCGGTGTCGAGTCCTTTGACCATGCGTGGGATGACCATCAGGTCGTAGACAATTTCGTTGTAGACCAACAGTTTCCCATTGCGGTCGTAAACCAGTCCGCGGGCGGGGTACTGCGTGCGGTGACGCAGGGCCTGGACTTCGGCCAGTTCACGGTACTCCGATGAGAATAACTGCAACACCATCAGCCTGATGATGAAGATAAGGCCGACGGACATAAAGAGTATTTTCACCCCTCGGTTTCTGTCTGAATACTGCTTGCTCATTCGTGTTGCAAAGGTACGATTTTTCCCTTGTTCTTTTCGTACTGTTTTATGAAACTTTGCCCCACGTAATCGATGAAAACATCCGTTGTGTCGTGCCAACGTATGTTGTTGGAAAAGTGACGTATACAAGCTGCGGTATCAATCTCGGCACCTGGTGTGTCAGTGATGCGGTAGGTCATTCCCTCCAGTTGCAGGCAGTTGCCGAACCATTCGTGCAGGTAGTCGTAGGCATACTGGGTGAGGTAGCAGGGACGCTGACCCCTGTTCTCGTCGAGCAGTTTCAGGAACCGTTGGTAGCCGATGAGGTTGATGTTTTCGCATCGCATATCGGGTCGCGCCCCTTCCACCTGCTGCACATACCACAGCGGGAAGGTGTCGTTGTCGCCAAAGGTGAAGAGCAGTGCTCCCTCGTCACACGAGTTGAGCAGGTTCATGGCCACGTCGTGTGTCACCCAGCGTCCCGAGCGGTCGTGGTCGTCCCAGTTGCCGCAGGCCATCAGCAGGGGTGCCGCCACCGCCAGTGCCGCCACCGTATTGCGCTGCCAGCGCCGTTGGCTCCACCGCAGCAGACTGTCAGCACCGTAGCCTATCCATAGTGCTACGGCATAGAAGGAGAGGATGTAGGCGTAGTCGCGTTCGCGGGGTTCGTAGCAGGGGTGGTTGAGGTAGAAGTTGAGCAGTGGCCCTGCAGTGAAGAATAGCAGTAGGGAGGCCCAGAAAAGGGTACGACGTCTGCCCATGGCCGCCAGTCCGACGAGGGCCAGCAGCAGTGGCAGTATATACCATACGGTAGTGTCGCGCCGCTCGTTATGTCGCGCTATGAAGTTGTCGCACAGGTAGCGGCCATACATATAGCCCAGCTGGTAGGTGGCATAGTAGCGTAGGTTGCCCGCCAGCCCGTCGTCACCGCCCGACCAGACGGCGGCATTTTCGTCGTCATGGTTGTGGTGGCGCCACATACGTGGATAGAGCGGTGCTTTCTCATAGGTGTCGCGCGTCAGATAGGCGTGGAACCGCTCGATGTTGTCGGGGTTGCCGAAATCGAGCGGCGGATGGCCTGCCGCGCGGATGGGGACGATGAGATAGGGGGTGAGTCCGATGGTGAAAAACAGCAGTGCCAGCAGCGTCATGCGGCGCAGGTGACGCCAACTCGGTCGGCTCCGCTGCCTGCGCAGCGTCGCTGCCACGACGGCCACCACCATGGGCAGCGTCAGCAGGGTAATCTGGTGTACACAGATGCCCATACCTGTCAGCAATGCTATTAGCAGCAGCCAACGGCTGCTGTCGCCGCGTTCCACACTGTCGCGCCAGCGCCAGGTGGCCCAAACGATGACTGCGGCGATGAACATTGCCAGTGCGTAGACCTCACTCTCGACAGCCGAGTACCAAGCGGTGTGGCAGAAGAGGTAGCACAGCGCACCCACGACAGCACCCAGGTGGATGCGCGCCGTCTCCTCTTTGCGTCGTATCATGCGCTCCAGTGTCCAGTAGAGGAACATTACCGTCAGCCCGGTGGCCACGGCCGACAGGGCGTTGCAGCAGGCTGCCACCCATTGTGTGTGACTGCCGGCGAGCAGACAGAAGAGGTGGGCGATTAGTTGGTAGAGCGGTGCTCCGGGAGGGTGGGGGACCTGCAGGTTGTAGGCGGTGGCGATGAACTCTCCGCAGTCCCAGAAGCTCACGGTGGGTTCCAGGGTGAGCAGGTAGACCGTGGTAGCCGTCAGCGCCAGCAACCATCCTAGGCGGTTGATGGTTTTCACCAGTTGACGACGGTTTTGTTAAAGATATCTTCGCTGAGCTCGGTGACAATCTCCTCCACCAAGGCACTCTCCACCGCCGAGAAGTCGCGTGTGGCGTCGTAGTCCTTGTAGCGCGAGAAGGTCTGTTCGAAGTCGTCGGCAGGGTTGATGAGGTTGACGAATTTCACCTTGATGGTGATGGTGAGCCGGTTGGTGGCCACGTTGTCGTCACTCGACAGCGACGAGGCTTGCGTGGCGTAGGAAGTAATCTCGCCACTCACCTGCAGGTCGCCGTCGTTGCTGGTCACGCTGAGCCGTGTCTGCGACTCGTAGAGCGTGTGTAGCGCGTCGTATAGTTTCTGACTTAACTGCGGGTTGACGGTGGTGGCGTAGTTGGGGAATGGTTTTAGCGACAGGGTTTTGGCATCGGCAGGGATGGATGCACCCGTAAAGCTATAGCCTCCCACGCAGGCCGCCCACAGCGGTGCCGTCAGCAGCAACACCAGCACAAGTGACCATGTAAAACGTTGTGATCTTCTCACATCCTTTTAGTTTTTAGCTTTTACTTTTTAGTTTTAATAGTCGCGTGAGTCGTTGTCGATACGCTGCTCCTCTTCCAGCGTCCAGAGCATATAGGCAGCTTGCTGCTCCAGGTAGTTGAGGATGTCGATTTTGATGTTGAGTTCATTCACCTGGTTGATTTCCCCAACCAACGTATCAATCTTTATTTTGAAATTGTTGTCCATCTATATTAACTTCTTGGTTCTTAACACTTACTTCTTGCTTCCCAAGTGCAGCTCATGTCCCATGCGGTCTTGTTTGGTGCGCAGGTAGCGTTCGTTGTACTGGTTGGGTTGGATGACGATGGGCACGGTCTCCACAATCTGCAGTCCGTAGCCTTCGAGACCGCTGCGTTTGACGGGGTTGTTGGTGAGCAGCCGCATCTTCTTCACGCCGAGGTCGCGCAGCATCTGGGCTCCGATGCCGTAGTCGCGTTCGTCGGCTTTGAAGCCGAGGGCGAGGTTGGCGTCGACGGTGTCCATGCCTTGCTCCTGCAGGTGGTAGGCTTTCAGCTTGTTGACTAAGCCGATGCCACGCCCCTCTTGACTCATATAGAGGATTACGCCGCGACCTTCCTGCTCTACCATGCGCATGGCCTCGTGCAGCTGGTCGCCGCAGTCGCATTTACAGCTGCCGAAGATGTCGCCGGTGGCGCAGCTGGAATGCACACGCACCAGCACGGGCTCATCGTCTTTCCATTCGCCTTTCGACAGCGCCATGTGTGTGGTGCCGTTGTCCAGCTGGGTGTAGGCGGTGAGTTTGAAATTGCCCCAGCGGGTGGGCAGGAACACCTCTTCCTCTTTGCGGATGAGTGTCTCGTGCGCTACACGGTAGGCGATAAGGTCTTTGATGGTGACAATCTTGATGCCGAAACGCTGGCTCACCTCCATCAGCTGTGGCAGACGGGCCATGGTGCCATCGTCGTTGATGATTTCGATGAGGGCACCGGCGGGGTAGAGTCCTGCCAATCGTGCCAGGTCGACAGCCGCCTCAGTGTGGCCGGCACGCACCAGCACGCCGCCGTTGCGGGCCCGCAACGGGTTGATATGACCAGGACGACCTAAATCGGCTGCCTGGGTCTTGGGGTCGGCGAGGGCACGGATGGTGGCGGCACGGTCGTGCATCGACACACCCGTTGTGCAGCCGTTGCCCAGCAGGTCAACGGTCACGGTGAAAGGAGTGCCCAGCAGCGAGGTGTTGTCATGCACCTGCATGTCGAGGTTCAGCTCATGGCAGCGCTCTTCGGTGACAGGCGAGCAGAGCACGCCGCGGCCGTTCTTGAGCATGAAATTGACATGCTCGGGTGTGATTTTCTCGGCGGCAATGATAAAGTCGCCTTCGTTCTCGCGGTCTTCGTCGTCGACGACGATGACGAATTTTCCGGCCTTGAAGTCTTCAATGGCTTCTTCTATTGTGTTCAGTTTTATCTCCATAACTATTCTTTCGGCATCGGTGAAACCCACCTTGCCCACTGCAAAGATACGCTTTTTTGTCGTAGTCGATTTCTCTAAATTTTACCGAGCAGCAGTATTTTCCTATTAATGAATCGGGCGTACACAGGGGTACGCCCCTACATAATCTTGTGTATTACCTTAACTACTAAATTCAATAACCCATAACCACTAACCATTCATTTGCCTTAACTACTAACCCACCGCCCAATAACATTTGCCTTAACTACTTAACTACTTACCTCCTTAACTACTGAAATCCCTACTCCTCAACCAATCCAGCCTCCAACCACTGCTTCGCGATGGCTTCGGCGTCGTGGAGTGCGGTGTCGCCGTCGATGCCGTATTCTTCGGTCAGCAGCGCGGCGAGACGTGCGTTGTCGAAATCCTCACCTTCCACATGGCTCCACAGAAAGGCGGCGGAGGGGTTGAGCACCATCAGTTTGTTGAAGTTGACGTGGTTGATACCCTCGGCGGTGATGATGTTCTCACCGCATATTTGGCGCAATTTGAATCCTGCTTTCTGTTTCATGGTTATCTATTTTATTGTTTTCAATTCTTATTTCCCCACAGCCACTCTGTGCGGTGCAGTACCGCCAGCACTATCCGGCGCACCCAGTAGGGCAGTCGCCGCCATAGTTGGGCCGTTGCCACCTTTCTCTCTCGCCCTTTCGGTCCGACGATGGCTTCGGCGCGACCGATGATGTTCTCTGTGCGACAGTGTTCGGTGCCCTGTAGGTTGCCGTCGCCCGACAGGGTGACGGCGTCGCCCGCTATGCCGATGATGCGGTGAAGCACATAATGTTTCGGCAACACCTCGGCCAGCACCACGTCGCCCACACTGTAGTGTTCGTGACGTTGCAGGCGCACGCTGTCGACGTTGCCGCGTATGAAGGGCAGCATACTGTATCCTTTGGTGGCGAGGGTCACCTGTTTGCCTTCGCGGAGCATGTCGGCTACGGCGGAGAGCAGTATGGCGTTGGATATTTCGATGGGTTGTCCGGCCAGGGGCGCTGTGACGCCCACGGTGCTGTGGCAGAGTTGTGCTGCGGCGTGGTCGGGCAGGCAACGCAGATGCCAGCATCCCACCTGCGTCAGCAGGGCGGCCAGCGTGTTGTGCAGTCCGTCGGCTGTCGCGCTGTCGCATTTCATGCCCGACGACGAAGAGAGTATTGCGGCGTAGGCCTCAGGTGCTGACAGTCGTACAATCTCGTTGTAGGGTGCCTGTTCCAGGTCGACGATGGCGCCGACAGGAGCGCTATGGTTGAGGTAGCATGGCGTCTTGCCGCTCCAGGGTGTCCCGTAGACACGTGCCACACCATCGTCGCCGATGTGCACCACGGGGTTGTCGTCGTTGAGCAGCGTCACCTCGTCCAACGTCTCCAGCCACAGACGGCTGTGGGTACTCTTTCCGGTGCCGCTGATGCCGAGGAAGAGGTAGCCGATGCCCGACTTCACGACCGTCGAAGCGTGCATCAGCAAGGTCTGTCGGTTGGCGCTGAAGAGGGCGTAGAGCAACATCAGGCTGCTGTCGACGGCAAAGCGTCGTTCTTGTTCGTCGTTGACCACAATCCAGCCCTTGCCGCTGTCGCGCTCCACCAGCAGTTGTGCGGAGGTTGGCGCGCTGGCGTTTGGTGCCAGCTCGAAGAGGAAGCCGCGCCCGTCGTCCCACCGCGCGGTGGAGAGGATGATGTGGGCAGCGTCGGCGTCCTGCGCCGACGGCAGCGCCACCGGCTCCAGTGTCAACGGCGGCAGTGCCGTCACCTCCTCCAACGTGAAGACCACCGGTCCCGCCGTCGCGACAAACGGCCGGTAGTTCTCCAGAGGAAGCGGCTGCAGCAACCTCACCGCGAAGCCATGCCCCGCCACATTATAGTATTCCTGCCCCGACATATAAATTACAAAAATAAGAAATTTTCTCCTTCCGCCGCCATAGGAAGCGGTTCTTCTTCGTTCATCGAGTAGGGTTTTACATTTAAGGCTATCGTAGTGGCTCTGTTCTTCTTGAAATTCTCCGCCTGCTCGAAGATGGCCTTGAACACCTCGTCGCGTGTCGCCGGCGGGTATTTGTGTTTGGCGAGGGTGAGGATGATTTGTACCTTCAGCTGCGCCTTGATGTCGGATTTCTTGTCCCAGTCGATGTATTGTGTCTTGTCGTCGACCACCTCTTTCACATCCTTGGCCAGGGCAATGTACTGCTCCTCTGTGTATTCGTTGAGAAATCCATACTGCTCGGCCACGGCCTTCAGAATGTCGTAGAAGGCTTTGACCTCGATGTTGGGTATTCCTTCGGGCAACACGCTGTCTTTCTTGATTTCTTCAAACAGCTCCGCCAGCTGGTTGGCTACCTCTGTCACAATCTCATCGGCCAGCACAATGTCGTCCGACCGGTCGTTGTACTGGTCTATGATGCCGTTCAGCCGCTCGGTGAAACAGACGGCTTTCACCTTGTTCACCTTCTTTACGCTGTCAATGACCCGCTTCAGCAGCTGCTCCATCAGTTTGACTTTTGTGTTCTGATAGGGCAGTCGTTTCAGGCGTTCCATATACTGTGTGGCCAGCAGGTCGATCTGTTCGGTGTTGTCGAGCGACATGCTGTTGATGACCACCACCTCTTCCGAGATAAGCGCCTCGTTGACCAGCTGCAGCACGTGGCGGTTCATCTGCGAGGCATCGGGCGATTCGCCGACGGTGGTCTTGTAGATGACCGAGCGCACACCCGTGAAGAAATGCACATCGTTCACCTCGTCCCTGCTGATACGCTCGTCGTTGTTGCACATGTTGTAGGCCGACTTCATGATGGTGGTGTGCTTCATGAATCGCTTCTCCGTCTCGTCGGTCTGTTGAATGCGCTCGGCGGCCAGTTGCAAGGTGTCGAGTTGTTCCAGCGGTGTGCCCGTGAAGAATTTTTTATAATCGAAGCCGTGGAACATGCGCCGCAGCAGGTCCAGTTCGTCCTTGAACAGCTTGACGGCACTGTCGATGGTCTCCACCGGCGTCTCGTTCTGTCCGCCGTTGGCATATCTCTTCATCGCCTGGTTGAACTTCTTCTTGATGCCGAGGTAATCGACAATCAGGCCTTTGTCCTTGCCGGGATAGTTGCGGTTCACGCGGCTCACGGTCTGTATCAGTGTGTGCATCTGCAACGGCTTGTAGCAGTACATCGTGTCCAGACAGGGCACGTCGAAGCCCGTTATCCACATGTCCACCACGATGGCGATCTTGAAGTTCGACTTCTCTTCTTTGAACTGCAGGTCCAGCTTCTTGCGGTCTTCGTCGGTACCCAGCAGGTTGTACAGCTCTTCGGGGTCGTCTTTCTGACGGATGAAGACCATCTTGACCTTCTCCATCGGCTTTATCTTCTCGGCCTCCTCTTTGCTGAGTTCTTCCCCGTCGCCGCATACTTTCACCTCTGCCCATTCGGGTCGCAAGGCAATTATCGCCTTGTATATGGCATAGCCTATTTCGCGGGTGGCGCAGACTATCATCGCCTTGCCTTTCACGGTGCTGCCCTCTTCCACACGGCGCTCGTAGTGTTGTATGAAGTCCACCGCCAGCCTATGGATAAGGTCGGGACTGTTGAGCAGTACGCTCATCTGGGTCATTGCCCGTTTGCTTTCCTCAATCTGGTAGTCGGTCGAGCCCTCTTCGGCACATTTGTCGTAATAGGCTTCTATCTGCTTGATGAGTTCGCTGTCGGCGAAGACATGCGAGGCACGTCCCTCGTACATAATGGTCTTGGTGATGCCGTCGTTCACGGCCTCTATCATCGAGTATTCATCCACTATGGGACCGAAGACCTCGAGCGTCGGGTCGATGGGTGTGCCGGTGAAGCCCACGTAGGTGGCGTTGGGCAGCGAGTCGCGAAGGTATTTGGCAAAGCCATACGAGCGGCGCACACCCTTGTCAGTTATCTCCACCTTCTCCTCCAAGCCCGTCTGAGAACGGTGTGCCTCGTCGCTGATGCAGATGATGTTGGCGCGGTTGGATAGCAGGTTGATGTCCTTGGAAAACTTCTGTATGGTGGTGAGGAACACGCCGCCGCTAGTGCGTCCCTGTAGTTTGGCCTTCAGGTCCTCGCGGCTCTCCACCTGCTCTATCACGCTGTCGCCCACAAACTGCTTGGCGTTCAGCAACAGACGCGACAGCTGGTCGTCGAGGTCGGTGCGGTCGGTGATAAGGATGATGGTCGGGCTGCACAGGGCTTTGCTCTTCATCAGCAATCGCGACAGGAAGAGCATCGTCAGCGACTTGCCACAGCCCGTGGCGCCGAAATAGGTACCGCCCTTGCCGTCGCCGCCGGGGTTGAGCTTGCTGTGGTTGAGGATATTCTGGTACAGGGCTCGGGCAGCGAAATATTGCGGATAGCGGCAAATGAACTTGCGCTCGTCTTTCGAGGTGTCGGGGAAGTAGATGAAGTTGTGGACGACATCGATAAGGCGGTCCTTACGAAACAATCCTGCCACCATCGTCTTCAGCGAGGGGATGCCGCTGTCGGCCTTGTCCTTGGCGTTGACTTTGCGCCAGGCGTAGAAGAATTCGTAGGGGGTGTAGAGTGTGCCGAATTTGTTGTTCACGCCGTCGGAGATGACGATGAAGGCGGTGTATTTGAACAGCGCAGGGATGTCGCGTCGGTAGCGGATGGTCAGCTGCTTGTAGGCATCCTCGATGGTGGTGTTCTGCTTGATAGCGCTCTTGAACTCAAACACCACTACAGGCAGGCCGTTCAGGAAGATAATGGCATCAGGTATGCGACGCTGGTTCCCTACGATGTCGTATTGATTGACAACCTTGAAGATGTTATGTTTCTGCTGACTCTCTTCGAAAGCGATGGGTTGGATGTAGAGGTTCTGCCGGGTCGCGTCCTCACGTTTCAGCGAGAAGCCGTCCATCAGCAGATTCATCGTGTGTCGGTTCTCCTCGTAGAGGCTGCCGCCGGCCTTCTGCATGATGATGCGGATGGCTGCCTCCACTTCCTGCTCCGTGATGCCGTCGTTCTTGTAGCGGCTGCGGAGATATTGCGCAAGGTCGTCGCGCAGCACCACCTCGTCAAGGTCGCGCACGATATCCTCTCCTTTGACGTAGTCATACCCCTGCTCCTGCAGCAGGGTGACAATCGACATCTCTAATTGGCTTTCGTTGAAGTATGGCATAATGCTGTTTTTCTTTGTGTTGCAAATAGTATATATTCTTTTGTGCCTCTATCTCTGCACGCAACTCCTCGTCTGTTGGCATATAGGTCTTATATTTAGCAGCAAACAGTTGGTCATTGTCGTGGAGTACTGAGTATCGTGCAATGTCTTCATCCGTGTCGGCACATATCAAAATGCCAATGGTGGGATTGTCATTCTCACCTCGTTTCAACTCATCATACATCCTAACATACATATCCATCTGGCCTACATCCTGATGGGTTACCTTGGTCGTTTTGAGGTCTATCAACACAAACGATTTCAACAAGTAATTATAGAAAACCAAGTCAATATAATAATCCTCCTTCTCTGTATGGATGTGTTGCTGTCTGGCAACAAAGGCGTAGCCCTTCCCCAGCTCCATAATGAACTTTTGCAAGTTGTTGATGATACTTGTCTCAAGTTCAGACTCTGTAAACGTCACCTCCTGTGGAAAACCGAGGAATTCGGCAATTACCGGATTCTTGATAAATTCCATCTTGTCCTGCAGTGGAGTGGTTTTCTCAATCATTTCCTCGTGCACCAACTCTTTGTGTTGCGATATCAGCATTCGATGGTAGTACTGGCTGCTGACGTTACGTTGCAGTGTCCGTGTGCTCCACATCTCGTTGGCAGCCTCACGTTCATACCAATCGCGAGCTTCCTTGCTAGTCTCCTGGAGAATAATGCGATAGTGTGTCCAGGAAAGGCGAATGGGTGATTTTGCAGTTAATGATTGCAGTATGTCTGCCACAGAAGATTGTGAACTCATTGCGTTCACAATGTTGGTTGTAGTAATTGATAATTGTGAACTCGCTGCGTTCACAATCTCAAAACCTTCAGATTGTTCCAGCGGTGTTGGAACAATTTCGGATTTTCCACTCACTGCGTGGAAAAAGTCCTGGTGCTTACAATAGAAATCCACAAAATGATGCAGATTCCTTTTGATAAACCCCTTTCCATATTTATCTGTCAATCTTTCTGCTAGCTGCATCACCACCTGCTCTCCGTACTCTGCCCGTTGTTCATTGAGAATTTCTTTCTGGATACGCATGCCAAGTAGCCAGTTGCGTTTGATTAGCGTGACGTTAACTGAATTATAGGCAGTCCGTTGTGCTTGCTCGACAATAGTGCAAGCATCGCCGAACAAAGAACCCTTTTCAATAGGAGTAATATCTTTCATCTTGACTCTATTATCTGATTGTTACCAATTCATTTTATATTAATTACTCTCTAAAACCGACCTTTTGCCTACCATTACCAATCTCGAACAATGTCCGAACGAATCCCGAAGAAAACCCGAACAAAACCCACCTGTTCAAAAGCCATTCCCTAATCCACAAAACCGACCTTTTGCCAAAAGTTAAAAATCTGTATGTCATAAAGTACATTAATCAATATAGTAGGCTGATTTGTGTGCATCATTTAATTCATTTTTGCATTTATATAATAAATCCAAATAATCTTGATTGTAAACCACTAACTTTTCTAACAAATTCACACATAACTGACAATATCTTGTTTTAAGCATTGCCATACAGTTTGGGAATGCAAGATTTACAGATTCCCAATCTCTGCAAACTAAACTATTTTCAGTGTATGGTATTTTGTCGAAGCTACTATAATCAATTCCGCATTTATCGCACTCCTTTATAAGATCTTCTTGCAATCTTCTAGAAGATTCAACGACTGAATTAATGTTATTTTGCAAACATTCGTATGTCTCTTTGATGTTTTCCATTAAAGAATAAATATCGTTTTCTCCCAATTCCATTTTGAAACCAGAGTCATCCATTTTGTCCATCAAATGCAGTGAAGTCCAATATCTTTCCGAATCCTTTTGCAACAAAAGTAACATTGTATCGGTTGCTTCTAAATGCTGTGCCGAATATTTATTTTCGTGTGATTTTTTGATGGTTTTCAGTTTTTCAACAGTATATTGCTCTGGATGACTATCTATGATTTTATGGTGTCTATGGCACATGAACACTAAATTACCATAACCATTTCTTTCCTCGTCCGTTTGTTGTTCATTATATCTTGGACCATCTTTGGAATAGGCTTCAATGTGACAACACTCTCCTGTCAATGTTCCGTCATCCTCAAAAATGGGATTATGACATCCTTCAAATGCACAACAGTTCCCCGAATGGGCATATAGAAGGCGTAGTGTTTTATTGGGTATAGTGTTCCGGCGTGCCATATTATTATTCCCCAACTTTTTCAAATGAATTATTTTTAATTTCTCGTTTTATGTTTCTGCACAATAATAATTATCTACTACTAATAATAATATCTTTGTTTATATTTCTCATATTCAATTTTATCATATATACAACTCCAGTGACATTGAGGGCATGTGCTCTCTCCGTACGACTTCTCCAACTGAATCAGTTTTCTATCATTATCCCAACAATGTGAACAAAAAAAGATGTCGCAGTCCTCTCCTTCTAATGTTATGTATAATTCTTTATGTCGTTGGATGCGCTCTTCTAAATTATGCTTCTTCTTAAGTTCTGCATTTTCCTCCGTCAGCTCTCTTATTTTGGCTTGTAAATCTAAAGCTTGTTCGCATAAATCAATTAGTTGCCGATATAATTCAACATTATCAGCCTGTTGCACGACTTTAGCAACATCCTTTAATCCTTCGTAAAGACTCATATTATCATTAATTTTATCATTTCCCCATCTTTGCCAGAAGCAAAGACTGTAATTCTGTTAATTTTGTGTTTTCTTGTTGTATTATCAGCATATTCTCATAAAGAACTTCTGCTTCTTTATTAAAAGCATTTCTTGCTTTTATCGGAGCTATTACTATTTCTGTGTTTTCAAAATCTTTAGTAACCAGCGCCTCAAAGGTCGCTCCAACAGCCTCATTCTTTAATGATATCATCATTTCCAATGCTAACTGATGAACATAAAAGGAATTCTGCCTATCTTTTGCTACAAGTGCATAGCATGTCTGATTCATTGCCATAGGACATCCTGTCAAGGTCAGACCTCCTGTAGTAGCACCACGAGCCGTAACAAATGTTGTATTTTCTGGATATAACTTACTATTACAATGTATTAATCCTTTTTCTGTAATATGCTTTCCCGTTACCAAGGAATAATAGAAACTTGTTTTATCTCCTGGTGAATAAAACGGAATATTACCATCTTCCCAATATTCAATAATATCCGTACTTGGTGTTCCACCACCACAAATATCTATAACTTCCGTAAATGTTCCTATGCGCCAGCCGGCGGGGAGGTTTTCTTTGTCGATGTTGTCGACGAAGGTTTTGCGGTAGAGGGCTTGGGCGGTGGCTTCGAGGTGCGCAATCATCTGCTCGTTGAGGCGGATGCGGCGCGTCAGCGTCTCGTATTCCGACACGATTTCCCGCTGCCGCTCAATGCTCGGAACGGGAAGTTGCATATTACAAAAATCTTCCCAAGTCAAACTGCCTCGAACACCGCCAACGGCATAGTAACTTGCCTCGCGGTCGAACTCACTGCGTGAAAACCACATCATCAAATATTGAGGCAACAACTTCGTTTTGTCAACCACCTCAAACATAGGGTAGGCAGGAGACATAATGGCCTCATCTTCTTCAAACATAGCAATGGGCATTTTCCCATCACGACTTACCTGCATCAAACTACAGGCAAACTGCTCTCGGCAGATAACTTTATAATTGGACAGGTCGGTACCTATAACATTCGCAACCGAAGGAATAAACGCCTTGTCAATCGTAAGCCCTACCAGCCGCGTCACCTTCAAGTCGCGGTTGCGGACATTCACCTCCCTGATATAGTCGCCTAATTGCTTATATTCCATTTTCCTCACTATTTTTTGCAGCTTCAGTATATTCTTTGGCAATAAGAATAGAACGATTCAGCTTATCCACAAACCATTGTTTATCAGGTAGACAAGTAAGGTACTGAGCAACCTTGATACGATCTTCGTTCAGCATCATTAGCTCAATATGTTCGGTATTCCCCTCGCTGCAAAGTAATAGGCCAATAGGTGGGTTTTCATCTGGCTGCATATCATTTTTCTGCATGTATCTTAGATATAATTCCATCTGACCCTTATATTCTGGCTTGAATTTCCCGAGTTTCAAGTCAATGGCAACCAAACACTTCAGTTTCCGATGATAGAACAACAAATCAAGATAGTAATCAGTTCCATCAATGGTGAAACGTTTCTGACGTTCAAGGAAGGCAAAACCTTGCCCCAACTCCAAAATAAAAGCCTCTAACTGCAATGCTATAGCATCCTCAAGTTCTTTTTCGGTGTAGTAACGACCTAATCCCAAGAAATCCAGTATATACGAATTGCGAAGAACCACATCTGGTTCCATATGGATAGGCGATACTTTCTCCAAAGTCTTAACGATTTCGTCCTCTGGCTTTACCGCAACCAGAGAACGCTCATAGAGCATCGCATCCTGCTTGTCACGCAGTTGTCTGATGCTCCAATGTTCAGCAATTCCCATCTGCTGATAGAATAATCGTTTAGCATCATCATCAATAGTGACAAGTTCTATAAAGTGGCTCCAGGTTAATGTTTGCGACAGTGTCGCAAACATTGCTTCGTCACTGTAACACTTGGCGACTTTCATCATTCTCGTCAAAGCGGAATAGGTATATCCCTTCCCAAAACGCTCTGTCAATTTTTGCGACAGTGTCGCAAGAATCTTGTTACCATAAGACGAGTACTGCCTGTAGCCAAGATCATCATTGATGTACTGACCAATATGCCAAAACATCATATTGGCATGCTTGTTAACATACACCACAACCTCTTGGCGTGCATGATCGATTATGCTAGCGACTCCCGTATATAGGCTGCTGCTAACATTTTCAATGGCATTTATATCTATTTCGTTACTCATTTATACTATCATTTTTAAATACTATACCCCAGTTTTTTAAAGAGTGATTTCAGTTCCTTTGTGCTTGCCTCTTCCTGTTTCAGCAGGTCACGCATCTCGGATTGCAACTCTTTCATCTTAGCATCGAAGTCTATCTGCTCGTCGCGGTTGCGGAACTCGATGTATTTGCTGGGGACAAGGCTCCAGCCTTTCTGCTCTATCTCTTGGCGGGTGGCGGAGTAGCAGTACTCCGGCTCGTTGTGGTAGGTCTGCTCGTGGCCGGCACGCTGCCAGCAATGGTAGGTGTTGGCAATCTGCTGTATTTGCTCGGGTGAGAACTGGATGTATTTCTTCTCGAAGGGCTCGCCCTGCTGCCGCAGGTCGATGAAGAGCACCTCGCCCTCACGGTCGCGGTAGTGTACCTCCTCGCCGTTTTTCGTCTCGACATGCGCTTTCTTGTTGTTGTTCAGTATCCACAGCGTGACGCTGATGTCGGTGGAGTAGAACATGTTTCGGGGCAGGATGAGGATGGCCTCCACCTTGTCGTTCTCGATGAGCTTGCGACGGATGGCCAGCTCGGTGCCGTCGGCACTCAGGGCGCCGTTGGCCAGCAGGAAGCCCGCCACACCACGGTTGGAGAGCTTCGACAATATGTTCAGAATCCAGCCATAGTTGGCGTTGGATGTCGGAGGCGTCTCGTAGCCACTCCAGCGTGGGTCAGAGGTGAGCTGGTTAGCTTCGCGCCAGTCCTTCTGGTTGAAGGGTGGGTTGGCCATGATGTAGTCGGCCTTCAGGTCGGCGTGCTGGTCGTTGTGGAACGTGTCGCCCTGACGGATGGCCGCCGAGATGCCACGGATGGCCAGGTTCATGCGTGCCAGCTTGAAGGTGGTGTTGGTGTTTTCCTGTCCGTAGACGCTGATGTTCTTCATATTGCCGTGGTGGGCGCGGACAAACTTCATCGATTGCACAAACATGCCGCCCGAGCCGCAGCAGGGGTCGTAGATCTTGCCGTCGTAGGGCTCGATGAGTTCGGCAATGAGGTTGACGATGGACTTGGGGGTGTAGTATTCGCCCTTGCCTTTGCCTTCGGCGATAGCGAACTTGCCGAGGAAGTACTCATACACGCGACCGATGAGGTCGTTCTCGGAGTCGCGGACGGTGTCGAGCTTGTTGATTTCGTCGAGGAGGGAGGCGAACTTGGTCTTGTCCAGCCCGAGGTTGGAGTAGTAGTTGTTGGGCAATGCTCCCGCCAGCTGCTTGTTCTTCTTCTCGATGTCGGCCAGCGCGTCGTCGATAATCTGGAAGATGTTGCTCTGCTTGGCGTTCTGCATGATGTACGACCAGCGGCACTGTGGTGGCAGGTAGAAGACGTTTTCGGCAGTGTAGAACTCCACCGTATCGACATATTCCTTCAATCCCTGCGCCTCAAGTTCCTGTTTGCGCTGTTCGAAGCGGTCGCCGGCATACTTGAGGAAGATGAGACTCAAAACCACATGCTTGTATTCCGCCGGTTCCACGGCCCCGCGCAACTTGTTGCACGACTCCCACAGCGCCGCCTCCATGGGTTTTGATTGTTTGGTGTTATTTTGTTTTGCCATAGTGCCTCTTGTTTTTCAGTCGAATGAACGGATGATTTTAGAATTTGTAAAGATACACATTTTTTCTGACATGGGAAGTGGTGTCATTTGAATCTGTCTTTTTGAAAAAGTTAGGTATGAAAGTGCGACACCAAGTGAAAAAAAACTTGTACCTTTGCAAGGATAATTTAGTGATCCTTTAAAACTAAAAACTAAAAAGTAAAAACTAAAAATTTAGCGGCTAGTACATTTGTCCTTTAACTACTTTTACTTCCTTTAACTAATTTAACTACAAATAAATAATCAAACACTAACACATTCCCGAATTCTCAAATTCAAACACCATGTATACCAAATTCCAACAACATCTTCAGAAAGAGCTGGCCGACATCGAGGCCGCTGGTCTTTACAAACATGAACGCATCATCGAGAGTCCGCAGGGCGCCGAAATCCTGGTGAAGGGCAAGAAGTGCCTGAACTTCTGCGCCAACAACTACCTGGGTCTCGCCGACAACCCCGAGCTTATCGAGGCCGCCAAGAAGGGTATGGATGCCCGCGGCTACGGTATGGCCTCCGTCCGCTTCATCTGCGGCTGCCAGGACCTGCACAAGCAACTTGAGAAGAAGATTGCCGAGTTCTTCGGCACCGAGGACACCATCCTCTACGCTGCCTGCTTCGACGCCAACGGCGGCGTGTTCGAGCCCCTGCTCACCGAAGAGGACGCCATCATCAGCGACGCCCTCAACCACGCCTCCATCATCGACGGCGTGCGTCTTTGCAAGGCACAGCGCTACCGCTACGCCAATGCCGATATGGCCGACCTCGAGGAGCAGCTGAAGGCCGCCCAGAAGAACCGCTTCCGCATCATCGTGACCGACGGCGTCTTCTCGATGGACGGCAACGTCTGTCCGCTGGACAAGATTTACGAGCTCGCCAACAAG